>JAFTVY010000053.1 GCA_017465545.1 Ruminiclostridium sp.
ACTTTATATTATATCATAACCGCAGGTTATGATATAATCGTCCGATCCGCAGGGAGCAAATCTCCGATTTGCGAATCTGCGAGGACATTTAAAATAAGTATATAATAAATGCCTTGCATTTATTATATCATAACCGCAGGTTATGATATAATCGTCCGATCCGCAGGGAGCAAATCTCCGATTTGCGAATCTGCGAGGACATTTAAAATAAGTATATAATAAATGTTTACATTTATTATATCATAATACGGCTGTTTTTTAAACAGTTTTTTCAACCCGAAAAGGGACTGAACAAACGTTCAATCCCTCTTTTCCATCTCCGAATCTATCTGGTCTATCCCTTTGAAACTAATTTCCGGGAATAATTCCTTTATTTTCCCCCACGTGGTATATCCGAGAAAGCAATCTGTAATTTTCTTTATTTCTTCGTCGCTTTCTATCTTTATGGTTTCAATCCCTACCTGTCTGCTAAAGGCGTCTACGGTCAGGTCTTTTTCGTATCCGCATCCAGCGTCGACGATATAAAAGGCGTATATCGTTTTATTGTAACAATTCAATGCCCCCTGAATATGGCGGAGCATCTGACAACGATGCTCATCTGCATCAGACAGATGTCTGGTCTTGTCGGTAATGCCTGATTCTGTCCATTTGCCCTCGCAGAGTATTATATAATCCTCGCCTTCTATCAGAATATCGGGAGCTGAGTATCCCTCAAACATAAACCAATAGCGCTTGTTTTCTGCCATATTATCATAGCTTGCCTCAAGCTGGGCTATAGCTTGTTTGCAGGCTTCTTTTCTGACTTCTTCGGGTGGGCGGTTGCCCTCCTTGTCATCCCCGTAAAACAGTCTGCAACGCTCGTCGATTGTCTCTGAGCGTGTTTCAAAATCCTTTTCTGCAAGATATCTGATAAGCTTCTCAAGATGCTTTTTCGGTGGCTTGAGACGTTTTTCCTTGCAATCCTCTTTGTCACCATCGTAATAGCACCTCTCAGGCTTGCCAAGAGTTCTGCCGATTATTTCGCCAAGCTTTTTTTCGCAGAGCGGTTTACCTTCGGAATCGATATGCGATATAATTGGCGTATTCTTCAGAAATTCCTGAAATTTCTCGGAGTCGTTTTCAATCAACGTCATAAGTGGTCTTACTCTGAAAACAGAGCTGTTGTATTTTCCCATATTGATACCTTCCTTTTTTGTTGTTATCATCATTATAATGTATGAGCTGTCCTATTATCTGTACTTGCAATGCTTATAGCCTGCTTTATAAGCTGATTATTTTCAGCAGAAATTGACACATTCCGCTTAGTTCTCGTCAATTATGTATTGCAATTTTTCGCCATCTGATATTATATAGTCTGATATAATAATTATATCAGCAATCCCGTATTTTTTCAATAGTTGTGACCTGTGTAGGCGTGATAAAAATAAATCAGGAAAGCGCAGAGTGATGCGGCTTTCCTGATTTTTTATATACTTAGTCCGATTTATTATGCCCAGGGGTCCTCTTCTACGGGGATACGGATGTCAGCAAGGCACTGGATATCGTTTAAGAACCACTGACCTGTTGAGGGCTTCTTTCTCAGCTTGATGGGGCGGGGGTTATCTGCGCCGCCGCTTGTAACGTAAAGAGTTGCCCAGTTTTCCTCGTCAAAGGAGTAGGGATTCTCACTTACCTGAATCGTATAGGGTGTGGTGGGCTTGTAGCCGTTTTCGGGAGTTGCACCCACAAAGAAGGAGAAGGTCTTGTAGAATTTGCCGTTAAGACGCTCCTTGATAAAGCCCTTTTCGTAAGTACTTACCTCTGCCGGGCCTTTGAGGAAATTAAGCATTTCTATGCAGGCGTCGGGATTCTTTTCATAAGCGCAGAGTACGGCAATGGTAAGAGCCGTTGTCTTGAAGGCAGAATCAAGAGAAGCCTCGGGCAGAGCCTGTAATTCAGCTAAATTAGTGGGCAGAGCGTTAAAGGTAAAGCATTCTGTATAGTTTCTGCCCTTGCCTACTGAGGAAGAAGCATTGCTTACCGCCTTTGCCGCCTCGCTCTTGACAGCGTTTCCCGCTGATTTCATAATTGAATCAAATAATCCCATTTTCTTAGTCCTCCTTGATAAATCTGAAATTTAAAAAATTAAAGAATCCGTTTTCGTCAATTGGCTTTACCCAGCCGTCAACTTTTTCGTCATAGATTTCACCCTCTATGCCCGAATCCATCCACAGCTCCCCGTTACGAAGCTCCCACTTCAAAGGCTCGTCAACGATAGCACCGTCCATGATCTTTATTACACCTGCCGCTACCGCTCTGTCGATTTCCTCCTGAGACACCCCTTCGGGTAAGGCTGTCAGCATATAAAGATTGCCGTCCTCGCATATCTTTATGTGTGTGCCGATCATTCTCTTACGCTCTCTTATCTCATCTGCCACCGCTTCTTCGTCGCTTTCGTCCACGTAGGGCATAGGCGAGTTCAGATATTCCTCGGGGCTGAGATACTTCGGCATATTATCGTCGTCAAAGACCATAACGGAATGAAACTTCCATTTTCCTATGTAGCTCATAGCTGTTTCTCCTTTGCTTTTACGGAATTCTTGACTAAATTCCGCCAATGTGATAAAATAAATAAATAATCGGGTGGTTCCTGCGACTGTTGGCGCATATGCAGGAACGTTACAGAGTACCCATAGTGAGGCAGGATATATACTCTCTTTTACCCTTACGGGATTTATAATAGCATAAAATTCACTTTGCTACACTACCCGAATAATAAAAAAAGGGTAGGAAAAGTAGTAATTTACGTATAAATAAGAGCAGGTCGGGTGGTTACCCGTACAGAAAGGTAATATAATTATGAAAAAAACAGCTTGTTTGATATTGGCTTTTATAATAATGGCGGTATGTCTGTCCGCTTGCTCGGACAAGACAAGGCCGGACGCTGACGATCCCGTAACGCTTACCATGTGGCACGTTTACGGCAGTCAGACAAAATCTCCCCTCAACGATGCCATTGACGAATTCAACGAAACCGTCGGTAAGGAAAAGGGCGTCACCGTAAACGTAGTATCGGTTACCAGCTCCTCGGCAATTGATAAGGCTATAGCTTCTTCCGTAAAGGGTGAGCCGGGTGCGGAAAAGCTCCCCGACCTGTTCACGGCATATCCGAGAGTGGCGGAGATAGCAGGAGAGGAAAGACTCCTTTCCTGGAATGAGTATTTTTCTGAGCAGGAGCTTTCTATATTCAGGAAGGAATTCATATCCGAGGGTTATTTCGGAGATAAGCTTCTTATGTTGCCCGTGGCAAAATCCACAGAGGGGCTTTTCCTCAATAAGACGCTGTTTGACAGATTCAGCGCACAGACGGGAGCTACCACGGATATGCTCGGCACCTTTGAAGGACTATTTTCTGTCGCAAACAGCTATTATGACTGGTCGGGCGGACAGAATTTCACACAGATAAACGATTTTTATAATTACGCCTATACGGGAATGAAGGTCTATGGCGACGAATTCATAAAGGATGGAAGGTTGAATCTTGATTCACCTGCCTTTGAAAAGGTGTGGCTGATGCTTGGCGAAGCGGCAATCTACGGTGGAATATGTCTTGATGACGGCTATGCCGCCGCCCGCTGGAAGACTGTCGAAATAATCTCCAACACAGGCTCGACTGCAGATATTCTGTACCAGCCTGAGATGGTGTTCTACCCCGATAATACGACTGAAAGCATAACCTCCTTGTCCTTGCCTTATCCCGCTTTTGCTGAGGACAAGCCTGCCGCCGTCCACCGTGGCGGAGGACTCTTTACGATAAAGAACGAGGACGAGCGCAAGAATTACGGCGCATATATATTTGCAAAGTGGCTTACCGAAAAGGAGAATAACCTGAGCTTTGTCACAAAAGCAGGCTATCTGCCCGTTACCGACGAGGCTTTTGAGACGCTTTTTAAGGATACTTCCATTGTGGAAAACGAAAGCTATCGTGGACTTTACGAAATGACAAGCGTTATGCTGAAGGACTATGAGCTTTATTCACTTCCGCTTTACAGCGGCGCTTCTGAAATACAGAATGATTTTGAGCAGAACGTAAAGCTTGTGCTACGCTCTGCCCGTAATCATTATCTTGAAAGAGCCGGGACCTCCGACGATAAGCAGGCTCTTTCAAAGGAGCTTGCAGTATCCTCCCTTGCAGAGCTGAAAAAGCTCTGCGCACGGGATATGTGAGGGCGGAATATGAAAAAATTTAAATATATGGACGTAAGGGGTATTATAAAGCAGTCCAGAGCCGAGGGAGTGTCTATGCGCAGAAGATTTGCCGTCTACGCCTTTTCGGTAATCTGTCTGTTCCTTGCGATTATAATACTTCTGCTGAATCTGTTCGGTATACTGAATCTCACCGACAGACAGATTATGAGCGATCTTGACGCAAGGCTTTCTGCCTGCAGTGAAAAAATCATAGGCAATTGCGACGAGCTGGCAGCCTGCGCTATATCCTTTTCAGGTCAGCTTGAAGACTCTGTCCGTGTTTTTCTGGCAGAAAAGGATCTCTCCTTTGAGGAGCTTAAAAACGATCCCGACGCCATTGACAGCCTGCAGGACGTACTTTATGACTCAGTCTACCTCAATATGCAGGTTGCTCCCGCCAGCGGCGCCTTCTATATCCTTGATACAACGGCAAACAGCAATTCCCCCACCGAGCTTTTCAGCGGAGTTTATCTGAAATACATAAACCTCTGCTCCGAAAATACCGTAAATAACGATTTTTCCATTTACAGAGGTTCCTTTACGACCGGTAAAAGCAAGGATATAATTTTCCACAGCGGCTGGAAGAACGAAAGCAGTACGGATTTCTTTAAAAACTGCGATGAGGTATTTTCCGACGGAACGCATTTTGTGTTAAGCTCCGTTGTTGAGATTCCCGATACCTGGGAAAAGGCAAGGTATATCTACGTGCCGATAAGAGGGTACAAGGATGAAATTATCGGAGTATGCGGCTTTGAAATAAGCGATCTGCTGTTTCAGTTATCCTACAAGACCGAGGACGGGCGCTGGGGTAATGAAATATGCGGTCTTATCGACGAAAGGGACGGAGGATATTCGGCACAGTTCAGCACCAGCAGATATAATAATACAGACAGCGTATCCGTTACGCAGGAAAGAGGCTCACAGCTTTTTGACTTCGGTAATGAAAAATGCGTGGGTGTGACGAAGGAGATAGTTTTAGGTAAGGACAGCTTCAGTGTTGCCGTAATGCTCCCCGAAGCACAGTATGACGGCTTTATCAGAAAGGGACAGCTCAATATTCTTTTTATTTTTCTTATTGTAGCATTGCTTGCCGCAGTATGCTGTATCTTTATGAGTAAGAAATACGTATCCCCCTTACTCAGAAAGCTTGAGCAGGTAAAATCAAAGGAGAACGGCGGCGAACAGCTTCACATCCGTGAGATAGACGACCTTTTCGCCTTCCTTGAGGAAAGGGACGATTATTACGAAAAACAGCTTGAAGAGCTGGAAAGTGCAAGACGGGGCGCCGAAGAAGAGGCTCGCAGGGCAAAGGAAGAATATGAAAAGGCGGCGGAAAAATACGAGCTTGCCAAAAGTGAAATAGACCGCCTTGCCGAGAAGCACAGCGACGAGATAGTACCTGAGCAGTACAGCTACTTTGTGGAAAATCTCAGTATGCTGACTCCTGCGGAATACAGAATTTACGAGCTGTATCTTTCGGGAAAGAACGCAAAGCAGATTGCGGAAATTCTCCACATCACCGAAAATACTCTCAAATATCATAATAAGAATATCTACAGCAAGCTGGGAATTTCATCCCGCAAACAGCTGCTACGCTTTGCCGCCCTGAAACAGCATCGGGACGGAAAAGAAGACTGGACGTAAAAAATCCCCGCCGTAAGGCGGGGTTATTTTATAGGTTGAGACAAAGGTGAAGTGCGAAATGGGCATATGGTTTCAGCGTTATTACAGGACTTCTTTTTTGCGGTTTGTGTGGGATTTTATTTTCTGATTCTTTTCTGAATTTTTGCTTTGAGTGCTTCTATTTTCTCTTTTCTTTCAATTTTATTTTTCGACTTCTCGATTTTCACAAGCTCATCGAGTTCAAATATTGTTTTGCAGTCGGGGCATTCATAATAATAGGTTATAAATTTGATATTTCCTACAAGGTATGAATCGAAAGAGAAAAAATCATAATTTTTCGCCTCTTCCGAAAAAGAATTAACAACTTTCTCTCTCTTTTTTTTGATAAGCAAACTGCAACAATTGGGGCAGTTATGATTTTTTAAAATAAAGAACGGTGAACTATTAATATTGGTTTTGGTGCCGTGGATTATGATTTCCTCGCCATTACTACCATCTTTTCTCGGATCGTATTTATCGGCGATTTCACACAATTTATCTACACCGCTTTCGACTACACTATTTGCCTTTTTGTATAGTCCGACTAATTTTCTTGTCATTCCATCCATGTCACCACTCCTTACTAAAAGCATAACTATACCCGTACATGAAATGTATGCACCGCTTCGGTAATTCCGCGAATTTCCTATGCTGTCATAGATTATTGCTCTTTTGTTACATATTCAGAAATCAATGCCTCAAACTGCTCTTTATCAAACACATTGAATCCGGCATAGAACGAGAGCTTGTCTTTTTCGCTGATATATTCGGATTGTCCGCAATGATTTATTAATTCGTAGCTTCCGTTTTTGTAACTTATCTTAATAACCTTGTCCTCGTCTTCTGTGGAATCAGGACCGACAGGATCGCCAAAATAGATATAACATCCTACTGAACGGAATTTCTCTAAAAAACCATCTTTATCGTCTACGGTTTTTATATTGGTCTGAATAAGCTCTGAGCTATCATTATACGAAATTTTTACTATAGAAATAGCGTCTATGTTTTCTTCAGAATCTATAAACTGATATTTTTCGCTGAATCTGACTTTGCAGGCAGAAAAACTAAAACAGACTGCTAATACCAATAGTAGTGACGTAATCCTGTTTCTTTTCATATTATCACTCCTTAACTCGATAAATGCATATTATTTGCTTTTATCTATCCCATTCGGTATGCGACTTATAATCTGAGATTCTGATACCGCTTATTTAAATTCCGACTCGTCGCAATTTGTGGGTAATATTATTATTTTCTGTAGCTTACAAAGCTCGCTTATCACTTTCTTTAAGTGTCCCTGATAGTACTTTCCCATTTTCTTGCTTATCCAGGGGAAGCAGAATATATCTTTCCCGTACGCACAGCCTATCGCACACATAGAACGCCATTTTTCATTGCCGCAGTATCGTACCTGTCTGTCAAGCTGTTCCAGTGAAAAAATCTGAACAATTTCATTTGCTGTCATTTTATTATCGGTTGACGATATTCCGTTTTCTATCAGGCTTTTTACTTGTTTTTTGCTTTTGAACAGGCTATAACATTCATCAATATAGCATATAGATCCGGAAATGTCATTCAGAGAAATTCTTTTATCTTTAGCAACAATTTCAGGCTCGGACTCAAGCATAAAATCCTTTGGTCTTTCGCTGTACATAGATAAAAGATAACTTATTGCCCAGCTTTCATCTATATCTCCCTTCAGAATATTAAGTCCCGGCGAGAAATGAAATTCTTTATTATCAATAGTTGTGTCACAGGTATAACGTGATGACCTGCATTGTACGTACCCGTCCTGAGTTATTGAAAATCCGTTTTTTATATCATATCCCATCAATGTTCAATCTCCTTTTCTCCGTCACAAACCAGATAAATATCATCTGCATACTCTTTTACGTAAGCAAAAAAAATATCGCTGTTTTCTTTATAAAAGACTTTGCTCACAACGTCTCTTGTGTCGCTTTTAAGCTCTACGTTACTTGCGTCAGAAACCAGAACACCCGTTATATAAAAATCGTCTGTGTTGTTTATCTTGAAAATATCCAGTGCATAGTTTCCGTCAAGCTTTCTATCGGTGAGGGTATATCCATAAAACGAAGTCAGCATATAACCCTTTTCGTCCTTCAGAAGAAAAATCTGCGAATATGTATTACTATCCTTCTTATACACCACCATAGACGAGCTTTCGCCTTCTACAACGTAATCATATTTACCCGTTTCCACGTAGGAAAAAGCCTGTTCAGGCGTGTCAAAGCGGATAAAGGCGTTTTCTACCGGGAATATTGATATGATAGAAGCAAATGCGACAATTGATACTATAGTTATGATAACAACCGGCTTTTTTTGCAGAAGCTTCTTTTTGTTAAGTACAATTAGTATCGGAATAAAAATTATGGCTGAAATTACAAGTCTGATTAAGATAAATAACATTTTAAATTACCCCGTTGTCGCTTACTGCATAATCTGAAACTATTTAATGTGCATATGGTTTCAGCGTTATTACAGGACTTCTTTTTTGCGGTTTGTGTGGGATTTTATTTTCTGATTCTCTTCTGAATTTTTGCTTTGAGTGTTTCTATTTTTTCTTTTCTTTTTTCTCTTTCGAGAAGTATCAATTCTACGTTTTCGTATACGGCTTTACAACCGGTACACTCAAAGTAGTACGTTACAAATTTTATATTACCTACAAGATATGTGTCAAGTGATGAGAAATCATAATTTTTCGCTTCTTCTGAAAATGAGTTTACAATCTTTTCTTTTTTCTTGACGGCTAAAATGGCGTTACACTTTTCACAATAATGCTTTTTATGAAAGAAGTATGGAGTTCCATAACGCTGATATGACGTACCGTGGATTATGATTTCCTCGCCATTACTACCATCTTTTCTCGGATCGTATTTATCGGCGATTTCACACAATTTATCTACACCGCTTTCGACTACACTATTTGCCTTTTTGTATAGCCGGACTAATTTTCTTGTCATTTCATCCATGTCACCACTCCTTACTAAAAGCATAACTATACCCGTACAGTAAAGCTTACTTGTATTTATCTATCACATTCGGTATTCGACTTATAATCTGTATTTTTGTAACGTTTTCCTTATTGACTGTTATTTCAGGCAGTACAATCATATTATCAATCAATATCCTGGACATTGATTTTGTGTTGACTATTCTTTTTGCCTTTTTCTCATCTATCGTTTCTGAAGAAATCACCCAGAAGCTATGTCCGTGTATGGTTAAACAGCGACAGGCATATTTCAGCTCATCCCACGGTACAAATATATGTCCTTTATTTTTATCACCTGTTATCCGCAAGCCTTCTGCTTCAACTTTCAATACGAGCTTTGAACTGTCATAAAGCTCTTTAGCGAGGACAATGAAGAGTATCGCAACGATGGGCAACAATATATTGCTAATTTTAAAATCGTGCAATAAATATCCGAAGAGGATCAGAAGAAAAACAGATTCCGCTATCATAATGTAAGCAAAGACAGCGTTTGATTTCTGTAGTCTGTATTCTGTCATAGCGTCGTTACCTCCGTCAACCACCGATTTCTACCTTTTCTCCGTCACAAACCAAATAAATATCATCTGCGTAATCTGAAGCTATTTATTGCTTCTACATATAATATCGGAAACCCCGCCCGTTCTGTTAGATGAAATTTTAAAAAATTTTCATTTTGTAGACTGTGCCAATTCACAGCCTTTATTTTTGTGCAATCTGCCTTGATCGGGATGGAAAATCAGGGCGTCTCACCACCGACGTTGCGGAAAATATATCCTGATTTAATAATATCATACCTAAAATTGTAAGTCAAGAAAGCCTGCGGAACAAAGCTATTACGCTTACTGCCTTTTTACGGCGTTTTTCTTTGTGGCTGTTGTAGTCGGCTGTTGCCGTACATATGGATACAGGCTGTATATTTCATCTTTCAGGAAATTTTCAGACAAAATTTATTGACTATCCTTTTATTTTAAGGTACAATAATTATATATGTGCGTCGGGATGATTGATAAATAGTTATTATGCACAAAATTACAAAGGAAATTTCTACGTAGACTTTTGAAACTTTTGAACGAAATCTGCCTACTACAATTATGGTAGGTGACAAAGCGAGGTGAGCCGAAGGGCGCAGCATGAGTCACAAGGACGATACAGCGAAATATTTTGACGAGGTGTACGAGCAGACCATAAAGGCGGTAACCCGCTTTATAGTCAGCAAATGCAGTAGCTTTGAGGACGCCGAGGATATGGTACAGAGCGTTTATACAAGGTTCTACCAGCGTATATCCCAGAAGGGCTACGAGGATATAGAAAGTCCTGAGGCTTTTCTTATAAATATAGCAAAATTCGAATGCAAGACTTATTTTTCCGTAAAGAAAAAGAATGAAAAAATATCCTCCTTTTCAGATTATTCCGAGGAGGAAATGGTAAATATAGAAGCACAGATGTCAAAGCCGCAGAAATCCCTTGTGGATATTATGTGCAATAAGCTTATGGCAAAGAAGATATTTGACGACATCGTGAAAACGGACGAAGTGACGGGACAGATATTCTACCTGCATTTTGCCTGCGATATGAAGCTTGAGGACGTGGCGACAGCACTTGACGTAAGTCTGTCAACGGTAAAGAATAAGCTCTACCGCACCATTGAGCGGCTGAGAAAGAAATACAGATTTTAATCTTACGAAGGGAGGCTTTATTTTGAACGAAAAAGATTTTTACAAACAGCTTATGAGTGAATATTCATTCGATCACGAAAAAATAAAAAAAGCCGCTATGGGTAAGATTACACAGTCAAGCTCAAAGAAAACCCCGATGAAGTGGATAGCTACCGGATGTGCGGCGGCTGTGGTTGCGGTTACTATCGGTACGGTAGGAATTATAGCGGCGACCTCAGGCGGAAATCCCGTGACGGTTACTCCTACTACCTCCATTTCGATAGAGGAACGCTTCAAGCTTGCTTTAGAGGCTTATGAGAAATCAGACCAGAACACCGAGGACGTATTCCTTTACGTAACCTTTATGCATACCGAGACTCCTTCGGCTATGCAGGATATTCTTGCCCGTGCGGACGGTACGGGAGAAATAAAGGTAATAGAGGTATATAATGCCGATAATACCTGCGTCAGCGGTAGCGCCAATATCAAGGAGCTTTTCGAGGCTGACGAGGAAACTATAGTAGCGGTAAAGATAAGATGCCCGGGAAACTTTATAAAAAGACTTTCCCGAGATAGGGAGGTGTATCTTGTAGAAACTGAAGAAGCCTTTGAAAACGGTAGCTTCAGCGCAATAGATACAACCGTAAGCAACCCCACACCGCCCGAAACAAGCACCGACAGTACGGAAACCTCCACCCCTGAAGAGGATACAAGCTCCTCAACAGAGCAGACCTCACCGCCTCCCGTGGTGGGCGATACGACTCCCGTAAAGGAAGAGGAAGATTCAGAGCATCCGGGACAGTCGGAGCCGGTCGTGACAACTCCCGTGACAGAGACGACAGAGCCACCCGTGACGGAGGCAACGGATATTCCCGAAACGGAAGCTCCCGTAACTTCCGCTCAGACCGAGAGCGTAACAGAATAAGATAACAGACCTGCGGATTATCTCCGCAGGTTCAGACTGAAGACAAACTCACGCATCGCAAAAATGCGTAAAATTTTGCACTTGTCTTGCGAATATATAAAAATATCGATAAAAGTTCAGGGAAGCCGAAGACGGCTTCCCTGAAGCATTTTTGCTTACTTCGTCATCCGCCCCTCAACGTACTATATGTACGCCTGTCGGGACGGCTTCCTCGTCTGCGTGCGTTTTTCATCGTCTGACAGCGTGTAGACAAGACTTTGTCTACACGCTGAGACCTGCGGATTATCTCCGCAGGTTTTTATTTATGCTTCCCGACAGTCTGAAGCTCTGCCGTTATCCGATAACGGGATTCCCTTCTTATGTTGAAATCCGACAGTTTTTGTGATATAATGTAAAATGGTTTATTATGTATTTACAGAAAGGGTATTTTATGGAACAGCTTGCGGAAATGTACGTCACCTTGCTACCCGTCATACTTGCAGGGGTTTTCAATATGGTATGGTGCAAAATAAGAGTCTGCGATTTTCTTAAAAAGCCCGTTGACTTCGGTAGGAATTTTCCCGACGGAAGAAGAATCTTCGGAGATAACAAGACCTTTAAGGGCTTTATCGGAATGATAATTTCAGGAGCAATCTTTTCTGTAGCGTGGGGACTTATTTCTTACGGTAACGAGACTCTTACAGCCTGCAATTATTTTTACAGAAATTATGATAATTCCTTTTTATATAATCTGCTTACGGGAGCGCTTTCAGGCTTTGCCTATGCTCTTTTTGAGCTACCCAACAGCTTTCTTAAAAGAAGACTTGGTATCACTCCGGGAAAGAACGATATAAGAGGAATAAAAAGAGTACTTTTCGTATTCCTCGATCAGGCGGATTCGGTTTTCGGATGTGTGCTTGTGGTATGCATCTTCTTCCCCTTACCCGTGTGGTATTACTTTGTATACGTGCTGGTAGGTGCAGTAACGCATATTATTTTCAATATGCTTTTGTACTTCTGCCACCTGAGAAAAAATATGTTCTGAAGGAAAGGATATATAAATGAGTATTTACAGTCTTGAAGAAAAGCTGAGCGTGACTGACGTCGGCAATAAGGCGGCTTTTCTTTCCTTGATGAAAGGCGAAGGCTTCAGAGTTCCTGCAGGTATCGTTTTATCAGACGAAATTTTTAAAAAGACTATCTGCGGGAGCGATAACAAGCAAAAGGCAGACGAGCTTCTTAAAGAGCTTAATGGGGACAATGCAAGGGAGATTTCCGAAAAGCTTGCCATGCTTTATTCCTCCCTTGCCCTATCCGACGAAGTAAAAACAGAAATCGCCGAAAAAACGGATAGCAGAAAGAGGTATGCGGTACGAAGCAGCGGCATAAAGGAAGATCTTCAGGGCTTTTCCTTTGCGGGACAGTACGATACCTTTATAAACGTAAGCGGAGCTGAAGAAATTTCAGCGGCGGTTATAAAATGCTATCTTTCGGCATATTCGGAAACTGTGCTTTCTTACCTTGCGACAAACGGAATATCCACCGATGAAATCGGTATGGCGGTCATTGTTCAGGAAATGGTAGACTCTGATATAAGCGGAGTAGCATTCACGGTAAATCCCACTAGCGGCTGTGATAAGGAGATATTCATCGAAGCCGCAGGCGGTCAGGGTGAAAATCTTGTAAGCGGAAAGGTTGCCGCCGAGAGATATTCCTATAACTGGTGGAATAAGGAGCTTACGGCATCCTCAGGCAGTCTGCTGACAGCGGACAAGGTAAAGGAGATAGCGGAAACCGCACTTTCTATCCAGCAGTATTTCGGCTATCCTTGTGATATTGAATTTGCCTATAAAAAGGACGCTCTCTATATCCTTCAGGCAAGGGCGGTAACAAAGATTCTCTATAACGATATAAAGGATCAATGGTCAACTGCGGACTTTAAGGACGGCGGTGTTTCCGCTACGGTATGTACGCCCTATATGTGGAGCCTTTACGAATACATATGGGAAAGCGAGCTCAGAAAATTCCTTATAGAATCTAAGATTCTGACGCCTGCCGAAGTCAGCAGAAAGCTGGGCGATATGTTCTACGGTCGCCCCTACTGGAATATGACTATTGTAAAATCTGCTATGGCTAAGGTCCCTGGGTATAAGGAGAGGGACTTTGACAGCGAATTCGGTGTAAAGATAACCTACAGCGGCAACGGAAATACAACCTCAATAAATCCGAAAAGTATATTCGGAATAATAAGAATTGCTCTTGCACAGAAAAAAATAGTCGGAGAAAGAAGAGAGAATGCCGAGGCTCTGAAGTCACAGCTTCTTGATACCTATTCTGCTTATTTTGCCGATAAGGATAAGACTTTTTCCGCTGATGAAATAAAGTCGAAATGGCGACAGCTTATATTTACCGATTATCTGAAAAGCGAAAGCACCTATTTCAGACAGATTTTTATCAATACCATCCATCAGTCCTTATATAAGGATAAGATCTTAAAGCATACCACAAAGGGCGGATATTTCACCCTTATAGGTGGTCTTGATAATATATCCCATCTGCTCCCCTTCTACAGCATATGGGAGATAAGCAGAAGGATAAGAAAGGACGAAAAGGCGCTTTCCTTCTGGAATGATACTCCCGCTGATGTGATAGCGGCAAAAATCAGCGAAGCACCCTTCGGTGATATGATTTTAAAATATATCGGGGATTACGGCTACCACTCAAAAAAGGAGCTTGACGTAACCTACCCCTCTTTTTACGAGGATATAAACGCTATAATAAACGACGTTAAAAGTACCTGTGCTTTAGGTGACGAATGCTCTCCAGAAAAGGATTCACTGCGCCTGCGAGAGGATTTCAGTAAGGAAATGGAGCAGGTAAAGGGAAAAATCTCTTCATCAGCGTACAAGAAATTTGAAAAGAACGTAACTGAAATGAGAAGTATGCTCTGGTGGAGAGAAGAATTCAGGGACGTTTCCACAAGATTCTACTGCATAATAAGAGCCTATACCTTAAGGCTTGCGCAGACTCTTTATGACGAAGGGGTGATCCGGGATAAAGAGGATATATGGTTTACCAAAATTGAGGACGTACGAAGCTTTCTTGACGGCAAAATTTCAAAGGAAGAGCTTGCTGAAATAATAAAGAGGAATAAAATCTATTACTCTTCCTTTAGAAATTTCCAGAACGAAAATGAAATCGGTTCTGCCTTTCAGGGTGCCGTTTCAGGTCAGTCCGACAAGGCGCTCAGCGGTATAGGTTGTTCTTGCTACAAGGCGACGGGAGTTGCAAGGGTAATAAGCTCCCTTGACGAGACGGACAGACTGTGCGAGGGTGATATACTTATAACAAAATTCACCGATACCGGCTGGACAAGTCTTTTTGCAAAGCTTGGCGGAATCGTTACCGAATACGGCGGAATGCTCTGCCATGCCGCAATAGTTTCAAGAGAATACGGCATCCCCTGTGTAGTATGTGCGGAAAATGCAACGAAGCTTATAAAGGATGGCGAAACTATTACGATAAACGGAGAGACCGGCGAAATTATACTTGGTGGTGAAAAGAATTGAAAATGATACTGGGCTATTATAATAAATCGGTAATACTTACCTATATAGGAGCGGCATCGGCGGTACTGGGAATGGTACTTTCCTTTTCGGGAGCAATGAAGCTTGCCGTACTGTGCCTTATCGTATGCGGAGTAGCAGACCTTTTCGACGGAATGATAGCAAGACGTTGCAAGAGGACTGAAGCGGAAAAGGAGTTCGGGATACAGATAGATTCTCTTACCGATATGGTGAGCTTTGCGGTATTTCCCGTTGTGCTTTCTGTCGCTATGGGCAATACGGCGTGGTATCATATTCTGATATATATAATTTACCTGCTTGCGGCTATAACGAGACTGGGCTATTTCAACGTATCCACTTCTACCGAAGCGGTAACTGAATTTTACACGGGACTACCCGTTACCTTTGCCTCGCTGATAGCTGTATCGGCTTATATAATAGGCAGTATTTTCAGTATCACACAGATAATTCTGCCTGTCTGCCTTTTTGTTACCGCTCTTCTTTTTGTTCTTAAAATAAAGATTGCAAAGCCAAGGGGTATTGCCTACCTGCTTTTAGGACTTCTTGCTATCGGTCTTGCGGTAGCTACTGTTTTTATCGGTGGTTGATATGGCACAGATTTACGACAGAAAAAACGGCGCTTACTATGAAGATAAACAATACGGCGGTAAGGCACTTAAATTCCTTTACGGAAATCCCTTCGGCAGAATAATTCTGCGGCTGTTTATAGTGGGTAAGGGCTATTCAGAATTTAATGCAAAAAGGAATTCTACAAGAAAATCAGCAGAAAAGATAGCTCCCTTTGTAAAGGAATACGGCATTGTCATGAGCGATTTTGAGGATAGAGAGTATATATCCTTTGCAGATTTTTTTACAAGAAGGTTACGTGAAGGGAAAAGAAGCTTTTCGCAGGATAAGATGGATTTTATATCCGTTGCTGACAGCAAGCTTCTTTGCTACAGAATTACAGAGGATGGCAAGATACCTATAAAAAACAGCATCTATACCGCAAAGGAAATCATAGGCGAAGAGTTTACGGAGGACTTTTACGGCGGGTACTGCCTTGTTTTCAGACTCACCGTTGACGATTATCACAGATATTGCTTTTTCGATAACGGAAAACTTATCAGCGAGAGATATATAAAGGGAAAGCTCCATACGGTAAGCCCGATTTCATCAAAAAGGTACAAGGTCTTTTCTGAAAACTGCCGAAACGTATCCTATATAGAGACGGAAAATTTCGGTGCTTGTTATCAGGCGGAAATCGGTGCTTTGCTTGTAGGTAAAATAATGAATCACCATATAGTGCATTTTTCAAAGGGCGAAGAAAAGGGCTATTTTGAAATGGGCGGTTCTACCTGCGTTGTTATGGTAAAGAAGGACGCTATAACGATAGATAGCGATATACTTGATAATTCCGACAAGGGGATTGAAACTAAGGTTCTTATCGGAGAAAGGATAGGCAAGAAAAATGTTAAAGCGACTTAATATTTATTTTAAGGAGATGTACCCGTTTATTCCGAGGCTACTTCTTGGGTTTATAGTATTCGGAGAAATCTATTTTATCCTGCTTCTTAATTACGGCATTACGGAATTTTCTCTTGGTATACAGGAGATAGTAGGCGGAATAACCATCTTCGGCTTTCTGATGTTTTTACGTATAGCCGACGATTTCAAGGATTATGAATCTGACAAAAGGCTTTTCCCTGACAGAGCGTTTCCCAGCGGGAAGGTACATAAAAAGGATTTGAATATTGTTGTTGCCGTGGATCTTGCGGTTATGACAATACTTAACGTTATTTTTATGAATAATATATTCTTCTATCTTTTCCTTATGGCTTACGGTGTGCTGATGTCCTTATGGTTTTTCCAGAAGCACAAAATCAGCAAGAGCCTCCCTCTTGCACTGGTGACGCATAACCCCGTACAGATGGTGCTGAATCTTTATATCATTTCCTTCTGCTGTATCAAGTATAACCTTCAGCCCTTTACGCTGACCTCCTTTTTAGTTCTTATGACGCTTTATTTTCCTGCGCTTATATGGGAGATTGCAAGAAAGATACGTGCGCCTGAAGACGAAACGGAATATACCACCTATTCAAAGCTTTTCGGTCATAAGAAGTCAACGCTGTTTATCCTTATACTGACGCTCGTTGATATAGTTACGAATCTTTTCCTTGTTATAAACCTCAATATAATCGGATTTGTCATCCTTATTATAAACGTTGCCGTAATGACTGCAGAGTTTATCATATTTATAAAGGATCCTAAAAAATTTAAGCTTGTAACAAGAGTTGAAATATACACCTACATAACCGAAGCGACAATGCTTCTGATAATTCCCGCCTATATGATATTTGGAAAGATATGAGTATATTTATAACACAAGAAAATTTCAAAGAGCATAAAATCGGCAAAAAGGCACAGCGACTTTTTGAGCTTAAGGAAAACGGCTTTAACGTGCCTAAGCTTTTTTGCGTAAACGAAATACCGGATGAAGAACAGCTCCTTTCATTTTTAAAAGAAGGAAGGGAGTTTTCGGTGCGCTCGTCAGCCTTATGCGAGGACTCGGCAGACCATTCCTTTGCGGGACAGTTCGACAGCTTTCTTTTTGTAAAAAAGGAGGAGGTGTCTGACAGAATAAAGGACTGCTTTTTGTCAGCCGAAAAGGAAAACGTCCTTTCCTATTGCAAGGAAAACGGAATATCACCTGACGCTATAAAAATGACGGTAATAGTTCAGGAGATGATAGACGCTGATTATTCCGGCGTTATATTCTCGGCAAATCCGCAGGGAATATTAAACGAAACCGTCATTGTAACGGGAACAGGAACGGGTGACAACGTGGTGGAGGAAAAGTCCGACGTCACCACCTGCTACTATAACAGAACAGACAGAAAATATTATGCAGAAAAAAACAGCGACAACGCTCCCGATATAAAGGACGGGCTTATAGAAGAGCTGGTTGCTTTATGCGAAAAGGCTATGCCGATTTTCGGAAGGCTTATAGACATTGAGTTTGCCATAAAGGATGATGAAATATTTATCCTGCAGGTAAGACCGATAACTACTATTAATGATAAAGCTCCCCTTATCCTTGATAACAGCAATATTGTCGAAAGCTACCCCGGAATATCCCTGCCGCTCACCGTTTCCTTTGTAAAGGAGGCGTACGGCGGAGTTTTCAAGGGACTTGCAAAAAGGATCCTGCATAGCGAAAAGCTGGTAAACAGCTATAACGATACCTATTACAATATGACCGGCTCGGCAAACGGCAGAGTGTATTATAAGATAAGCAACTGGTACACCCTTCTGTCATTTCTGCCTATGTCGAAAAAGATAATCCCCATATGGCAGGATATGATGGGTGTTGCGGAAAAATCCGTAGACAGTAAAGAGGTAAGGCTTTCACCCTTCAGGAGAATCGCCACCTATTTCAATATTATTTCTGAAGCCTTTGGGGTAAGAAAAAATATGGAAAGGCTTAACGCCTGCTTTCCTGCAACGGAAAAATATTTCAGGGATAATTTCACGGCGGATATTACTCTTGACGATATAAAGAAATTATATAATGAAGTTTCTGACAAGCTTTTATCTGTATGGGATATAACGCTTTTAAACGACCTTTACGCCTTTGTTTTCACGGGACTTTTAAAGTCGGAGATAAAGAAAACCGGTGCGGAAAATTACGAAAAGAAGGTAAACGGATATATAAGCGGCATATCCAATATAGAGAGTATGAAGCCTATAAGGGCGATGATAAGGCTTGCCGATTATGACAGAGCGGTACTTGATAAGCTTAGTAGTATAAAGGATGAAAAACAGCTTATAGAAAAATTATCCGATTATCCTGAATTTGAAAAGGGCTTTTACGAATATATCTCCCTTTACGGCGACCGCTCACCTGAAGAACTGAAAATGGAGACTATCACCTTCAGAGAAAGTCCTTTACTGCTTATGAAGAAGATCAGCGGGCTTTCCTCCGATAAGGAGATATTTGAGAGGACGAAAAGCTCTCTGCTCTCAGAAAAGGAAAAGTCATCCGAGGATATAGCCACCGACATAAAAAAGCACAGAAAAAGAATCGGATTTTTTGCGAAAAAGGCTTCTGTCGGAATAATGAACAGAGAAATTTCCCGTCTTAACAGAACGAGAGTTTACGGAATGGTGCGCTCTATGTTTTTAAGAGCAGGCGAGATTTTCTTTGAGGAAGGTAAGATTTTTGATAAAAGGGATATTTTCTATCTTACAAAGGAAGAGATCTTTTATGGTGAGCCTGACAGCTTTGCAAAGCTTATTGATAAAAGAAAGGCTGATTATAAGAGCTTTTACGAGCTACCTGCCTTTTCAAGGATAATTTTTTCCGAAAAGGAATTCGATAAGAAATTAGTCAGCACCGCCAAGGTAAGCGAAAATCTGTCGGAGGAAAAAACGCTTTTCGGTACTCCCTCCTCAGCAGGGATAGTAACGGGAGAAGCGGTCGTTGTAAAGGACGCCTGCAATCCGCCTGATACCAAGGGTAAGATAATCGTTGCAAAAATGACGGATCCGGGCTGGGTATTCCTGCTGTCGGATTCTAAGGGGATAATCAGCGAAAAGGGTTCGCTCCTGTCTCATACCGCCATTATTTCAAGAGAGCTTAAAATCCCTGCCGTTGTGGGGGTAAAGAACGCCTCTCTGCTTATAAAGGACGGCGATATAATAGAGCTTGACGGTAACAGCGGAGCAATAAGAATATGCGGAAGGAAGTGGTAGAATGTATTTTGTAAAAAGGGTAACGGAAAGTGAATATGAGGATTTTTTGTCCTTGCCGTCACGTATCCATAAAAAAAATACGCTTATGCAAAAGCGCTTTGATGAAATTGCACTTCTCAAAAATAATCACGTGCTGAGCAGGTATTTCAGCTTTACAGCCTTTCTGTGCTATCTTGACAATAAAGTGGTGGCAAGATGTGCGGTCACGATATATCCTTACAAGGAAGAGGCTTATCTCGGCTTTTTCGATAGTGAGAACGATACAGAAGCCGTAAGGACGCTGTTTCAGACGGCAGAAAATTATGCGAAGAAAAACGGAGTATCAAGGCTCACAGGCCCCGTTGATGCAAGCTTCTGGATAGGCTACAGAATGAAATCGGATAAGTTCGATGAGCAGTGCTTCTTTTCAGAGCCCTACGGCAAGGAATATTATCCTGCGCTGTGGAAGGAATGCGGATATGAAATTTCGCAGGTGTACGTATCCAATATATATAAAAAGCTTTCAAAGACGGAAAACGATGATAAGGATTATAAGCGTAGATACGATTATTTAGTGAAAAAAGGCTACAGCATAGTTTCTCCTAAAAGAAGCGACTGGGAGGGGACTGTAGGCGAGGTCTATAAATTACTGATCAAGCTGTACAGCGATTTTCCCGTGTTTTCCCATATCACCGAGGCAGAATTCAAAGAGCTGTATAAAAGCCTTAAAACAGTCCTTGATTTTTCTATGGTAAAGCTGGGATATAAAAACGGAAGGCTTGTAGGCTTCTTTATCGCCGTACCCGATTACAGAAACAGATTATGCGGAAATATCGGACTTGCTGAAATTCTGTACTTACTGAAAAATCGTATAAGAAGCGAAAACTATATACTTCTCTATATCGGTGTTGACGAAAATCACCTGGGGCTGGGTTCGGGTTTATCTCAGGCGATGTTTGAGGAGCTACGGAAAAAAAGTGCCTCGTCAATAGGCGCACTTATAAAAAAGGGCAAGGTCTCGGAAAAATATATCGACAAGAAAATTCTCGGTCAGAGAGAATATATTCTGCTTGAAAAGCGGATATAGAAAATGGGATGTAAAAACGACGTTTTTACATCCCTCTTTTATTACTTATTGTGCCAGCTTTGTGGATAGATCCTTTATGAGCGCCGCATCGTCAGGATTTACTATCTTGTATTCCGTTCTTGAATAGAAATGGCTGTTTGTATCCCATATAACGGGTACGAAGCCTTCGTCAAGAAGTCTTTCGAGTACCACCTTAAGACAATCTGTGGAGGTCTTTTTGTTCTTTACGGAAGAATCCATATTGTTTTTAGGATAGTTTGAGGTCGTTTCTCCCATGAATACGGGAATACCCTTATCTGTAAAGGCTTTTTTCAGCTTGCCGCACTGATCGTCTATGTAGTTAAGCCAGTCCTGACCGCCTATCTTGTTCCACCAGTACATATTGTTATCCACGTAATGCACCGATACCATCAGTCTGTCAGCTACACTATCGGTGGGCATCTTGAATTTGCTATCTGTTGTAAGGTCGATATTTGTCCAGTAGCCTGATACTATAAGTACACGCTCGGCATTGTTGCCACCTGTTTTTCTTACGGCATCCACAAAGCACTGATTCATTGTGTTTGTCATCTTGTAGCCATCGCTCTTTGATACCTCTACAAGCTCGCCCTTATCGTTGAACTGATTACCGCCTAAATATTCGTTATAGCCTTCAAATACAAGAGTAGGGCCGTAGTCCTTGAAATATTCCGCAATCTGTGTCCACAGATGGGTGAATATTCTTTCGCATTCGTCAATATCGTTTCTGCGGATGATGAATTCGTCAAAGTGGTGGATGTTGATAACTGTGTATAAGCCTTCGTTCTGGCAATAGTCAACGATTTCCTTTACTCTTGCAATATAGTCTGCATTGATAGTCCATGTACCGTCGTTTGCCATCATATTGCCCCAGAAAACGGGGATTCTTACCGTGTTGAAGCCAGCCGCCTTCATACCGCTTATTACTTCCTGAGTGGTTTCTACACATTCCCAGCATACCTCGTAATCCTTGGGAGTGTTGTTGCCCACAACGGGAATCCACTCGAAAGTGATTTTCTCACAATCGGTAGCTTCATAAGCTTCCATTGTATTACCAAGGCTTATACCCAGTCCCATATCCTTTGCCACCTCGTTTGCGGTGGGGAATATGATGGGTTCAGAATTTGGAGCTTCTGTTTCGGGAGCAGACTCCGTGGTAGTTTCGGGAGGTGTTGTAGCAGACTCCGTAGTAGTTTCGGGCGCTTTTGTAGTAGATTCCGTGGTAGTTTCGGGTGCAGAGGTTTCAGTCATAGAGCTTTCCTCCTTAGAGCTGTCCTCAGAGCTTTCGTCGTTCTTATCCTCAGTCATTGAGGAAGTAACAGAGCTTACGTCGGATTTGTTTTCAGAGCTTGTATCACCTGAAGAGCAAGCGGTGAAAAGCAATGCCGTACATAAAAGAAGAGAAATAAGTTTCTTTTTCATTGCAGTTTCCTTTCATTTATATTTATATCTGGATACGTTTTGGTGTAGTGTGGAAGCGTTGAGTAAACGCCGGAATCAGCGTATTATAGCTTTAACCACAGGCGTTCATAATAATATCGATTATCTCGGGGTATTTTTCGCTGTATGTATTTCTGTCAAACAGAGCCATTGCACCGGTGTCCCACCAGAAACATTTTATTTCATATTCGGAAGCACAGCTGAAAAAATGCTCCACATACGCTTTTCTTGTGGCTTCGTTATCTTTAAAATCAGCACCGCATTCTCCGACAATAACAGGCACGTTGTGTGATTGTGAAAAAGCTGATAATTTGCTGAACAGCTTTTTTATATCTTCTTTTTCTCTTTTGCTACCCCATTGATCCGTCGGTTCAGTATAATCAACAGAAGTCCAAGTGAACGGCTGTGGGTCATAATTGTGCACCTGGATAATAAGATGACCTTCTGTACTGTCTGTCGGAAGTACGAAGTTCTCAAAGGCTCCGTCACCGCATGCTCCGGAATATATCTGCACCATAAGATTTCTCTGTGCATTATTACCGCCTGTTGCCCGGACTACATCAACAAAAAGCTGGTTAAAGTCATTGTGTGCTTTATATTCCTCAGGACTGCCGGCACCACCCCAATGGCCATCGGCGTCCAGCATTTCATTGAACCCCTCAAACATCAGTTTGTCGCCATAATCCTTAAAATGAACAGCAATATCACGCCACAACGCTGAAATCTTATCGTGGTACTTTTCATAGCATTCAGGTGTTGCACGTATCCAGCCGCCGCCGGCATCATGATGAACGTTTATTACGCAATACATATCCTGATGAATAACGTAATCAACCACCTGCTGCACTCTTGCAAGCCATTCAGAGTCGATATTTCCGCTTTCATCAATATGCTCGTGCCACGTAACAGGAATACGCACCGCATTAAAGCCAGCCTCTTTTACAGCGGCTATAAGCTCAGGCTTTGTTACAGGGTTGCCCCATGCTGTTTCATAATTTTCAGGCTTGCCCTCTGAATAAAGACCTATCCACTCACCGTTACTTTCAAGCGTGTTACCTAAATTCCAGCCGACTTTGATATTATTAATCGTCTGTAAAGCGGTCGGGAATATAACAGGCTCAGGCTCGGGAGCTTCTGTCACAGGTACTGTTGTAGCAATCTCTGTTGTAGTTTCGGGTTCCTTTGCAGTCGTTGTAGTTTCGGGTTCTTTTGTAGTCGTTGTAGTTTCGGGTTCCTTTGTAGTCGTTGTAGTTACAGGTTCTTTCGTAGTGGTTGTAGTTTCAGGTACAGAGGTCTCCACCATAGACGTTTCCTCCTGCGAACTTTCTGCAGAACTCGCATTATTTTCTCCAGTTACAGATGAAGCTGAAGAGCTTACATCTGATGTGCTGTCAGAGCTTGTATCACCTGAAGAGCAAGCGGTGAAAAGCAATGCCGTACATAAAAGAAGAGAAATAAGTTTCTTTTTCATTGCAGTTTCCTTTCCGTTATATCTTACTATATTCACTTTTTTAAGTATAGCACCAAAAAAAGTATGATGTCAATATATTTATATGTCGGATAAGGTGACGATAAGTGCTAATGTCACCTTGGGAAGGGGCAGACGGTACTTTGTAAGAAGCTCGGGGCCGCAGGAATTTGAGCCTACGCCCATCATCCTGCCATCAACACAAATTACGTTATCTTCACATTCCGTAAGCTCGTAGTTGTGTCTTTTACCTGCCAGCTCCTCTTCGGTGTAGATGGAAGCGTTAAAGGAGAAATTATCCCCCGTAAAGGCTACCCTTACTTTATCGCTATGTACCGTCATATTACTGCAACCGTAGTGAGAGGAGTTTTCCTGAGGTCTTATGTAGTCCTCGTGCATATCCTTTATATCGGAACTGAAATTGCCTACAAAGGACGCTCTGTGCTTATCGATATAGCTTTCATAAGGGCCATAGCCGAAATAATCCACTCTGTCAAAGCTCTTCGGCATAAAGAGTCTTATACCAAAGCGGGGCAGAATAGTCACCTTGTTGGAGGCTTCTATACTGCTGTTTATAATAAGCTCACCCGAATCGGTGATTATATATTTGCTCTCTGCCATAGCAAAGGGCTGATATATACTCCAGCCGAAGGACTGCTTTACGGTAAGCCTTATACCTTCATCACATCTGCTGATTTCCGTGCTATGTACCTTTACGATATAATCGTTAAGATGCGCTCTGTACCAGTCCCACTTGCCGTTATCGTTATCGGTGGGCGCACGGAAGAAATTATACTGCATCGGCTTTGAAAGTATTTCCGTTCCCTTTCGCTTTATAGATACAAACTGCGCCGTTCTCTTGCTGAAGATAAATTCGTTATCGTTTGCAGTTATTACTATATCAAGGGGATTTTCCTGATATTCTGCCTTTTTTGTAACAGCCACAGCCTTCTTTTCAGCCTTTACTTCAATAAGCTGTAACTGGTCAAAGCAGATTTCATAACCCTTTTCGCACCAGAGAGTATCGTTTTTGGCAGTAAAGATAAAACGGATATAGGCGGTTTTATCCTTGATTTCAGCCGCTTCAGGAATAGTTATTTCTGTAGTGCCGAGAGGGGAAACGGAAAAACTGAAATCGCCCTTTTTATAAATACCGCCGTCATAGGTTATTTCATAATGCCCGTCAAGAATTTCTCCTGCATCGATAAAGGCGAGGAGATTTTTTATTTCAAAGCTGGTATCGTCTTTTCTTGTGATTCTGACGGGGCGGTATACCTGCTTTAATTCTAATAGTCCCGTGTGGGGAGTTCTGTCGGGGTAGCATAGTCCGTCCATGCAGAAGTTGCCGTCATCGTGTCTTTCGCCAAAATCTCCGCCGTAGCCGTACTTTATTTTCCCATCATCGGTAGTACCGAGAATGCAGGCGTGGTCGCACCATTCCCATACAAAGCCACCGCAGAAGCGTTCGCTTTTGTGGAAGGTTTCGTGATAGTCCTCTAAATCTCCCGGGCCGTTACCCATAGCGTGACAGTATTCGCAAAGCATCAGAGGTCTTGTTTCCTTTTCATTTTCCAGATACTTCATCATATCGTCTATATGAGTGTACATCTGGGATACAACGTCAAGCACATCGTCGGAGGTATCGTCTAATTTATGGGTGCTTTCGTAATGTACGAGTCTTGTATCATCGACGGATTTTATATATTCTGCCGCCGCCCTGAGATTCGTACCGTAGCCGCTTTCGTTACCCAGCGACCAGAAAACTACTGACGGACGGTTTATATCTCTTGCTACAAGAAGTCTTGCTCTGTCTGTTATCGCCTTCTTAAAGCGTCCGTCACTTGCAAGGAGAGCTATTCCGTTATAGCCTCCCTCCCAGCTCCATTTAAAATCGTTGTATACTTCAACACAGCCGTGCATTTCAAGGTCGCCCTCGTCAATTACGTACAAGCCGTAAATATCACAGAGCTGATAAAATTCGGGGCTGTTGGGATAGTGAGAGGTTCTGACGCCGTTTACGTTGTGGCGTTTCATAAGCTCTATATCCTTTATCATCTTATCTACTGGAGCGTAATATCCCGTGTCGGGGTAGCTATCGTGACGGTTTACACCACGGAATTTTATAGCCTTTCCGTTTATCTTTACAACGCCCTTTTCTACTTCTATATATCTGAAGCCGACTCTTTCACCGATAACTTCACTTTCGGTTTCAATAGTGAGCTTATAAAGATAAGGCGCTTCTGCAGACCAGAGAAAAGGCTTTTCAACGGGGATGGAAAGAGCTTCGTTTTCCTTTGCTCTGCCCTTATAGATAACTTTTCCCTCTGCATCTGTAAGAGTTATATCCGCATCATTGCCCTTTACTGTAAATAAAAGCTCCGCATTGCCGCTTTCTTTATCTATAACAGTTTTTACAAGATAATCGGAGATTCGCTTTTCGGGGCGGGATAAAATATACACGTCACGGAAGATACCTGATAATCTTATCTTGTCCTGATCCTCAAGGTATGTACCGTCGCACCATTTTAAGACTGCCACCGCTATTTTGTTTTCGCCCTTTATAAGATAGGGAGTTATATCAAATTCTGAAGTATGATGAGATACCTGACTGTAGCCGACAAATTTATTGTTAACATAAAGATAGATACAGCTGTCCACACCCTCAAAGGTGAGTATTTTAGAAAGTCCGTCGGGGGTATAGTTGTAGCTTCTTTCGTATATGCCGACAGGGTTTTCGTCAGGCACGTAGGGAGGCTCGTAGGTTATCGGATAGCATACGTTTGTATATTGGGGCTTATCGTAGCCGTGTAGCTGCCAGTTTGACGGAACGGGTATCTTCTTATCTGTAGAAAGGGGCAGAAAATCATCCTCTAAATCTATAACGCTGTCATAGTATTTAAAATCCCATTCGCCGTTTAAAAGCTCGAAGTAGGAGGAATTCTTTCTGTCGGAAAAGGCATCCTCCCCCTTTGCAAAAGGGATAAAATAGGCGTGATCTTCTTCTGTATTTATGTGTAGCATCTCGGGATCTTCGTGATAAATCATCCCGTTTTTAAGACTGCCCTTTTTTGAAATAAGTGATAAATCCATATTAATTTTCCTCCTGTACTGCCTTATATACTGCGATAAAGGATAACTGTGGCTCGCATCTGCTGTCCTTTATTCTGATTCTTATTCTGCTTGCCGTGATATTCTTTAAAGGTACTATCCTCTTATAGCCTATAACAGTACCCTTGTATACTTCCTTCCAGCCATCCTCTTCCATAATGTCAACGGAAAACTCTTCTACCCTCTGACTGTTTAAAATGTTCTCCTTTAAAACTATATTTCCGATATTCTGATTTTCCTGCCAGCTTATTATAATTTCTGCATTGTTCTTTCCTTTTTCGGGAGTATAGTAGCTGTCATAATTATCGGAAAGGGCGTTATCTATATCAAAGCCTTCTTCCGTACTGTCTGCCGTTAAGGTTGCAGTTGCCGTCAGATTTTCTTTAAAGGCCTTATCAAGATACTCTCCGATTTCAGAAAGTCTTTTTACGTCATTTTCGTGGAAAAGTCCGTCCTTTGTCGGCGGTATATTCAGCAGAAAGGTTGCATTGCCGCCTACAGAATTGTAGTAGATATTTATAAGCTCATCGAGAGAACGCACCTTGTCATTTTCGCTTTCGTGCCAGAACCAGCCGGGACGGATAGAGGTATTGACCTCCGCAGGGTACCAGATGAGAGCATTTTCATTTTCTAATATTTCTCTGCTACCAAGGTCGCTATCTCTTGCATCGACTTTTCTCTGTCTGAACTCGGCATCATCCGTCTGCTGACTTTTCTCTGCGATAATTTCGCTGTCCTTTGCCCTTTCGGGAACTACGCTCCACTCGGCTTTTCTTGTATGACCTGCCTCGTTGCCGCACCATCTGATATCGGGACCGCAGACTGATATGCAGGCGTCAGGCTGTAGCTCTCTTATTCTTGCATAGTATCTTTCCCAGTCGTAATATTGCTTTTTGCCGTTCGGCCCTTCGCCACAGGCTCCGTCAAACCAGACGGAGAAAATCTCGCCGTAATTTGTAAGTAGCTCGGTAAGTTGATTTATAAAGAAATCGTCATACTCCTTACCCCTGCCGTAAAGCTCGTTATTCATATCCCAGGGAGAAAGATATACGCCGAATTTTATGCCGTGTTTTTTGCAGGCGTCGGCGGTTTCCTTTACAATATCACCCTTGCCTTGTTTGTAGGGAGAATATTCTACCGTGTGTTTTGTATACTTACTTGGCCACAGACAAAAGCCGTCGTGATGCTTGCAGGTGAGGATAAGTCCCTTCATACCTGCGCTTTTTACAGCCCTTACCCATTGCTCTGCATCAAGCCTCTCGGGGCTTAATATCTTTGGCGATTCCTTGCCGTCGCCCCATTCTCTGTCAGTAAAGGTGTTTACCGTGAAATGAACAAAGCTATAGAACTCTGTGGACTGATGTGCTATCTGCCTTTTGTGAGGGGTTATCTGCACCAATCTTTCGTCGTTTTTCAGATACATACTCATACCTCCCTGTGATTTATATTCTTATTTTATCCCCACTTGACATTAAAGTCAATAAGCGATATTATTATAATATAACGATTTGAACATAAATATAAAATTTTTATTATACGTTCTACCGCAGAAAATAAGAATCAAGGAGAATAACGAATGGTTTTATACTATGATTTTCCCATCATCCGTTCTGAAGGAGAATTGCCCTTATACCTTGTGGAAATGGGGATAAATATAAGAGAAGAGCATTTTATAAGAAAAGAGGGCTATAAGCAGCCCCAGATAATATATTGCACCAAGGGTAGCGGTACGCTGATACTTGACGGCAAAAGCTATATAATAAAACCCTCAATGGGATTTTTTCTGCCTGCAGGTTATCCCCACGAATATTATCCGAATGAAGAAATATGGGATACCCATTGGGTGATACCCGGAGGTAGCGGTGCAGAGCAGATCATGAAGCATTTCGGATTTTTAAAAGCGGGAGTATTTGAAATATCTGAAATAAAAACGCTGGAGCATCATTTCCGCAAAATGCACGAAGCTATAAGAGATGACAGTATTTTCGGAAACTACCGTGCCGCAGGCTATCTTTACGATTTTCTTATAGAGCTTTACAGAGTAACGTCCTCAGCGGCAACGAGGAAAATAACAAGCTCCGCAGTCCTGAAAGCATTAGATTATATAAACGCAAATTATAGTAGCTGTGTTACGATGGAGCAGTTATGCTCGGTAGCAGGGGTGTCACAGCAGCACCTGTGCAGACTTTTCCGCTCCGCTCTTGGCTCACGCCCGATGGAATACGTAGCAAAGCGCAGAATACAGACCGCAAAGGAGCTGCTTAATTCTTCCGATTATTCGGTTGATGAAATATCCGAAAGGGTGGGCTTTTGTTCAGGTAGTTATTTCTGCAAGCTGTTTAAAAGATACGAAGGGATGACACCGACACAGTTTCGCAGAGGTTGATAGTAAATTTTACTTTATAAATGGTAAAATATATCCTTATACGGGCGGTTTTATTGACAAAGCGTACTGCAGGTGGTAAAATGATATATAGCATATAACCTTATAAAAGCGGAGATGAAGTTTTATGAGCAGTAATATCTGCAGTAAAAATTTTATAGAATTTTATAACAGTATAGAAAGAATAGGACTTTCTCCCGACGAGATAGCACAGAGTGTAAAGGAAAGTCTTCCTCTTATAGCAGATGATATATATCTTGGCAGGATGGAATGTAAATTCTATGCGCCTCCCACACCCTTTGAGAGAAAGGGACGTGAGGCCGAAATGGTACTGTATGAGCATGAATCAGGCTATAACGATGAGCTGTTTTTCCGTGAATATTCCACCAGCAACGGAGCGAGCGTAGCCTTTAAGGTAAACGCCGTAAAGGGACACAGCTGGAACGATGAGGAAAGAGAATACGTTGAATTTGTCTGCAAGAATATCTTTGCTATGTGCGGCAGAGCAAGGCTGGCTGAAGTTATAAATAAGAGCCTGTCTGTTGATTTTACCACGGGACTGCTCAGCCTTGGCGGTTTTATGTCCACGGGTGCCGCTCTTTTTCATCAGGGACAGCTCCGGGATTATACAGCAATGTATATTAACATAAAGAATTTCAAATATATAAACGGTCAGATAGGAAACAAAAACGGCGACCTTATCATAAAGGAATACGCCCTTGCTTTAAGCGGAATGCTCCTTGACGATGAATATGCCGCAAGACTCGGCGGTGATAACTTTACTCTCCTTATCAAAAAGGAAAGAAGAGACGTAATTGCCGAGGGACTTTCCTGCATCAGTATAAATACAAAATATGGCGGTATGGAGCATCATCTGAATATTTCTGCCCGTATCGGTATGTACGATATAATGCAGGGCGACGAAATGCCTCACGTTATGAACTGTATTTCTGCCGCTATAGGTATGGCGAAAAGAAGAACAACAGAGGACGTTGTGCTTTTCAGTCAGGCAATAGTAAGCCGCATGGCAAGGGAGCAGGCGATAGCTACAGATTTCCCCTTTGCTATAAGGGAAAGGGAATTCGTCGTTTATTATCAGCCTAAGGTTGACGTAAGAAACCATGAAATATGCGGCTGTGAGGCTTTAGTGCGCTGGCTGAAGAACGGCAAGCTGGTGCCACCGCTTGAATTCATCCCTCTTTTTGAAAGAGATGGTAGTATATGTACTCTTGACTTCTACGTTCTGGACCAGGTCTGCAGGGATATAAGAAAATGGCTGGATGCAGGCGTAGAGCCGGTTACCGTATCGGTAAACTTTTCAAAGATGCATCTGCAGAATCCTGATATTGCACAGCAGATTCTTGACGTGGTGGATAAATACGGAATAGAGCACAGATATATTGAAATAGAGCTTACCGAGATGTCGGATTTCAGCGACTATGACGCAGTAAAGAAACTTGTAAGTGCAATGAAGCATAACGGAATTGTGACTTCGATTGACGATTTCGGTACAGGTTATTCTTCTCTTAATCTGCTTACCGACTTTATGTTCGACGTGGTAAAGCTGGATAAATCCTTTATCGATAACGTAATAAAGAACGGCAGCAGAACCGATGAAATAGTAGTGCGCAATATGGTAAAGATGTTAAGAGAATTAGATATGAAAACTGTAGCCGAGGGCGTCGAAACTCCCGATCAGGCAAGATTCCTGAACAGTATCGACTGTAGCGTAGTGCAGGGCTATCTTTATGACAAGCCTTTATGCGAGGAAGAATTCTTCGAGAGATTAAAGACAAGAAGATATGCAGGAAAAATAGAAGTATAAAAGAAAAAAGACAGGTACAAACATACCTGTCTTTTTGTATTCAGTTACCACATATAAAAACTAAAGCCTGAAAAATCAACCTTATCATTATTCTTTTCTCTGTCTGCCTTTATTTCGGCTATAAGGGCAGAAGCCTTTTCCATTTCCTCTGCCTTTATGCCGCAGGTAAGACCTATAAAGGCGTCTACCGTACCAAACTCGGCAACGTAGGGCTGATCATAGGCATCGTGTCCGTATTCGCCAAAATCGATAAGCGACATAAGCTCCTTTACCTTTTCGTTTTCAAGGTCCTTGTTTCTTATATAAAGGAAATACTCTGACTGGGATTTTGACCTGAAATCATAATCTCTGTCACCGATAACCGCATATATCCTGTCTTCGGGGGAAACCTTGCTTGTATCACTATAGAAGAAGAGATATTCATCGCTTTCGTAGTTTAATTCATCCCTTAACACCTTAAGTATATTTTCCATACCTTCCCTGACGTAGATTCCGCCGAAGAACATTTCCATATCCTCGTTTGTCCAGGCAAAGCCGACTGTTCCGATAGCTTCGCCTTCAACAAGGGTGCCTGCCTTCGAATCGAGTCTTATAGCGTCAAGAAGTGCCTTCATTCCGTTTTCTGACAGACGGTCTGCTCTTATCGTGCCTTTATCATTAACAATAAACGTGCCGCTTATATCGTTTATGCCTTCTTCCTTTGGCAGAACCTGTTCAACGGCTGTGGCAGAGGTCAGCATAGCTCTTCTGAGCTGAGCTATATACTGTCCCGTTCCTTCAGAGGAGTCGATATAGCTTCTGAGAACCTTTTCACCGTTTTTCAACTTGTAGTTTATAGTGAACATATAGCCTGTACCGTATTTCTGCTGGACGCATTTATGGTGCAGAGAGGTTACAAGCTCTATATCCTTTTTATCGGTAAGGGTGATAATGTTTTCAGACTGTATGCCGGTTACAAAATTATCTACCTCAATACTTTCTATTTCGTCTAAGGTCGGCACGTAACGTGCCATGCCGAAGGCGTCGGAAAAGGCAATGCCGACAAATACCGTAAAGAATACCGCCGCCGATACGCCGAAGTGTAAAAGAAGTCGTGGGAGCTTTTTAATATTCTTATAATAGGGGAGCTGTATTGCAAGGTAGATTGCAAGTGCGATTATTAAGCCGATTACTGCTCCGGGGATATTTAGCGAATTAATATAAGAGTTATCTGATACGATGACCGCCACCGCAAGGGCAACGAAAAGCGTGATTGTTATTTTATAGACTATTTCTATTGCAAAGAGTCTGCCTACGTTTTCTGCCTTTCTTTTTACCATGCAGAAGTATGCACCGATGAAAAACAGAACACTTGTTGCTATATGGGTGATTATAATGCTTAAAGGTATATCGAGTATCTGCGCACCCTCATGTCCGATATGGATGAGAGCGTAATAGAATTTATCCCAGCCTGTTTTAAGCATACCAAGGGGAGCTATATATCCGGGAATCATTTCAACAGCATCCCATTCCAGTATACCGAATCCTGAGTTTATAACAAGGAAGGATACGTATATACCGATACCCACAAGGATAGCAGGGACTAACAGGCTGAAAATAATACTGCTTACCTTTTTACCCGTACAGCTGGCAAAGAAAAGGGAGGAAAAATATATTCCGATAACGGCAATGATACCTATAGTTGCCGAAAAGATAAAGAAATCATAAGGGTAGCATAAGGCAAGCTTTGCTATACCGGGAATGCCTGCGCCCTTTACAATGGTTTCATATTTTGATATTATATCCGCTCCCTTATCTATAAAGATAAGACCGCCCGAAAAGTTCAGTATAAGGGGTAAAAGAGAAATTATTGCTCCGACTATGGCGTCTGCAAAAAATCTGCTTTTTTCTGATACAGGCAGACTCAGATACATATCGCTGTCATATCTTCTGTGATTGTAGCTCATTAATATGGTCGGGGTAATAAGGCTTATAACCGCAATTACACCAAAGACTAAAACACAGATTAAGAATGCGCTTTCCGAGGTGCTTATAAACTGATTTATCGCAGTTTCAAATTCGTAGCTCTTGCGACTTTGCTCTGTTGAATTTATCACAAGGTTATAAAGTCCCTCTATTGTCGATGACGTAATAATAGCCATCAGAGGCAGAGCCAGTATATTCGCTACAAGAGAAACTATCAAAAGCACCTTATGTTTTAATAGCTTGTAGCCAAGATATCGTGAGAAATATGAATTTTTAGCCTTCATAATCTGATCCTTTCATTTTTTCGTTATCAGCCGAAAAGAAGACAGTCTGTAAAATCGGGCTTATCACCGTTCTTTTCTCTTTCTGCTTCTATTTCCTTTATCAGCCTTTCAGCTTCGTCGGCATTTTCTTCTGAAACGTACATAGATATGGGGGATGCATTTATTGCAACGTGATAAGGCTGTGAAAGCATGTAGCTACTAAACTCCATAAGCTCAAAAAGTGCCTTTATCTTGTCGTTTTCCTTATCCTTGTTTCTGATATAGAAGTTTTTATCCGTTGAAGAATTATCAACTGTCAGATTTTCTATAAACATACAGATAGAATCAGGCTCTGCGGCTTTTTCGGAGGAGGCGTAGAAATGATTGTAGCGTGCGTAAACGTAATTTTCCTTGTTTTTAAGAACGGAAAGTATGTTTTTACAGTTTTCTGTTACATCTATCATGAAATTATTAAAGCTTTCTTCATTTGACCAGAAAAGTTCGGCAGCACCTATCACCTTACCGTTTGTAAGATTCTTGGCGTTGCTATCAAGCTTTATAGCCTCCATCAGCTCTTTTGTACCTTCTTCGGAAAGTCCGCTTGCGGTGAGGTCTTCTTTAAGAACAAAGCTACTCTCTACGCCGGAGATCTCTCCGCCGAATATCTGGTCTATAGTAGCAGGAGAAGATAAAAGAGTGTTTCCTATTTCCTTGCCCAGGTCTACGTGTACGCTAATAGCGTCTATATAGCTTCTTGAAACTACAGTGCCGTTCTTCAGCTTATAGGTAATTCTGAACTGGTGGCCTGTCTCTATGTTATCATCAACACACTTTTTATGAAGCTGTGACACCATCTCTATATTTTCTTTATCGGTATAGATAAGACCGTCACGGTTAATGAAGCCTGTATATGATTCGCCCACGGTAACGGACTGGACTGCATCAATATTGGGGATATAATTTCCGTAGCCAAAGCCCTCGGATAATCCGATGAGGGTAAAGCCGCCGAAGGCTATAGCCGAGGTCAGTACAAGATGTAAAAGGTGCATCGGTATTTTCTTTATGCTCTTGTAGTGGAAAAGCTGTAGAGCCATATATATTGCAAAGAGTATAAGGATAGAAACTGCAAGTCCCGACTGGTTATTTCTGAAGGATACCACCAGCAGACCTACAAAGCATACCACAAGAAGAGTCATTACCACCTTGTATATAAGCTCTATTGCAAAGGGCTTGCCGGTGTTTTCCGCCTTTCTCTTTTTAGTGCATATATAAGCGGCAAAAAGCAGTAAAAGGCAGATTATTATTGCGGAAATTATAACTGATACGGGGAAAGCGAGAACCTCAGGCACCATTTCAGAGGATACCGTACGTGCCTTTGTGAATCTGCCCATACCTGCAAAAAGCGTGCCGAAAACGGGCATATGCGCAGGAATATTTTCAAGCTCAGGCCAGCTTGTTATTCCCCGTGTGGTATTTAAAATTAGGGTAACGAGATTATTGATAGTGAGTAAAGCAACAAGGGGAGTAGCTAAAGAATATATAATGCTTTCCGCTCTTCTACCGGTACAGCAGGTAAAGAAAAGGGATGTGAAATATACCGCCGTTACTGTGATTATTCCCGTAGTTGCCGCAAAGAAAAACGTATCGTAGGCATTACATACGCATATGTGACCAATATCCGAAGTGATTAAAGTGTTAAATAATTCGTAGTGTTCGGATGATATGCCTGCCGCCTTCTGTATGAATATAAAGCCGCCGAGGAAATTGATTGCAAGCGGCAATACAGCTATAACAAAGCCTGCAAGAGAGTCGGCTAAAAATCTGCCCTTTGTGGATATCGGCAGACTTAAATACATATCCGAATCGGAGCGCTTGCTGTTGTAGCTCATAACAACCGTAGGTGCGGCAAGGCTGATGATAGTCAGGGCGGCAAATACGAAGATGCAGATTACAAATGCATTTTCCGCACTGCCTGCAAGATTTTCAAGTGCAGTTCTGGTTTCAAAGGAAAGGGGAGCTTCTTCAGTAAGATTTGCCAGAATATTATATATTCCCTCTACCGAGGATGACGTTATAATAGCCATCATAGGCAGAGCAAGGATATTAGCCACAAGGGAAACTATTAAAAGCACCTTGTGTTTAAATAGCTTGTAAAAGAAATAACGGGAAAAATATCTGTCAGTCAATTTCATAATTGTAGCCTGCCCCCTTCATTTCGTAAATGAATATTTCTTCAAGAGATAAGGGTATAATATCGCAGAAACGGGCGTTTTTGCCCTCCATTGCCTTTTCGATATCCTCGGTGCTACCCTTTACTACAAGGGCGGTAACGCTACCGCTTGACTTCAGGGACAGAATCTCGATATTATCACTATCCGCAAAATCTTCCTTGCTTACTTCTTCAGGGAAGGAGGTCTGCACCTTATGGATATTACCCTTTACGCTGTCAAGCTCACGGCTGAAAATTACCTTGCCCTCGTGGATAAGTCCTACGGTATCGCAGAATTCTTCAATTTCCTTTAAGTTGTGGGAGGAGATTATAACGGTAACGCCTCTGTCAATGATAGCGTCGATAAGCATCTGCTTTACCGCATATCTCATAGCTGGATCCAGTCCGTCAAAGGCTTCGTCAAGGAGCAGATATTCCGTGCAGGCTGAAAGTCCGCAGATGACTACCGCCTGTCTTCTCATACCCTTTGAAAAGTCGGAAAGCTTTTTATCTAAAGGAAGCTTCAGTATCTCCCAGAGAGAATTAAATACCTCTTCGTTATAGGTCTTATAGAAGGTCTTTACGAAATCCTTCATCTGTAAAAGAGTCATACCTGTAAACTGGGCGGTATCGTCGCTGACAAAGAATATTTTTTCTTTGAGTGCGGGGTTATCGTAAACGGGAATATCGTCAATGGTTATACTGCCACTATCCTGAATATATATGCCGGATAAAAGTCTTAAAAGAGTGGATTTGCCTGCTCCGTTGGAGCCGAGCAGACCGTAGGCACAGCCCTTTTCTATTTCAAGGGTGAGGTTATCAAGCGCATTCTGTGCTCCGAATTTTTTGGTAACGTTCTGAATCTTAATCATAGTGCAGTTACTCCTTTTCTCCGATATTTTTAATGATATTTATAAGCTCCTCGGTGTTTAGTCCCTTTTTAAGAGCCTTTGTCACAGCTACTGTAAAGTCCTCTGTGGCGGACTGTCGCAGCTCGTCCTGATAATCGGCTCTGCCCTTTACGTAGCTACCTTTACCCGGGAGCGAATAGGTAAAGCCCTTCTGTTCTAAAAGCTGGTACACCTTCTGAACAGTATTGGGGTTTATGGCAAGCTCCCTTGCCACCTCTCTTACCGCAGGGAGCTTTTCGTTTTCCTTTAAAGCTCCGCTTATGATAAGCTCTGATATATGTGTGAAAAGCTGTTCGGATATCGGCGTACCACCCGATATTTGAATTGCAAACATATTTACTTCCTTTCAGATTACAGATTTACTAATGCATTAAACTGTACTATCTGTGTTAGTACAGTTAGGATTATAGCATACAGTTTATGATTTGTCAATAGTTTTGTAAAATTTTTTTGAAATGGTGACGTTGTAGCCCCCAACCCCCAGACCCCCTTCCCCCTTAGGGAAGGGGGAATACATGGGGGCTCGCCGCCCCTGTGCCCTGCTTGGGGCAAAGCCCCAAACCCCGTTTATACCGGCATTTGTGGGCTATTTCTAAAATGTGTTTACAACAATGTTGTTCTCCCGCCGTTAACGAATCTTTGCAAATCGCATTCTTTAAAAAGGCGGAATTGGGAGCGGCGGCACGCCGTCAAATTTCAATATCATATTTCCCAAATTCCGCATATACTAAAGAAACCGAAAGGAGTGGTATTTATGTGCGGTATAGCAGGATGGATAGATTATAAGGAGCTGTCTTTTCCCGAAGAAAAAATTATAAAAATGACGGATACTATGATACCGAGAGGCCCCGACAGCGGCGGCGTTTATATCGACGAGGTGTGTGCCTTAGGACACAGAAGGCTTGCCGTTATTGACGTGGCGGGCGGTGTTCAGCCTATGAAAATCGGCGACTACATAATAGTCTATAACGGGGAATTATATAATACCGGGGAGATAAAAAGGGAGCTTAAAGCTTTGGGACACAGCTTCAGGTCGATGTCGGATACAGAGGTGCTTCTTACCGCCTTTATCGAATGGGGAGAAGCCTGCCTTGAAAAGCTCAACGGCATATACGCCTTTGCTATATGGGACAAAAAAGAAAAACAGCTCTTTATCGCCCGTGACAGAATGGGTGTAAAGCCGTTTTTCTATTATGAATATAATGGCGGAATTATCTTCGCTTCGGAAATAAAGGCACTTTTAACTCATCCGAAAATCCCTCATATCATAGACAGAGAGGGCATTGCGCAGATAACGTTATTAGGCCCTGCAAGAAAGGGCGGTAGCGGTGTAATAAAAGGGATAAAGGAGCTTGTGCCGTCGGAATGCGGCTTTTTTAACCGCTACGGACTGAAAAAGCGCACCTACTGGAGCCTTCGTGCCTGCCCTCATACCGAAACGCCTGAGGAGACGGAGGAGCATATTGCCTTTTTAATAAAGGACGCCATAAAAAGACAGCTGGTCAGCGACGTACCCTTATGTACCTTTTTGTCAGGCGGGCTTGACAGCAGTATCATAAGCGCAATTGCGGCAAAGCAGTATAAGGAGCAGGGAAAGGTTCTTACCACCTATTCTGTTGACTATGCCGATAATGATAAAAATTTTGTGGCAAGTGCCTTCCAGCCTGATATGGATGCGCCCTGGATAAGGGAAATGTCAGAGTATATCGGCTCAGAGCACAGGGATATAGTTCTTGATACCTCGGATATAGTGGATGCGCTTTATCCTTCAACACTTGCGAGAGATCTGCCCGGTATGGCGGATGTGGACAGCTCGCTTTTACTTTTCTGCAGAGAGATAAAAAAGGATTATACCGTAGCCTTAAGCGGAGAATGTGCAGATGAGATCTTCGGCGGTTACCCCTGGTATCATAATGAAAATATTTTATATCAGTCGGGATTTCCCTGGGCGAAAAGCACCGAGGACAGAGCAATGCTTTTAAAAAGTGGCATTTTAGGTGATATAAAGCCTGCCGATTATCTGACCTATTGTACCGAAAGCACCCTTAAAAATACCGATTATCTTGATACCGACAGCAAGAAGGACAGACGTATGCGTGAGATGTTCATGCTTAATATCTACTGGTTTATGCAGACCTTACTTGACCGTAAGGACAGAATGAGTATGGCGACGGGGCTTGAAGTGCGAGTACCCTTCTGCGACCACCGTATAGCGAAATACGCCTATAATATCCCCTGGGAATTAAAGAGTATCGGTGGCAGGGAAAAGGGACTTATCCGCAGAGCGATGAACAGCATTCTGCCCCACGACGTACTGTGGCGTAAGAAATCCCCCTACCCCAAGACTCACAATCCTGAATATCTGAAGGCGGTAATAGCTAAGCTCCGTGAGATATTACGGGATAAGAACTGCCGTATCACGGAGATTTTCGACAGAGACCGACTGCTTGAGCTGTGCGACGATCCTGCGATATTCAAAAATAACTGGTACGGTCAGCTTATGACCGCACCCCAGACCTTTGCCTATATAATCCAGACGGAATACTGGATGCAGGCGTATGACATCGGGGTAAGTGTATAGTCCAGAGTCATGGTGGGCGGACTGTTTTGCAACAGTCCGCCCTACTTGAAAATCCTTCACGTTTATTATATAATATATAAAGAAAGAAGGCGGAATATGAAAACACGAAAAGAGGCTATTGCCTTCTGTCTTACCCTTCCCGACGTGTACGAGGATTATCCCTTCCACGATGACAACTGGACGCTGATGCGCCATAAGGGTACGGCAAAGACCTTTGCAACGATATATGAACGTCAGGGTAATATCTGGCTGAATCTGAAATGCGATCCCCTGCTTACGTCAATGTGGCGTAGCGCCTTTTCTTCAGTCATACCCGCCTATCATATGAATAAATATCATTGGAATTCGGTCATCCTTGATGGCACAATTCCCGATAAGGATATAGAGACGATGATAAGAGACAGCTACAAGCTGACCTGTAAAAAGCCAAAGGAGAAAAAATGAGGAAATTATTCACAATTGATTTGAAGGATTATGACGAAAGTCATCCACGCTCAAAAAGGACATCGGCAAGGGCGATAATCATAAAAAATAAACTGCTTGCTATGGTGTACAGCGAGAAATATAAATATTATAAATTCGCAGGCGGCGGTATAGAAAAGGGCGAAAACCCCGTAGCCGCCCTTATAAGAGAGGTAAGGGAAGAAACGGGACTTGCCGTTATTCCGGGTACCGTAAAGGAATACGGCGAGGTGGCTATAATCCGCAAAAGCGATATATTAGATAACACCATATTCCGTCAGGATAATTTCTATTATCTTTGCGACGTGGCAGAGGGTAAAGAAAATCAGAAGCTTGACGATTATGAATTGGAATCAGGCTTTACCCTGCGTTACGTAAGCGCTGACGAGGCGATAAGAAGAAATCGTGAAGAATCAACCACAGACGACGTATATATGATAGAAAGAGAAAGCAGAGTGCTGGAAATATTAAAAGGAGAATTTGATTTATGAAAATAGTTTTTGCAGACGCCGATACTTTAGGTGCGGATATTTCTCTTCAGAAATTCAGCGAATTCGGAGAAATTGACGTATACGGCTTTACAAGACCGGAACAGCTAAAGGAAAGATGTAACGGCGCAGACGTTATCATTACGAATAAGGTCTGCGTAAATGAAAAGACCTTAGGGGAAAATCCTACCGTAAAATTTGTGGGCGTTACCGCAACGGGTACAAACGTAATAGATTTTGACTATACGAAAAAGCACGGTATTACGGTAACCAACGTAAAGGGATATTCTACCGAGTCGGTGGCACAGCATACCTTTTCGCTTCTGTTCTATCTTTTAGAAAAGAGCCATTACTATGACAGCTACGTAAAGCAGGAAAAGTACGTGGAAAACGAGCTTTTCAACCACCTGGGACAGACCTTCAACGAGCTTTGCGGTAAGACCTGGGGTATTGTGGGACTTGGTGAGATAGGCAGAAGAGTAGCGGATATTGCGAAGGCCTTCGGCTGTAAGGTTATCTACTACTCCACCTCTGGAAAGAATAATAACGAAAACTATACCCGTGTGGATTTTGATACTTTGCTCAGTACCTCCGATATAGTTTCCGTCCACGCTCCTTTGAATAAGGATACTGAAAATCTGTTCGGAAAAGACGCCTTTGACAAAATGAAAAAGAATGCAATTTTCATAAACGTGGGCAGAGGTCCTATAGTGGATGAGCAGGCGCTTTATAATGCTCTTTGCGACGGACAGATAGCCGGTGCAGGTCTTGACGTGCTGTGCGAAGAGCCTATGTCGGGAAATAATCCTCTGGTGCAGTTCAAGGACAGCAACCGCCTTATAATTACTCCCCATATCGCCTGGGCAACGGTTGAAGCAAGACAGAGACTTATCGAAGAGGTTTATCTTAACCTGAAGGCGTTTACTATGGGTGAAAAGAGAAGTGTAGTGGAATAAAAATATCAGCCCCTCCTGAGAGGGGCTGAATTATTTTATTAAGTGCTTTGTTCAGCTTACTTATTTGTAGTACCACTTACGTTTACGTAAGCACCATAATAGGCTGTACCGCCTGCAACGTTATAGGTTGCTACTCTGAACTTATAGGTTGTACCCTTCTTAAGACCTGCTTTGCGGTAGGTTACTGTTGCATTTGAAGTAACCTTTGCAACTCTTACCCACTTGCCGCCTGAGTACATTTCT
>JAFTVY010000054.1 GCA_017465545.1 Ruminiclostridium sp.
AATATTGTGATAATATTGCCATAAATACCGATGAAAACGGGATTTGTAATGCCTTGCCCACAAAAATTTATAGGGGAAATGTAGGGGTCGGCGTCCTCGACGACCCGTTATTTATATTACACCAATCTCCCCGTCAAACCCCCGTTTATACCGGCGTTTGTGGGCTATTTCTAAAATGTGTTTACAACAATGTTGTTCTCCCGCCGTTAACGAATCTTTGCAAATCGCATTCTTTAAAAAGGCAGCAGTCTGCAGGACTGCGACCATTTTTGAAATCTTTGATTTCAAAAATATAGGAACCGCCCGCGGGTGCAACCCGTCAAACCCCTTTTTACAATTTTTTAAAAAGGGGTTTAAATTTTTTTTCGTTTATGATATAATAAAATATATATGTCAAAATGAAAGGACGGGCGGTTATGAATACATCAGAGCTTTCTGCTTTAATACACGAAGCGTCTCTCGGAGACGATGACGCCTTTACAAAATTATATGCGGTGGTATGCCGTCCCTTATATAAAATAGCAATAGTTGCCCTGAAGACGGAAAAGCAGGCTATCGAAGCAATAAAGCTGACGGTTGCCGACAGCTATGCGGCAATTTCTTCAGCAAAGATAAACGGAAACGGCGAGTTTGTAGAGTGGATAGTAAAAATCCTCTGCACCAAGATACGCCATTTATATAAGAAATACGAAAATGAGGAAGTTCCCCTTCCTCCCGATAATCGTGGCTTTGATATAAGAAGGGCGCTTATCTGCCTGCAGGATATAGAAAGACTTGTACTTGCAGTAAGTAACGTCTGCGGTTGCGGTCCCGAAAAGACTGCAAGACTCTGCGGTTATACCGAGCAGACGGTTGCAGTCTGCCTTACCAATGCCGAGGTAACACTAAAAACAATGCTTTTATCATATTCAGGAATTTAAGAAAGGACAAGGCATGGAATTACTTGATAAAAAAATAAAAGAATACATAGCCTCTGTGTCTGTGCCTGATGAGATAAAGCCCTCAAGGATAAAACAGTTTATAGAGGACAACGGCGTAATTACCGCAGGTAAGTTCCTTAAAAAGCTCCGTGAGCTGAAAATATCAGGTTCGGACTTTATGGAGCTTTTAGGTAACTCACGTATAGGAAATATACAGTACCGCCGTATAGAGGAAAACCCACACCTGCGCTTTGACGAGCTGTTACAGATACTTGACAGCTCCGACCTTACAAGCGATGACTACAGCGCAATGCTCAGCGTTGCTATGGCAAAGCGTAAGCAGAGCGAGGACAGAAAAAGAAGAGAGCAGGAAACACTCCGCCGTGTAAGTCTTGAAGAAAAGGGTGTTTCTATCCCCATACCCGTGGAAGAGCCTGCCCCTGCCGATAAGGTAGCTCCCACTATAGAGGCGGAAAGCGATATGGACAGCTCCCCTGTAGAGGAAGCACCCGCAGAGGTTGCCCATGAGATTCAGGAAAGCGAGCCGGAAAATACAGCCGATGAAAGCCCCTCAGAAGTTCCCGAAGAGGAAGAGACTGAAATAACCGCTCCCGAAACCGCAGAAACTGTAATATTTGAAGATGAATATACAGAGAGTATAGAAGAAGAAACAGAGGAACGTTCATCTTTTGTCGAAGCAGGAACAAACGAAGAGCTTTCTGCCGAAAAAACCGAGGAAGAACGCACCGCCGCCGCAGAAGCGCTTATTGCAAAAATACAGGCGAGTATAAACAGCTCCTTACTGGAGGAGCAGAAAACTATTTCAGATTTCGAAGGATTTGTAAAAAATGATACGGATTATACGGATAGTATAGAGGAAACCGAGTCGGAAGCTTACGATGAACCCGAAGCTGTTCAGGACGCCTACGAAGAGTCGGAGACTGTATCGGACAGCGACGAAGAGCCCGAAACCGAGTCGGAATCTTACGAAGAATCCGAAGCTGTTCAGGATACCTACGAAGAAACAGAAACCAGGTCAGCATCCGAGGAGCAGGTGGAAAGCGATGATACCGACGCTTTTGACGATGATGCAGAGGAAGTCGGTTCGTCCGCAAGAGAAATCGGAGACGTACTGAACGAGCTTTTGGATGAAAAGGACAGAGACTCCGACGAGGATGAAGAATACGAAGAAGACGATGAAGACGGGGAGGAAGCGGAAGAGCCCGCTACCAGAAAGAGCAAGGGCTTTCTTATTGCCGCCTTTGTCTGTGCCGCAGTTGTAATCTGCTGTGCGGTGAGTCTTAAGGTGCTTCGTTATTACGAAATAATCCCCAGCTACATCTTCAAGATCCCCGAAATAGTAAGACAGAATATCGTGGATTTCCCCTCACTTTTAGAGGAGGTAAACAAGGCAGAGAATACAATAGGCTACAATCTGCCCGACGGCTTTATAACAAGCGGTAAAACCGTCTTTACACCTTCAAAGAATGCGGTAGGCGAAACGGTCTGCCTTGCAGTTACCGAAAAGGATGCCCAGAACCATATAACAGGTACTACCCTTGATAATGGCAAGGTGGGAGAATCCTTCAGCTTTGACGTGGGAATGAGCGACGTTTCGGTAGAATACAGCAACGGATATTTTATAGTAATCGGTAATACCAACAATATGACCGAGGTGCGATTCTACAGCGAAGATACAATTTCAGAAGGAAAAGCCGACTTCAGCTATAAACAGTCGGGAAAATATGCGGGATATTATACTGATAGTAATGCATTTTACGTGGTAACCGAGAACCGCTTCAACCTTCTTGATGCAAGAGCGGATAAGCTTACCTCCTTTATTCCCTCCTTTGAAATAAACGGTAATCTGTCCGTAGTACCCTTTGACAGAATCTCAATGCCCGAATATGCGGCAAGAACAAACTACTGTACAGTTTCCCGTCTGCCCTTCGATATGGGACAGACTAAAATAAGATCGGTGCTTATGGGTGATGCAGGTGGCTATCATATAAGCGAAAAGGGACTCTTTACCTGCGACAATACCTATTTAAACGAGAGCTACCGTTCAAGAGTTACAGTAGTAGCCTTTGACGAGGATCTTACGGCAAAGCATACCGATATTGACGGTGCAATAAATCCTGCAATGCTTATGAGCAGCGGCGAAAGATTTATAGCCGTAGGTATGGCAAAGACGGAAAAGGAAAACGCCAACGCTGTATTCAGATTTGACGCAGGCTTATCCGAGGCACCTGCCGTACTGTCACCTATAGCAAATGGCAGCTCCTTTGAAAAGGTAATATGCGGCGACGAGGTACTGACTCTTATCACAGCCGGCGAAAAGCCGATGCAGTACAATATCAATATTGCAGATTTAAGCTCCGCTGAAAAGGGAACTACCGCAAAAAACCGCAAGAAGATAAACAATGAGCTTTCAGCGTCGATAAACGTAAGCTTCAGCGACGAGGGTAAGCGCACGGGTATAGTGCTGACCGTGGGCGAGGCGTCCGTTACCGCCAACGTAAAGAAGGATACCGCCACCGAGTGGGACGCTTATCTTGATTCTCCCTTTATATCGGATATATCCGAGCTACCCTTCTATGAGGACGGGGACGGAGTTATAGTGGGACTTCCTCTTACCTTCTTTGACGGAATATCCCAGGTGGGCGAATACCGTTTCTACAGATACAAGGATAACAAGCTTTCGGAGATCGGCAGAATCTCTCTTTACGATACGAAATTCACCACCGTTTACTGCGGTTTTACGTCAGGAGATAAGCCCTGCATCCTTACTCTGTGGGATAACAAGGTGATAACCGCTGATATAGAAAACGTAAAGATAATTTCCGAATCGGAAATCAGGGGATAAAAAAGCAGAGGGCGGACAATGTCCGCCCTTTAACAGCAGGTGATAATATGACAGAAGAATTTGTACTTGATAATATCTATTGCAAGAAATGGCTTACCGAAAAGCCCCGTGCGGCTATTCAGATAATACACGGTCTTGGCGAAATGACGGAGTATTATGAGCAGTTTGCACAGTATATGCAGGAAAATAATATAGCTACCTTTATGGGTGAGCTGAGATACCACGGCAGAACCACGCTCCCTACTGATGAGGATGACCTTATCACCCTTATGAAGGAGGAAAGCTATAAGCTCTTTAAAAAAATGAAGGAGGAGCTTTGGGACATCCCCTTTATTCTGCTTGGACACAGTATGGGAGCTACGATAGCACAGCTTATGCTGAGGGATTACGACGTATACGATAAGGCGATACTTATCGGCTGTGCTGAAATATCAGGCCTTGAAGAGCTGCTTCCTGCCCTTGATAGGGAGGCGGAGAAAAACGGAATGGATAATCCCTGCCTTGAGGTATTTATGAAGGTGTTCGGCAGGGTGGCGGAGCGTTTTCCTGAAAAATGCACCATATCCTGGGTTACCTCAGACCTTGAAAGAGCGGAGTATTACGAAAAGCTCCCCTATTCCAACGTGATGTATTCAAACCGCTTTTATAAGAGCTTTCTCACGGCACAGAAAATCACTCAGGATAAGGCTTTTCCGGGTGTTATAAAAAAGAAAATACCGCTTTATATTTTAAGCGGTAGTGAAGACAGCGTAGGCGGTTACGGAGCTTACCCTCCCTGCAAGGCTGAACAGTTTGAAAAAGCAGGCTTTGACGTTACTCTCAGAATATACGAGGGTATGCGCCACAGCATATTGCAGGAAAGGGAAAGGGTATCGGTCTACGGGGATATTGTCCGTATTGTCAGGGCATAACGGATTACAGTCTGTAGCTGTACCTATCAGTGATAGCTTATCGGCTTCTGCCCGAATTTTAAAAGTATTTTTGAATACAGCTCCATATCAATACTATAAAAGGGAGTTGAGCTTTTCTTCATATCATTTTCATAAAGCTCAAAATTCATAAGTATTTCGCTGTAATCCTCTGTGTGGTAGAAAACGCACAGATAATAGCGGTTTTTCTCCGCATAATAGTTGACGGGAGTCAGAGTGAGTACGTTATTTATATCCTCTTCCAGCGACGCTGTAAGCTCGGCTGGCTTTAAATAGCAGAACTGCACCTTTTTTGAACAGGGCATGGTTTTTGCTTTTTTTGCAAGAGGCGGCTCGGCAGGCGTTTTATTTTTCTTGAAAAATCCGAACATGACAGCTTCTCCTTATAAATATCTTATTTTCTAAAGTATAACACAGCTGTCAGAAAAAGTCCATATTTATTTTATTCTTTTAATCTAATTATTAAACTAATTTCTGTCTTTTTTCACGGTATTTTCACATAACGGGGATATACTGTAAGCATAGAACAAACCACAGCAGGAGAAAGGAAGTTTACTATGAACGGTAACAATTTCGATAGCGGCTATAATAACGGTTATAGTCAGAATTATAATCAGTCCTATGACGTTAATAATAATCCTGTTCAGACTGGGACTCCGCCTCAGCCTAAAAAGGAAGGTAAGGCAGGCTTTGTGGCAGGTATCATAGCAACCGCACTTGTAGTAGGCGGCGTAGCTGGTTTTGCAGGCTCTGTAATAGGCAACAATCTCGGTACGGTTTCGCTCCCCACCATAAGCGGAAGTGAAACACCAGGTGAGGATAACGGAAATACAAGCTCTTCTGAAGAGGAGAAGACCGAAAGCTCAATACCAAAGCCTGAGACTACCATTGATCTGTCAGGTGCTCCGGTAACAAGACCTCTTGACGAAGAAAAGATAAACGATGCAACCAACAGCCATCTTCTTAACGCCGAGGAGCTTTATGCCAAGGTAAAGGATACCGTGGTACTGCTTTATAACTATCAGGACGTGCAGGGCTATGACGAACCCGTGCTTTCGGGTAGTGCCAGCGGTGTAGTATTTACCGCCGACGGATATATCATAACCAACGCCCACGTTGTAGCAAACGCTACGAAAATGACAGCGGTAGTATATGATTACGAAAACGACGAAATCACCCACGAATACGAGGCTACGATAATAGGAAGCGATACCTCCACCGACCTTGCGGTAATAAAGGTAAACCGTGACGAGCCCTTCAAATACGCACTTCTGGGCAACTCTGAGACAGTCAGGGTAGGTCAGGATATATGTGTACTCGGTAACCCCAAGTCCCTTGTAAGCACTCTTACAAAGGGTATAGTATCAGGACTCAACAGAGCTTCATATTCAGGTAGCGGATACGGCTGCAGCAGTATCCAGATAGATGCGGCTATAAACTCAGGTAACAGCGGCGGCGGACTTTTCGATATGTACGGCAACGTTATCGGCATCATCGACTATAAGATGGTTTCCACTGGCGGTACTACTTCAGTTGAAAATATCGGCTTCGCAATCTCTATAGACGAAGCAAAGCCCGTTATAAACGATCTTATGGTTCACGGTTACGTTACAAACCGTCCCGGTCTTGGCATAAACGGTCAGGATATCAGCGAATACAATGCACAGCGTGAGGGTATCCCCTATGCAGGCGTGTACGTTACCTATATTGCCGAGGATAAGCCGGTAGCAAAGAGCGGACTTCGTGAGGGCGACGTTATCACAGCGGTTGACGGTGTTCTTACTCCCACAATTAACTCTATTCAGACCGAGGTTGTAAAGCACAACGTAGGCGATACGGTAGAGCTTACGATTTACCGTGCAGGTATCACGGGCAAGTATAAGGAAATGAAAGTTACAGTTGAGCTGTCAGAGCTTAACCTTCAGTAAAGCGTACAAGATTTTTTCATAAATAACTCCTCAAAGCAAAAGAGACGGTGAAAGCCGTCTCTTTTGTTCTTTTCTCATAAAAAATCAGGAGAGCCTGAGGCTCTCCTGAATCGCTGTTTCTTTTTTTATTTATATACCCTTTAAAAGATTTTCAAGCGCCTTGTCGCTGGTGTCATAAACGAATTTTCTGAATTCCTGAAGTACGTTCTTGCCTGCGGCACGATAGTCCATAGAAAGACATTTCTCTATTTTTTCAGGGCGTAACTCCTTGGGTATATTATGTATACCCATAATTGCATTGAGTGCGCCACCTATACGAAGCTCAAGAGAAGCAGAGCTTTCCGTAGTCATCAGCGTTGCGTATTCGATACCTGATACAAGCATTTCCGCTTCGGCAAACTGCTCGTCTGTCCAGTCGGGACAGTATTCTCTGAATACGTTCTTCGCTCTCTTGGTGTCGTTTCTTCTTATCATATCCAGAGTGATCTCGGATTTGTATGCGGATAGGTAAAAATCCTTTATATTGGCGTCCTCCTCGCAGGCTGCCGCCATTGAGGTAAGCTCAAAGCATATTGCAAGTACCAGGTTTACACCCTCGTCAATATATTTTTTCATTTCCTTCCACTGAAAATCTATCAGCATTTCAACAAGAGCCCCCAGAAGATATTCCTTTGTAGGGAAATAAAACGTAAGGTTTCCTGTACTCATACCAAGCTCGTCACTTATAGCCTTGATGGTTGTTTTAGAATATCCCTTTTCTAAAAACATCCTCGTAGCTACTCGTATAATTTCGAGCTTTGTAAGGTCTGATTTACTTATCCGTGCCATACCGTCCTCCAAATAGAATTGTTTGCTATCTTATTTTAGCATATATACTACATAATGTCAAGAGTATAAATTAAATTTGTTTATTTTTTACAATATCGGGGAAATACTATTTATACGGATGCCGTTTATCGCATAAATTGACAATATATGCGATAATATGATATAATTACAATACGTTAAAAGTTAGTGAAATAACCTTCGGAGGTCGCTTATGAACGAATATCTGCAAAGTGTAAACGCAGGCTACTTCTACCTGCTGGTAGCCGGTGTAATGGCTTTTATCACAGCCATATGTGTAATCTTCCTTGTGAAGAGCTACAGAGCGGGAGTTAAAATAGGTATGGACAAAAAGGTGCTGAAAAAGACCATTATGGCAAGTGCATCCTTTACTCTTCTGCCTTCCATCAGCATATTGCTGGGCGTTATCGCATTAAGCGGTACGCTGGGAGTACCCTTCTCCTGGCTTCGTTTATCGGTTATCGGGGCGTTACAGTACGAGCTTAACGTTGCCGAGATGTCCGCACAGAGTCTTGGTATGCCGGGACTGAACGTATCAGGACTTGACCCCTCCGCCTTTACGACAATAGCTCTTGTTATGACGGTGGGAATTTTAGGCGGTGTACTATGCTGTATATTCTTCCTTAAAAAATATCTGAAAAAGCTTTCCGGCAAGCCGAAAAAGGCAGGCGAAACGGCTAAGAAGAGCTTCGGCGCATACGCTACGACAGCTATGTTTATAGGTCTTTGTGCCGCATATATCGGCTCTTATATCGGTAAAGCCATACCAAGAGAGGGTTCTGATATAATGCCGCTTATCGTAGCGGCAATAGCTGGTATCGTTATGGCGGTATTTGAGTTCTTTATAAGAAAAAAGAACGTAAAGGTGCTTGAAAACTTCAGCCTTGCGGCAAGTATGCTTATAGCAATGGCGGCGGCAGTCGGAATTGCCGCAATTATATAAAGGAGGTAGCGGTATGAATAACGAAAATATTATGGTAACTGAGGAAATATCCGCAGAGCAGCAGTTCTTTAATGATTTCAACAAAAGCCTCCACAAGATAGGCAGAATATGTCTTATAGCCGCAATTATCATCCTTGTTGCCGTCCCCTTTGTATACGGTGCGGCAAACAACGTTATGCCTGATATAGGCGGATTTTTAAACGGACTTTTCAGAGTAGGTATTATCTATTATCCCGTAGCCCTTGCTGAGTTTTTGGTATATGCTCCTATGCTGGGCGTGGGCGGTAGCTATCTTTCCTTTATTACGGGAAATATCACCAATATGAAGATACCCTGCGTAATGAATGCCAAGGATATAGCAGGCACAGAGCCGGGTACTCCCCAGCACGAGATTATTTCTACAATCAGCGTTGCCACAAGCGCTATCGTTACAACTCTCGTAATAGTAGTGGGCGTTATCCTTTTAGCACCGCTTCAGCCGGTGCTGAGCAGTGAGCTTTTAGCTCCCGCCTTCAATAACGTAGTACCTGCACTCTTTGGAGCATTAGGTCTTAAATACTTCCTTGACAGCCCGAAGATTGCAGTGATCCCCTTACTTTTACTGTCCTTACTTTGCATTTTTATCCCATCACTTATAAGTCAGACAAGTCTGCTTTTACTCCCAAGTGGCGGTCTTGCACTTGCAATCGGTTGGTTCTTATTCAAAAAGAATAAGCTATAAGGAGGAAGTATGGAAACAGCACTTATAATTCTTGGTATAATTTTCGGACTGATAGTATTACTGCTTCTTGTTATGGTTGTAAGAGCGGCAAGCTTAAAGCCTCATAAATCAAGGAATGCGGTATTTGTTCCCGATAAGAGCGACAGAGCGAAAAGCTACGGCGAAAAGCTGTCAAGGATGATACAAAGTGAAACGGTATCCAGCCGTTTTGATAGCGACAGAACGAAGTTCTATGAATTTCATAAAACCCTGGAGGAATTATTTCCTCTTGTACATAAGAATCTCACTAAAAACGTCTTTGACGGCAGTCTGCTTTTCAAGTGGCAGGGAAAAAGTGATAAGAACCCCATTATGCTTATGAGCCATCAGGACGTTGTCGAGGCAAACGGCAACTGGAAGCATCCGCCCTTCAGCGGTCATATTGACGAAGAGGGCAGAGTATGGGGCAGAGGTACCGTCGATACTAAGGGCAGCCTGTTCTGTATATTCCAGGCGGTAGAGGAGCTTCTTGCAGAGGGTGTGACTCCCGTTCAGGACGTATATATTGCAAGTAGCTGTACCGAGGAATGGAGCGGCAACGGTGCGCCTGCAATAGCAAGGTATCTTAAAAAGAATAATATAGAAATTGCGCTTTTGCTTGACGAGGGCGGTATGATACTCGAAGAGCCTATAAAGGGCGTAAAGGGTATATACGCTATGGTGGGCGTAGTGGAAAAGGGCTACGGCGACCTTAAATTCATCGCAAGAGGTAAGGGCGGTCACGCCAGCGCACCTCCGAAAAATACTCCCCTTGTAAGACTCGGAAAATTTATGGCATATGCCGAAAAGCATAATCCCTTCAAGGCGAAGCTTACTCCCACCGTTACTGAGATGTTTACAAGAATAGCTCCCAATATGAGCTTTCCTTTAAGACTTGTCTTTGCCAATCTGTGGATCACAAAACCGCTTTTAGCAAAGCTGTTACCCGGTATCAGCTCCGCCGCAGGTGCGATGACAAAGACGACCTTAGCCTTTACAAAGGCGGAAGGCTCCGCAGGTCTTAACGTACTGCCGCAGGAGGCCTACGTTACGGGTAATATGCGCTTTATCCATCATCAGCCGAATGAGGAGAGTATAAGGATAATCAGCGAAATGGCGAAGAAATTCGATATAGAGACTGAAATAATATATCAGGATAAGCCCTGCCCTATAGTGGATTATAAATCAGACGCCTTTGCCCTTGTGGAAAAGGTCTGCAATAAGGTTTACCCCGACGTACTGGTAAGCCCTTACGTAATGACTGGCGGCACAGACTGTAAATTCTATAGCGAGGTCAGCCGCAACAGTATAAGATTTGCACCTTTGTACATAAATCCGGGACAGTACAGCACCATCCACGGACTGGATGAAAATATCTACAGCGGCGCATTACCGGGCTGTGTAGATTTTTATAAGGAAATTATAAAGACAGAAAAATAAAAATTGTCGGGAAAAATTCAAAATGAAATCGTGCCTATGGCGGATGAAATATTTGCCTTCGGCAAATGTTGTGGAATCAATAGCCAAAGGCAATTGATTCCACAACTTCGTGCAAGGCACGGAACATCACTTTTTAATTTGTCCTTGACAAATAAAAAAATCCGCTTCATTTTCAGAAGCGGATTTTTTTGGTATTCAGCAGGCCTTCGCTTTGCTGTTTCTGTAGCTGTTGGGGGATACGGAAACGTATTTCTTGAATATTCTCGCAAAATAGTTGGGATCGTTGAATCCGCATTTTGCGGAGATCTCTCCCATTGAAAGAGAGGTTTCCGTAAGTAATGAGCAGGCGTGCTTTATTCTCAGCTGAAGGAGGTATCTGTGGGGTGTTACTCCGTAGGCTTCTGAAAAAAGTCTTATAAAGTGCCTTTGTGAATAATGGGACAGCAGTAAAAGATCGTTCATGCACACGTCCTCGGTGAAATGATTCTCCATATGAGCCGCCGCATAGGCAATGCCGTCGATCTTGTCGCTGTTATTACTGTCCTGTGTGTTTGTATACTGTCTTGATAATTCTACTACCATCTGTAAAAAGTAAGAAAGAACAAGTGTTTTCTTTCCCGGCTCCTCCGATTCATATTCTTTTATCGCTGTGCTTATCAGGCTTTCAAGAGCGCTGAATTCCTTCATAGCGAGCTTTAGTTTATTCTGATACCCCTGAGTTTTGATGAAATGCGGTTCTATCACGAACAGCGAATGAAAACCGGGGTATTTTCTGATGTCATAGGACGTCAGCATTTTCGGATCGAACATTACGTTGCATATCCTGAAATTTTCTGCGTTTGTGTAGCCGTGGGCTACCTCACTGCCGACTACAAAGACATCGCCCTTGCTTATATCAAAGGTCTCGTCTCCGACCTTGTGCACCGCCTTGCCCTCCAGTACGATAACAAGCTCGGAAAAGTCTCTGTGTACGTGCATGAACATATCGTTGTTTTCGTGGAAGCCATAACCGATGTGGAAGGGAAATTCCGTGTCATCGGTAAAAAAACTGAGCAGCATCCAGTCCATGTAAAACCTCCCTTTTATTTTCCGTAGGGAGCATCAAATTCTCTTTCAGCCTTTGCAACCGCCTCTTCAAGAGTCATACCCGCAAAGTTCTGCGCACCTAAGAATCTGCCTGATTTCTTATCGTCAACGAATGCGCCTACCACGATGCCGGGGATTGCGCTTTCGGGAGCGTTGGGAGCGTGCTGTCCGCCAAGATCGGTTCTGCACCAGCCGGGATCGGTAAGGTTTATCATAACGTCCGTGCCGTTTACTGTAGAGCCCAAGTCAATAGTAATCTTATCGAGTGCCGCCTTACTTGCAGAATAGCCTGCCTGCTGAGGCTCTAAAGCAATACCGCTTGTGGTATTTAAGATTCTGCCAAAGCCCTTTGCTATCATTTTAGGCATAAAGTGATAGCATATCATAGCGGGGGCTATCGTGTTTATCTTGAAGCTCTCTGTATAGTCGGAAACGGGAGTGCTGAAATATTCTGTTCTGTAGGCAATCTGCATACCTGCGTTGTTGAGTACGATATCAACGTCAACGCCGAAGCTGTCGATTTCGTTCAGCATTGCGGCTACAGAGTCAAGATCTGATAATTCTGCCGCTACGGCATAAGCCTCTACGCCAAGTGCCTTTACTTCTTCCAAAAGCTTTTCCGTGTGGCTCTTGTCTCTGCTGTGGAGAATAAGATTACAACCCTGCTCAGCCATAAATAATGCTGTCAGTCTGCCGATGCCTCTTGCGGCACCTGTAATGAATGCCCATCTGTTCTTTACACTTATCATTGGTTTACTTTCCTTTCCGTTTTATCTTATGCTAATATTTCTGCCTTGGCCTTTTCAAGTGCGGCAATGACCTTGTCGCACCACTTGTCGAATTCTTCGTCCTCTACCTGTAATTCCTTATGAGCCAGAACGTATTCTATAACCTTTCTTACGCCCTGGTCGAATCTTACTTCGGGGTTAAAGCCAGGTACCGCTTTTTTGAGCTTGCTATTGTCGAATACTACGGAATTTGCCTTATCTCCGATAAGCGAGCCGTTGAAATCATAATGGCTTACCTTATGAAGGAAATCGGAGGGTACGTAGTATGCATTCAGCTTTACGCCCAGCACGTCTGCAATAGCGGAATAAATCTGATTCCAGGTAAGGGTTTCGTCGGTCGTTATCTGGAAGCTTTCGCCTATGGCGTGGATGTTACCCATAAGACCGATAAAGCCCTTTGCAAAGTCTGTGTTGAAGGTCATAGTCCAGAGTGAGGTGCCGTCGCCGTGGATAATAACCGGCTTACCCTCCATCATTCTCTTTACTACCTGCCAGCTGCCCTTGTCACCGTGTACGCCTAAAGGAATACTTCTTTCGTCATAGGTGTGACTGGGACGGATAATCGTTATCGGGAAGCCGTTTTCACGGTACATCTTCATTAAGAATTCTTCGCAGGCTATCTTGTTTCTTGAATATTCCCAGTAGGGATTTGCAAGGGGAGTGCCTTCGTTTATGCGATAGTCGGATAAGGGCTTCTGATAAGCAGATGCGGAGCTTATATACATAAACTGCTTTACCTTGCCGTTAAAGAGTCTGTAATCTCTTTCAAGCTGGGCGGGTACAAAGCCGATGAAATCGCATACCGTGTCAAATTCCATACCCTGAAGTGCCGCCGACGCTTCAGCCTCGTTATTGATGTCAGCCTTTATCACCTTCACGTTTTCGGGTAATTCTGCCGTTCTTGTGCCTCTGTTGATAAGGTACAGCTCCCAGTCAGGGTTTTCTGCCAGCTGTCTTGTGATAGCCATACTGATAGTACCTGTACCGCCTATGAATAACGCTTTTTTCATAATTCCTCCTTAAAGCTCTGCCTTAGCCGCAATTGTGTAGATAGCTCTTACGTCCTCTTCGGACAGTCTTACAAAGCCCCAGGTTCTGTCCTTGATGCCCATATTCTTTGCAAGGGTGGGGATATCCTCTTCCTTTGCACCAAGCTCCTTAAAGTTTATCGGCATACCGATGCTGTGTAAGAAGCTACGGAAACGCTTTATACCTTCGAGAGCGGTTGCTTCGGGATTCTCAAAATTCATCTGACAACCGAATACTCTTACCGCCATCTGGGCGAATCTCATAACGTCGTGCTTGTATACGAATTCCATCCAGGCGGGCATTATTACCGCAAGACCTGCACCGTGTGCCACGTCGTACATACCTGATAACTCATGCTCGATGCCGTGGCTGTTCCAGTCCTGACTTCTGCCTACGCCGACAATATTTGTATGTGCCACAGTACCTGCCCACATGATATTTGCTCTTGCTTCGTAGTTTTCAGGATCGGCAATGACTCTGGGAGTTTCCTTTACCATTGTCATAAGCACCGCTTCACAAAGTCTGTCGGTGATTTCTACTTCCTTTGTGTTGGTGAAATATCTTTCGAATACGTGAGCCATAATATCGGTTGCACCGCAGGCTGTCTGGTAGGGAGGAAGGGTAAAGGTAAGCTCAGGATTTAAAATAGAGAATTTCGGTCTTAATAAATCAGAGCCTGCTCCTCTCTTTTCCATTCCGTCTTCCTTTGTTATTACGGTATCGCCTGAGCCTTCGCTACCTGCCGCCGCAATGGTGAGAACGGTAGCTACGGGTAAAGCCGCCTTGATAACAGCCTTTCCGCAGTAGAAGTCCCAGAAATCTCCCTCGTAGCATACGCCTGCCGCAATAGCCTTTGCGCTGTCTATTACCGAGCCACCGCCTACAGAAAGAATAAAGTCGATATTTTCTTTTCTGCAAAGCTCAATGCCTTCGTATACCTTGCTGTCACGGGGATTGGGCCTTACTCCGCCAAGCTCCGTAAAGCAGATGCCGCAGTCTGTGAGGGATTTCTTTACTCTGTCAAGAAGTCCCGATTTTACCGCAGAGCCGCCGCCAAAGTGAAGAAGTACTTTCGTACCGCCGTGCTTTTTTACGTATCTGCCGCAGTCGTTTTCCGTGTCCTTACCGAATACGAATTCCGTAGGACTGTAAAAGCTGAAATTATCCATACCGTTTTCCTTTCTGAATAAAAAGTTTATCTTGATTTATTTACTACCGTAATACTCTCTGACTACCTGCTGTGCCAGCTTGCCGTATATATCGTAGCCGCCGTGAGTCTGTGCCTTTTCTATGGGGTATTGACGCCAGGTCCAGTCCCATATGCAAAAGCCCTTTGCCCATTCTCTCTTGTCGCAGGCGTCAAACATTGCCTTGTACCAGTCCGCCTGTCCCTGCTGGTCAATATCGCCTCTTACCGACCAGTCGTTCGGTACGAGATTTGCATTCTTTACCGACATACAGCCGCATTCTGCAAAGAAGAAGGGCTTGCCGAACTTCTTTACTACCTTTTCTATTCTGTCAAGCTGTTTTTCCCAGTCGTTTATGGGATAGTATCCGCTGGAGGATATTACGTCCACCGCATCCCACCAGCTTACGTTATGCTCCTGATATTTATCCGTATTGTAGGAAACGAGACCGTCGTACACCTTGCGGATTTCGGAAATCACCTGACGCCATTCTGCGTCTCTCTTTTCCGATTGTACCATCTCACAGCCTGCTATAAACATCTCACATTTTTCCTGCTGTGCGATTTTGGCGTAGTGGCATTGAAACTCCGTGTACGATCTGAACCAGTTGCACCACTTCGGTTCGCAGATAACGTCCTCGTCGAAGAAGCTGATATGCGCACGCCAGGTACCGTTTCTGCAGTTTACGGTAGGCTTTAAGCATACTCTTAAATTATGCTTTTCCTTTGCATAGCGTATCATTTTTATAAGCTCCTCGTCGGATAGCGTAGCGCAGGAGCTGAAATCGATACTCTCCGACTGGGGAGTGTCCTGCAGTCCGTTGGGAACGAGGATGATAAAATCCGCATTCGTGAGCTTTACAAGATTGTCGAGGCTGTCATATGCCTCATCCTTCTCAAAGGTGCCTCTTGGTGCAAAGGGAGCGAAGGTAACTCCTTTTATGAAATCCATTATATATATCCCTTTCACAATAGCAATAATCTGCTGATATAAAAAGTCAGAAAAATGCTATTTATTTTTTAAGAAAAGTATATCATTTCTCTTATTACTGTGCTATAATAAATTTATAAATAAATTGTAAAAATCTATCATAGGAGGTTTTTGATATGCACTTTCTCTTTGAAGAATCCGACGTTTTGAGAACGCCGGTGGAATGCTTTTATTTTGATGCCAACTGTGAGAATTTCCCCGTAAAACCCCATTGGCATTACTTTGCCGAAATGATTTTCATAATAGAGGGCTGTGCCGATATGTACTGTGGCGAGCGCAGATATATAGTGAGCGAGGGAGAAATGATATTTTTCCATCCCAGAACTGTACATTCTATCCATAGTGCTAACGGTAAAAAGCTATTTTATGCCGTAATGAAGTTTGATATAAACCGACTTAATATGACCTCCGACTATGCGCCGAAGCTCCGCAGTATCTTTCACAGCGCACAGAAAAGGGAAATGGAGATAATGTTTCCCGAAGGTATATGCGCTGAGGTAAAGGCAGAGGAGATATTCAGAGAATGCATAAGCGAGGCGCACGGCAGAGGCTACGGAAGTGATATTATTGTAAAATCCCGTATATATGAGCTTCTGATAAGGATACTGCGCATATGGCAGAGGGACGGCTTTACCATTGACAACGAGATCTACGCCGACGACAGCACTCCTGATATAAACAATATAACCGAGTATATCGACAGTCACATAAGCGAGGGCGTTACAGTAGAGGAGATAGCGAGAGAATGCCGTATGAGTTATTCCTACTTTGCAAAGAAATTCCTGCAGGTATACGGCAAGACCTGTAAGGAATATATAGAGGAAATACGGCTTTACAAGGTGGAGGAGCTTCTGCTCTACACCGACTTTGACCTGACCTATATCAGCAACGAAACCGGCTATTCCGACTGCAGTCATATGATAAAGAGCTTCAAGAAATATAAGGGCGTTACCCCGAAGCGCTTCCGCACCGAAAAAAGAGCGGGCGTCAATACTTGAATTTTTATTCATAATATGATACAATATATTAAATATAGCTTTAATGAGAACAAAAAGAAGGAAATGACGTAATGAGAGATATATATACAGACGAAAAATGCCCCGTATGTACCATCGCCTTCAGAGAAGACGACGACGTGGTGGTCTGCCCCGACTGTGGCACTCCCTATCATCGTGATTGCTACAAGAGTCAGGGCGGCTGCGTTTTTGCCGACAGACACGGAAGCTACACCTGGAAGGGCGATAAGCAGGTACTTAAAGAGCATTGCGAAAATATACACAGCGCAAAGATGAAAAAGCTTGCCGACAGCGAGGATGACGGCATAGATATGACTACCGTCCACTCGGTGGAGGAGCTGAGAGAGGCGATGGACAGACAGCTTCTGAAGCAGCAGAAGGATTTTCCCGCGGTTGACGGAGTTGACGCTGAGGAGCTGGTCAAGTTCTGTGGGAAGAATGCGGCGTATTATCTGCCTGTTTTCAGAGATATAATCAGCCGTGGACAGATACTGAAGCTCAATTTTTCAGCCTTTATCTTTTTCCCGCTTCATTGCTTTTTCAGAAGAATGAATCTGTTCGGCGTGATGATGCTTTTATTTATCATGCTTTTCGGAGAAGCAAGAGTGCTTATGGCGGATCCCGGCAACCTTCTCGGAATCGCACCCGAAATGGCACAGCTCTTTACGGTGCTTGCATCGGCGGCGATGCTGGCGATTCAGGTGTTTGTGCTGATGTTCTTCAATTTCTTCTATTTCCGTTTTGCGTTAAAGAAGATACGCAGTATAAAGAACGAATTTGCATCCTACAGCAGAAGAGAGGTGCTTCAGCGCATTTCGGAGGCAGGCAGACCGAGTCTTTTCAGCGGACTTGCCTTTGGTGTGTGTGCGGTGATAGTTATTTCTCTCGGCTTTCAGATACTTAATAATTACCTCGGAGTAGCAATATAAAATAACCGTAATTTTATGAAAGGAGTGACAGAAATGGGTAAGCTCAAGGCTCTTTATATGAGCAACTATATTACCGCCTCGGTGAAGGAAGAAGAATTCACAGAACAGCCCGAGGCTAAAAAAAGCATACCCTTTTTAATCTGGCTCTCCTTTTTCGTTATCTATTCGGTGATGGGGCTGTTTATAAAAACGGTAAGCTTCAGCGGAGAATTTCTTCCCGCCGCCTGCGCCTCGGTGCTGACGGGCAGGGACTGGTTCTCGGTTATGCCTGCTCCCGATAGCTTGGGACAGCTTCTGCAGGGTATATTCTATCTTCCGTCTATGCTGATTTTCAGAGAGCCTATTGCCCAGTATGCCTCATATATGGTGATAAGCGCTATGATATATGCCCTTATCCCTCTTATGGCGTACAGAATGACGCTACGCTTTTCTGTAACGAAAACACGACAGAGAGTGCTGACAGCCTCTGTCTGCGGACTTTTACCCGCCATTCTCGGCGGCTCGCGTTTTCTTGTGACCGAGCCCTTTACGGCGGTTATTGGTTGGGCACTTCTTATGCTTCTTACCGATGACCTTAAAAGCGACAAGAAAAAGAAAATGCATCTGCTTAGTTCTGTCGGTGCAGGTGCGCTGTGCGGCTTTGCCTTTCTTATAAACAATACGTATTTTTCGCTTTTTGCCGCAATACTTATATATCTTATCTTCCTGCAGGCGTCAGGCAGAAGCAAGCCTGTCAGCATAACCGTATTCTTTATTACCTTTATGCTTATAGCTGTATCGGATCATCTTTTCACTATGTTCTTTGCAGGAAGCTCCCATATAGTGAGCGGAAGCGATATTCTTGACAGAGTGACAGCCGCCTTTCACGGCTTATGCACTACCCCTGTGGAGCTGTTTATCCATATAGGCGGCAGAGCCTACTATCTGACGGTAGCCTCCTTCGGTCTGGCTACAGCGGCAATAGCTCTTATAATCATAATATATCTTAACTACATAAGAAAAAAGAAAAGAAGGACGGAGCAGTTCTACAGCGAAAATATCTATCTTTTCGGCATACTTATTTTTATAATCACGGTGACGGCGATACTCACAGACAGCTTTTTATCTCTTGGCAGACCGATAATAAGCCAGGAGCAGATGTTCAGTGCAATACCCGTTTATCCCGTAATATCGGCGCTGGTATTTCTGTTCTTTATCTATCTTCAGCGCTATGGTGCTACCTACGTAAGGGTAATGGCTATGATAAGCCTTATCGGACTTGTTTCGGTAGCGGCAATAATTATCTGCTCGGACACAGCGGACAAAATAAACGCCTTTATCACAGCGCAGAGTCAGGGAATATCCGCCTTAAAGCCGGGCTTTGAAACAACGTCAGCTCTTACGGGCGATACTATGATATACCCCGTACTCTTTATATTTACCGCCTTTGCGGCAATAATCCCGATAGTATGCTGTGCAAAGGAATACGCCCATAAAATCACCGTTCTTGTTGCGGCAGGGCTTATTCTCTACAGCTCGGTATTCACGATAATAGACACCTGCGCTACCTATAATGCGAAGGCAGAAAGCACGATAACCTCCGTTACCGAAACGTCAGGCTTCATAAAGCACGGCGACAAGGGAGAAATGCCCTGCGTCGCAGTCTATTCTGCGGATACACAGCTTGCAATGAATATGCAGTACTTCAATCAGGACAGCGAGGTTGTAAGGATAAGCTCGCCTGAGCTTGTTCCCGACAGCTGTTATCTTGTAACCGATACCGACGTAAAGCCTGACGGCTATGCGGTGCTGGTCGGCAGAGCAGGGGATTTAAGCGTTTACGCCTGCGGCGAAGAGGCGGTGCTGTATCACGAACAGACAACTAAAAACGAACTCACAGACTAAAAAAGGATAAGCTATGCCTATACTAAAGAAAAAACAGAAAACCATGCAATCGTCGAGAGTACTTTTTCTCGGCTTTGCTGTTATTATTCTTATTGGTGCGTCGTTGCTGTGCCTTCCCATATCTTCAAAAAGCGGCAATTTCACAGACTTTATCGATTGCCTTTTTACCGCTACCAGTGCCACCTGTGTAACCGGTATAACGGTATTCGACACCTATACGCAGTTCTCCTTTTTCGGTCAGGGCGTTATACTCATGCTGTTTCAGGTCGGTGGACTCGGCTTTCTTGCCTTTGTAACCTTCTTCAACTTCCTGCTTGGTAAAAAAATGGGTTGGTCATCGGTAAAGACGGCGGCAGCAGATTTCACCTCTGACGCCTTGCTTACACCACGCAAGCTCTTTTCGGAGATTATACTTTACTCCCTTGCTATAGAGCTTTTCGGAGCGCTTCTGCTTATGACGGTATTCATCCCCGATTTCGGGGCCTATGGCGTATTTATGTCGGTATTCATGTCGGTATCCGCCTTCTGCAACGCAGGCTTTGACGTTATGGGCATTGCCGGTGGAATAGGTAGTTATTCGGATAATCCGATAGTTATTTTTACCCTGCTTCTTATGATTTTTATGGGTGCTATAGGCTATCTTGTATGGCACAACGTTATACATTACAGAAAGCTGAAACGCCTCACCTTTCATACACGTATCGTAATTCTGATGACTGCAGTATTTACGTTGATTGCTTTTATAACGGTATTCACTGCAGAATATTCGAACGTCGGAACTATAGGTGGAATGCCCTTGCCGGAAAAAATAATGAATAGTGTGTTCTTCAGCATCAGCGCAAGAACGGCAGGCATCAACACCTTTGATCCGTCAAATCTGACATCTTTCACCAAAATAATAATAACCCTGCTTATGTTTATAGGTGCGGCTCCTGCTTCTACGGGCGGTGGAATAAAGGTAACTACAGCTGCGGTGGTGTTGGCTACAGTAATATCCGTTCTTAAGGGTGACGAGGATATACACATTTTAGGTCATAAGCTGAAAAAGGATGCTATATTAAAAACTCTGACGGTGCTTGTACTGTCAATAGCTATGGTGTTGCTTTCATTTATAGCAGTACATCGCTGCGTTCCTCATATTCCTATGCAGAATGTGCTTTTTGAGGTGGTATCAGGCTTTTCTACCTGTGGTAGCTCACTTGGAGTTTCGGCACAGCTTGATACTGTAGGAAAATTGGTTATGGTACTCACTATGCTTACCGGCAGATTAGGCCCTATCACCATTATGATGTCGCTTATGATAAGAAATAAAAAGAAGAGTAAGAACAAGATTCTCCCTGAGGATGATATACTGGTAGGTTAATATGCAGGAAAGCTTTGATTTAAACGGAATAAAAATATATGTAAGCGATGACCACCGCTTCGGCACAGACGCCTTTCTGCTGGCTGACTATGCGGCAGTACGCCCCTCCCACAAGGTATGCGACTTATGTACGGGTTGCGGCATAATACCTCTGATAATGTGCAGAAAAAATCCGCCTAAGGAGATCTACGGCATTGAAATAATGCCGGATGCTGTGGAGCTTTTTAATAAAAGCGTCAGCGAAAACGGACTTTCAGACAGAGTAAAGCCGGTCTGCTGTGACTTGAAAACACCCGAGGGCGTACCCACGGAATATTTCGATATAGTTACTGTAAATCCGCCCTACTGGAAAAAAGGCTCAGGCGAAGAGCGGCTTTCCGAAAAGCAGGCGGCGGCAAGGCACGAAATACTCTGCGATATAAACGACGTGGTAAAGACCTCAGCAAGACTTTTAAAGTATGGCGGCAGTCTTAAAATGTGCCAGATACCTCTGCGACTTGCGGACGTTATCTGCTCTATGAGAGCAAACGGCATAGAGCCAAAAACCATAACTCCCGTAGTAAATCATATCGGGGACAAGCCCTGGCTGTTTCTTATAAGCGGCAAAAAGGGCGGTAAACCGGGTATGGAGATAACTCCCGAGTTTGCGGTATACGGCGAGGGTAACGAGTATTCTGCCGATATGCAGAAAATATACGATATAAATTCAGAAAAGGAATAAACAATGTCAGGAAAGCTTTATATAGTAGGCACTCCCATAGGTAATCTGTCGGATATATCACCAAGAGCATTGGAAACGCTTGCCAAGGTGGATTTTATAGCGGCAGAGGATACGAGAGTCAGCGGAAAACTCCTTCAGCACTTCGGTATACACAAGCCTATGGTGAGCTATCATAAATTCAGCGGCAATAAAAGAGGCGAGGACATTGCCGAAAGACTGCGTCAGGGAGAAACCTGCGCAATAATCACCGATGCGGGTATGCCTTGTATTTCGGATCCCGGCGAGGAGTTGGTAAGGGACTGCCACACCTACGGCATAGAGCTGGAAAGCGTACCAGGTCCCAGCGCCGCAATCACCGCCCTTTGTATGAGCGGACTTGATACCTCCCGCTTTTCCTTTGAAGGCTTTTTAAGTGTAACCAAAAAGCAGAGAGAGGAGCATATTGAGGAGATAAAGGACTTTACCCGTACCCTTATTTTCTACGAAGCTCCCCACAAGCTGAAAAATACCCTTCAGGATCTGTATGACGCTCTTGGCGACAGGCAGGCGGCACTTTGCAGAGAGCTTACCAAGATTCACGAAGAGGTGATAAAGGGAAGTCTGTCCGAGCTTATTGAGTATTACAGAGAAAAATCCCCCAAGGGTGAATACGTTTTGGTTCTTGAGGGAAAAAAGAAGGATGAAGAAAACGCAGAGCTTACTCTTGACGATGCGGTAGCTATGGCTCAGGCTCTTATAGATAAGGGAGAAAAGCAAAGCGAGGCTTGTAAGAAAATAGCGGCGAAAACAGCCTTCTCAAAATCAGAAATTTACAAGGCGTTGCTCTCCTGATACAGCGGAAAAATACCCCGAAAAAATAGATTTATACAATTTTATACACTATACACAAAATCAGAGCGTAAAATTTGTTTAAAATACCGCCCTTGAAACGAAAACGATTTCTTGCTATAATAGAAACAGACAATAAAAAGTCACAGAATGCCCTTTTAAAAAAACGGTTTCAGGTTTTTCGGAAGGGCTTTAAAAATAAGGAGGATATTCCAATGAACTATGGACATTTCGACCTTGCGAACAAGGAATATGTCATCACAAGACCTGACACACCTTCCGCATGGGCAAACTACTTAGGCTCACCTGAGTACGGTGCAATCATTTCAAACAATGCAGGTGGCTACAGCTTTGTAAAGTCAGGTGCAAACGGACGTGTTATCCGTTACCGCTTCAACTCTGTTGCCAACGACCAGCCCGGCCGTTACATCTATTTAAAGGATAACGACACAAACGAATACTGGTCTGCTTCCTGGGCACCCGTGTGCAAGCCTCTTGACGAATTCAAGAGCGAATGCCGTCACGGTACAGCATATACAGTTATCACATCCGAGTACAAGGGCATCAAGTCCGAGGTTACCTACTACGTTCCCAAGGGAGCAATTTACGAGGTATGGGCAGCCAAGGTTACAAACACAAGCGACAAGCCCAGAAACATCAGCGTTACAGGCTACTGCGAATTCGTTAACGATCCCAACTACGAGCAGGATCAGGTTAACCTCCAGTACACACTCTTCATCACACGTACATACTTCAAGAATAACTACATCCACCAGATGCAGAACGAAGTATACAACCCCACTTCAGGACGTTTCCTCGGTCTTTCAAGAGCAAAGGCTGACGCTTTCTGCGGTGACCGTGATTCCTTCGTAGGCTCCTACAGAAGCTACGCTAACCCCAAGGGTATCGAAAACGGACTCAAGGGTGACTTAAACTACAACACAAACTCCTGCGGTGCGCTCCAGAGCGACGTTGTATTACAGCCCGGTGAAACAAAGGAATTCACCTACGTTCTCGGCGGCACAAAGACAGACGCTGAAATTACAGAGCTTCTCGCAAAGTATGACGAAGCAGGCGTTGTAGAAAAGGAAGTAGAAGAGCTCAAGAACTACTGGCACTCAAAGCTTGACAACCTCCAGGTAAACACACCTGACGCTGACTTCAACAATATGGTAAACGTATGGAATGCATATAACTGCTTTATCACCTTCATCTGGTCAAGAGCGGCTTCCTTCCAGTACTGCGGTCTCAGAAACGGCTTCGGCTACCGTGATACTGTACAGGATATCCAGGGTATTATCCACCTTGCTCCCGAAATGGCAAAGGATCAGATAGTATTCATGCTTTCCGCACAGGTTACAAACGGCGCTGGTCTTCCCCTTGTTAAGTACACACACAAGGCTGGCGAAGAAAACCACCCCGACGAAAATGATGAAAATACAGCATACGCTAAGGAAACAGGTCACCCCAGCTATCGTGCAGACGATGCTTTATGGCTGTTCCCCACAATCTACAAGTACATCAGCGAAAGCGGCGACAGCGCATTCCTTGATGAAGAAATTCTTTACGCTAACGATGGCGAAAAGGGTACAGTATACGATCACTTAAAGAGAGCTATCAGCTTCTCTATGAATAACCTCGGTACACACGGTATGCCTGCAGGTCTTCACGCTGACTGGAACGACTGCCTGAGACTCGGCAAGAAGGGTGAATCCACCTTCGTTGCATTCCAGCTTGTATACGCTCTCAAGATTTTAAAGAAGTATGCAGAAGAAAAGAACGATGCAGAATACATCAAGTACCTTGAAGCTGAAATGGCTAAGCTTGACGAAATTCTTTCCGCTTGCTGGAACGAAGACAGATGGATCAGAGGCTATAAAGAAGACGGTACTGTTATCGGTCAGAGAACAGATCCCGAAGCTTCTATGTGGCTCAACCCCCAGTCCTGGTCAGTTATCTCCGGCTTTGCAAGCAAGGAGCAGGCTGAAAAGGCTATGGACAGCGTAGAAAGAGAGCTTAACACACCTTACGGTGCAATGGTTATGTATCCTCCCTACGTAAAGCACGGCTTCCCCGGTGCTCTTATGCAGTGCTTCAACAAGTGCACAAAGGAAAACGCAGGTATCTTCTCACAGCCTCAGGGTTGGCTCATCCTTGCAGAAAGTAAGCTCGGACACGGCGACCGTGCATACAAGTACTGGAAGGAAGCAGCTCCCGCAACCTACAACGATAACGCAGAACACAGAGTTCTCGAGCCCTACGTTTACGGTCAGTTCGTTGAAGGTAAGGACAGCCCCTTCGCAGGTCGTGCACACGTACACTGGCTGACAGGTACAGCTTCTACAGTTATGGTAGGTACAACAGAGGGTATCCTCGGTCTTAACCCCGAAACAAAGGGTATCGTTATCGATCCTTCTATCCCCTCCGAGTGGAAGCAGTTCACAATGGATAAGACCTTCCGTGGCAAGAAGCTCCACGTTACGGTAAACAACCCCGACGGCAACCAGCACGGTGTTAAGTCTGTAACAGTAAACGGCGAAAAGATCGAAGGCAAGCTTATCCTTGACTCTATCTTAAAGGCTGAAAACGACATCGTTATTGAAATGTAATAACTAAATAATATAAGGGGAAGTCCGCAAGGATTTCCCCTATATTTTTTATCCTGCCGTCTGCCATTTTTAACCTTTGACAAAATGCCTAAAACAAGGCGGTGTAAAGGGAAAAATTTTCTGCTTTTAAAGCTCGGAAAAGCCTTGACAATTGAGTTTACAGGGAGTATAATTATAAACAATAACACTCTGTTTTCACAGAAAGAAAAGTAAAGAAAAAAGGCTTTTATCCCGCTATGCAAGAATACTCTGAGGCAAGCATACAGCACGGTTTGTATATTTGCCTCAAGGTTATTCTTCATAAAAGGACAAAGTCTTGTAAGGAAAGGAAAAAAGTTATGGCTTTTATTTACTCTGAACCCTCACACACCTTTGGCGAATATCTGTTAGTACCCGGATATTCATCTGCAGAGTGCATCCCTGCAAACGTATCTCTCCGCACACCCGTTGTAAAGTTCAGAAAGGGCGAAGAAAGCTCTATCTACATGAACATTCCTCTGGTATCCGCTATCATGCAGTCAGTATCTGACGACAAGATGGCAGTTGCTCTTGCAAAAGAGGGCGGTATCTCCTTCATCTACGGCTCACAGTCAGTAGAGGACGAGGCGGCTATGGTTGCCCGTGTAAAGAGCTACAAGGCAGGCTACGTAAAGAGCGATTCCAATCTCTCTCCCGATATGACTTTAGCTGACGTACTTGCTCTCAAGGAAAAGACAGGTCACTCCACAATGCCCGTAACAGAAGATGGTACGGCAACAGGCAAGCTTGTTGGTATCGTTACAGGCAGAGACTACAGAGTTTCCAGAATGGCAAAGGACACAAAGGTAGCAACCTTTATGACTCCTCTTGAAAAGCTCATCACAGCTCCCGCAAGCACAACACTCAAGGAAGCAAACGATATTATCTGGGATCACAAGCTCAATTCCCTTCCTATCGTTGACGAAAACGGCGTACTTATGTACTTCGTATTCAGAAAGGACTACGAACAGCATAAGGAAAACGTAAACGAAATATTAGACAGCGAAAAGCGTTACATAGTAGGCGCAGGTATCAATACAAGAGACTATGCAGAACGTGTTCCCGCTCTTGTAGAAGCAGGCGCAGACGTTCTTTGTATCGACAGCTCCGAGGGCTACTCCGAATGGCAGAAGCTCACAATCGACTGGATAAGAGCAAAGTACGGCGACAGCGTTAAGGTTGGTGCAGGTAACGTAGTAGACGGCGAAGGCTTCCGCTTCCTCGCTGACTGCGGTGCAGACTTTATCAAGGTTGGTATCGGCGGTGGCTCTATCTGTATCACACGTGAACAGAAGGGTATCGGCAGAGGTCAGGCTACAGCACTTATCGAAGTATGCAAGGAACGTGACAAGTATTTTGAAGAAACAGGTATCTATATTCCCGTATGCTCCGACGGTGGTATCGTTCACGATTATCATATGACTCTTGCTTTAGCTATGGGTGCAGACTTCATCATGCTCGGCAGATACTTCTCACGCTTTGACGAATCTCCCACAAACAAGCTCTTTGTTAACGGCAGCTACGTTAAGGAATACTGGGGCGAGGGCTCTAACCGTGCAAGAAACTGGCAGAGATACGATATGGGCGGCGACAAGAAGCTCTCCTTCGAAGAAGGTGTTGACAGCTACGTTCCTTATGCAGGTAGCCTCAAGGACAACGTAACAAGATCCCTTGCAAAGGTTCGTTCTACAATGTGCAACTGCGGATGCCTCAACATCCCTGATTTCCAGAAGAACGCAAAGCTTACGTTAGTATCTGCTACAAGTATCGTAGAAGGCGGCTCACACGACGTTATCCTTAAGGAAAACAGAGGCGCAAAGTCTGAATAATATTTTTTGAGAAACCTCTTTTTTCAAAAAAGCACAGATTGTATAAACCAAAAATACAGGTACCCTTGCTTTTGCAAGGGTACTTTTGTATAAACAGGGTTGTGTTCAAAGTGATGTTTCGTGCTTTGCACGAAGCGATGCACGGCTATGCCGTGTGATGTTCCGACTCTGTCGGAGTGATGTTTCGTGCTACGCACGAAGTTGTGGGAATCATATGCTCACAAAATCATAGATTTTGTCAACTGCCGTAGTTATTGCCATAGGCAATAACTACTTACTTTAGGGCAATTGATGGATTTTAAATTCCGCCTGCGGCACCCCAAAATTATGAGGCTGTAAAAACGTAAGTTTTTACAGCCCCTGCTTTTATATTCAGTTACATAAGTGAACAGATTTTATTTGTAAAATCAACGGGATCCTCTATTGCAATACCTTCTACTAAAAGCGCCTGATTGTAAAGCAGATCGCCATAGAGAGCCAGCTTTTCCTTGTCGGTCTCGAAAAGTGCCTTCAGCTTTTCGTAGATGGGGTGGGAGGCGTTTATCTCCAGTACCTTTTCAGCCTTGGCGTTGTGTTCGTTAGGCATATGGGAAAGTACCTTCTCCATCTCAATGGATAAAATACCGTCAGAAGTGAGGCATACAGCGTGGGATTTAAGAACACTTGAAAGTCTTACGTCCTTTACCTTACCGCCAAGGGAGTCTCTTATAAATTCGAGTACCTCCTTGCTCTCTTCCTTCTTTGCCTTCATCTCTTCCTTCTCTTCGGGGGTTTCAAGATCAAGGTCGCCTGCGGATACGGATTTGAACTGCTTGCCGTTGTAGTCTACCATCATCTGCATTACGAATTCGTCAATGCTGTCTGTAAGGTAAAGAATCTCATAGCCCTTATCCTTGATAAGCTCGGTCTGGGGGAGCTTGTCGATCTTATCCACGTCATCACCGCTGGCAAAGAAGATATACTGCTGTTCTTCCTTCATACGAAGAGTATATTCTTCAAGTGTAACGTACTTCTTGTCGGCAGAGGAGTAGAACAGTAAAAGATCCTGAAGTAATTCCTTACCCTCGCCAAAGCCGTTATATACACCGAACTTAATCTGCAGTCCGAATGCCTTCCAGAACTTTTCGTACTTTTCTCTGTCATTCTTCAGCATCTTGGAAAGCTCGTTCTTTATCGACTTTTCGATTCTCTTTGCAATGAGCTTCAGCTGTCTGTCGTGCTGTAAAAGCTCTCTTGAAATGTTGAGTGATAGGTCGGAGGAATCCACAAGGCCTTTCACAAAGCTGAAATGATCCGGGAGCAGATCTCCACATTTATCCATGATAAGTACACCGTTTGAGTAGAGCTGAAGTCCCTTTTCGTAGTCCTTTGAGTAAAAATCAAAGGGCGCCTTTGCAGGGATGTAGAGCAGAGCCTTATAGGTAGCTGTACCCTCCGCCTGAGTGTGGATATGAGCTATAGGATCCTCATAATCAAAGAACTTTTCCTTATAGAAAAGATTGTATTCTTCGTCAGTAAGCTCCGACTTGCTCTTGTTCCAGATGGGGATCATACTGTTTAAGGTCTCTATCTGATAGTGAGTTTCGTATTCGTCCTCTGTGCCTTCCTTCAGATGGCTGTGACCTACCAGCATCTTGATGGGGTAGCGGATATAGTCGGAATACTTCTTGACGATACCTCTTATCTTATATTCGGTAACAAAATCCTCGTAATCCTCTTCTTCGGTGGATTCCTTGATTTTAAGAGTGATTACTGTACCATAACTATCCTTTTCGGTTTCGGTGATGGTGTAGCCGTCTACACCCTCGGAATACCACTTGTACGCTGTATCACTGCCGTAAGCCTTTGTTTCCACCGTAACGGAGGAGGCTACCATAAACGCAGAATAGAAGCCTACGCCGAACTGTCCTATAACGCTGATATCATCCTTATCAACGTCGCTGTTCTCATTCTTGAACTTGAAGGAGCCGCTCTGGGCGATAACACCTAAGTTATTTTCAAGCTCTTCCTTTGTCATACCGATACCGTTATCGGTGATGGTAAGTATTCTGTTTGCCTTGTCAAGGGCTAAATCTATCGCAAAATCCGTTCTTGTGATGCCGATATTTTCTGTCATTGACTTGAAGTACAGCTTATCCATAGCGTCGCTGGCGTTACTGATAAGCTCACGGAGGAATATCTCCTTGTGAGTGTAGATAGAATTTATCATCATATCAAGAAGTCTTTTGGACTCCGCCTTAAATGCCTTTTTTGCCATTTTTTCTGTTCCTTTCTTTTGTGCCGTTTATATTTTTTAGCACTCTACCTTTGAGAGTGCTAATTATATTATATCACTTTTTTATGATTTGTCAAGAGAATGTTTTACTGACTTCTTGGATTATGGACAAATAAATAATCCCTCGATACAGCATCTGTGCTTCTCAAGGGATTTATAGTTCAAGTCGATATTTATTATGGCGTAATTTCTTTTATTTCCGCTTTTCCGGTCATGAAATCAAAAACAAGTGACTTATTATTTTCCGTGTCATACAGAATATTATCGGTTATCGTAAAATTATCCGAGAGATTTTTGTAATTTATAAATCCCGTATCGTGAAAAGTGAATCCTTTATTGTTTATAATTGTAAAAAATCTGGATAATGTTACAGCGTTTTCTCCGTAAGAAGGATGGCATTTATATTTTACGATAACGAGCGGATATTCTTTTCCGTCTTGCACCATAGTTTCTACTAACATAATATCCTGTGTATCATCATTCTTATACAAAATCGTACCTGTTTGACTACCATCGCTATGAGCTGCAATAAATTCATCCGCCAATGCTTTCCCGTCCATGGATGCTATCAGCTTCATTCTGGCAAAATAACAATCTTCCTGCATATTCAGAGTGTTGGCGACAAGCGTAAATGTGTATTCTCCAAAGGTCTTCTCAGCAAGCATCGCATATCTGTAGTATGAGAGATCCATAGCTATGGCATCAGGTGCGTATGGGATCTCCGACAGCGGAACGGCTTCGGAAAGTATCTCGTCGTTTTTTTTATTCGCAGGTTTATATTCAGAATTTTCGTCAGAGCTATCCTCTGTAGCACTTCCTATCGAAATATCAGGGAAAGAGCTGCTTGTTGATGAAGTTGTATTGTTATTGCAGGCGTTAAATGACAATACAATAGCTATCAGAATTATCGTCGTTTTTAATAACTTAAATCCATGCTTCATAAAATGACTCCCTATACACGATTGTATATCAACTGTATATGTACTTATCATCACTGACGTCGGTTGTTCTTGCAATTATCCATCCATCATAGCTTGCACTAAAATCAAACTCATCAAAGGTTATAGTATGAAGTCCATAATACAAATCGTCATTGTGCGGATCAAGAATGTTCATTATTTGCATTTGTCCGTTATAATAAGATATTGTAACATAGTGTTGAAATGTAGCGTTGTTATAGTAATCAAAATCTGCCGTATCATCTACAAGATAAATTGGACAAGCATCAAGTCTGAGACTTTCATAAACATAACGCTGTGCATGATAATAAGTGTAGCTGGTAAAAGCTTTCACCTTATATTTGTATGTCTCGTGCTCATAATGTGTATTAAGATAATCTCTCATAGAACCGATAAATGCACCGCCGCCCCCTTGTTTAAATGTTAATTCATCAGCGACCTCTTCCTGTTTGTCTTCCTGTTCTTCTAAATCGGTAATATAATCAAATTTTCCGTTGCCGATCAGAGCTTGAACGATTGAAGCCGGTCCGCAATAGTTATTTTGGCTTTGTCTTACAGCAATAACGTTGTAAGGAGCATAAAAAATACCTGTCGAAGGATTCCCTGCGCGTAAGCCATATAAGGATAATTCGGAAGTAGTCGGAAGAAAGGCATCTTGTATTGTATCCTCAATAATGTGTAAGGCTTCGATTTCGTCATACAGATAGTATTGCATGAACTGTTCTGAAGAAACAACGTCTTCGATGATTGTATTGATCTGAGATTCGTACCCTGGGTGCTGTGCAATATAGGAGTTCTTTATTGTGTTCACTCTTATATCAAGGGTGTCAGATGCATTATCTGCAAATGCAGAAGTGTGCAGAGTAGAAAGAGTGCATAGTGCAGAAAGCGTTATTATTGAAATCCTGTTTAAAATTTTCATAAGAATTTCCTCCTTTTTTTTATTATACAATATCAATTGTTTAATGTCAATAGCTGTTACACTAAATTGTCACTTCGGATGTTTCGCTACGTCTTTCGCCAAATACCCATAAACGTCCCTGCTGACTACAATTCCGTTTTTAAGAGTATATTCCTTCTGCAGATAATCGTAATATGCTCCCGGACTTATGATACCTGCGGTATTTATTATATCTGTACCCGCCTTTGACAAAATACTGTCCGCAAGCAAAACGCAGTTTGTACTCATAACGAAATAGCTTTTCCATTTACCGCTCTTAAATTTATAGAATCTTGCTCCGGTGCCGTGCCAGAGCTTACTGCAATAGTCGGAAAAATCGGAAAGCTCTGCTTTCCTGCCTTCATACGTGGCCTTTTCAAAGGGACAGCGCCAGCGGTAGGTGGTCTTCTTTATTCTTGCCATTTCCCGTCTTACTCTTCTTATCTGCTTGTCGGATAAAAGCAGACCGAAATCTATTATCATCTGCTTGTCGGCAGAAATGCCGTAGCTTATATATTTATCATAATCCGCTATAAACATAACTCCGTCGCCTACCGCACCAAACAGCCTTTCGGAGGAGGCGTCATAGTTGCCGTAGGACATGACCTTGTTTTTATAGGCTATATCGCAATGCCCTACCATTCCTACCCCATCCATAGAAACGTGAATCAGTACGTGGATATTTGCTCTCTTGTCGTCGTCAAAGGCTTTTTCTTCCTTTAAAAGAGCGTCCACGTCGATCTCTCTTGAATCCAGTCTTTTGCTGTAGGTCTTTAAAACCGCTAAGGGGGAGAAGGTGGAGACTGCCAGTGGCAGGGAAAATCTTATTCTGCGTCGCAGTATATTCTTTGCCCTTCGGGGGAGTATCTCCCTTGCAAAGTCCTTAAGCTCGGTAATGCCGTATAAAATGCAATACACTCCGACTACCGCAGAAAGCCAGCCCGCTGACTGAAAGGCTCCCGTCAGCATCAGTATTGCAAAGACAAAAAAGAACAAGAATGCAATAAAATCCGTCGGAAAATCCTCCGTACCGTTATTTACCGAATGTATGCAGTCTATAAGCTTGATTATTCCGTTCAGCATAAGGTAGAGGGAAAATATAATTGTCACAAGCGCAATACTTGTGAAGGGAAACAAAAACGTAAACAGACCTATAAAAAGGTTTATTATACAGCTTAAAAGTCGGGTTTTCCTTTTTGTAAACATTCCCTTCAGCAATCTGTGCAGACCGTTTATTATAATAAAAAGTCCGCCGATTCCTGCAAGGGGTACGATAAGCAACTCGCCCTTTATAAGTGCTGAAATTCCGAGCGTTATCATAGCCGAGCCGTATAAAAACAGCCATATGGCATTTATTCGTTTTTTCATATTTTACCTCCCTTCTGAGGTCTTGACAAATCTTAAAAATATGATACAATAATATAGCAACTTTATTGTGCGGTCGCGGGGTAATACCGTGAGGAAAGTCCGGGCATCACAGAGCAGGATAGCTGTTAACGGCAGCCGAAGGCGACTTCAGGGCAAGTGCAACAGAAATATACCGCATTATTTATAGTGTAAGGGTGGAAAGGCGAGGTAAGAGCTCACCGTAGAGCGGGAGACCGTTTCTATCTGTAAACCCTATCCGATGCAACACCGATTGGTTCTGTGGAAAAACCGTCTGCTCGACGGTCACAGATTAAGGTGGCTTGATTTTTCCGGCGACGGAAAAAGTAGATAGATGATCGCACACGACAGAACCCGGCTTATAGATAAAGTTGCTTTATTTAATTATAACACCACGATCCCGTATTATAAAGATCGTGGTGTGTTTTTTTATTCCTTTATCATTTTTCTCATAACCGAGGCAAGGTAGAGTGAGCCGGTTATCATTGCATAGCCCTTTTCTCCTGCCTTGTCGCAAAGCTTTTCAAGAGCAGCGGATAGATCCTCCTCGCACTGTGCCACCGCACCAAGAGTCTGTGCAAACTGCATAAGCTCTTCTTTAGGCACACAGCCGTCTGCAAAGCCGTCTATGAATATTACTTCTGCGAATACCGGTAATATCTCCTTTAACGCACCCTGCCAGTCCTTGCTTTTAAGCATACCGATAACGGCATAAACGGGGCGCTTGTCAAGGGCCAGAAGCTCTCTTGCCGCTCTCATAGCGGAAGGGTTGTGAGAGCCGTCGATTATATAACGGGTATCGTCCTTACGTATCATTTCCATTCTTGCAGGAAGAACAGACTTTTCCAGTCCCGTGAATATCTGCCCGTACTGAAGTCCTAACTTTCTGCAGGCTTCTATTGCACAAAGGGCATTCATTATCTGGTGCTTGCCCGACATCATAAGGTGGTAATTACTGCCCTTGTAGGAAAAGAACACCTCGCCTGCGTCCATATCTATTATCTGCATACGGTTTATATCAGGAATTATAAGCTCTGCTCCGAATCCCTTGGCTTTTGCTTCTATAACCGAAGCCGCCTCTTCCGACATTACCGCCGCTACGCAGGGTACGGCAGGCTTTATAATTCCCGCCTTGTGAGAGGCTATTTCGGGGATGGTATCGCCAAGTAAGGCTGTATGGTCAAAATCTACTGAAGTAATAACGCTTATATCGGGAGTTATTACGTTGGTGCAGTCAAGAGTGCCACCGATACCGGTTTCTATTACCGCATAATCTACCTGCTCCTTGCTGAAATACAGAAAGCCGATGGCGGTAAGTATCTCAAACTGTGAAAAGCCGTCTATACCGGTCTCGTCAACAGCCACCTTTACCTGCTCGCAAAGGTGAGCAAAGGCGTGCCGTGAAATGCTCTTGTTGTTGAGCTGTATTCTTTCTTCTATACAGGTTATGTAGGGGGAGGTGAATTTGCCTACGGTCTTTCCCGATTTATAAAGGGCATTGCTGATATATTCGGTGGTACTGCCCTTGCCGTTTGTTCCTGCTATATGTATGCTTCTGAAATCCGTGTGGGGATTTCCGAGCTGTCTCATAAGCACCACAAAACGGGCAAGATTCTCCATAGGCTTGCCTGATTTTGTATAGCTGTCTACGTAAGCAATTGCTTGCTCATAGGTCATCATCTGATGTTGTCCTTTCTCTGAAGGGGTTATGACTTCATAAGTCCGATAAAGCTTCTTGCCTTGTTTACAATGAGCTTGTCATTGTCATAGGCAAGTAAATTGTGCGCCTGACCTATCTCTACCCAGCGTATATCTGCAATCTCCTCAAGCTGAGGGATATAGTCGTAGTTTCTTGCTCTTGCTACGAAATAGACAACCTCTTTTCTGGCGTCCTTGCGGGGTGAGTAGGTTACCGTCTCTCTGAAGCCTGCGTCAATATAAACGTCGATGTTGGTTTCTTCCTTTATCTCTCTCTTTGCAGTCTCTTCCTCTGTCTCATCTCCCTCGACGTGTCCCTTGGGAAAAGACCAGTAGCCGGATTTCAGGTGTTTTATCAGCAATATTTCGGTATTGCCGTGAAACTTCCTGTAAACTATGCCACCACAGGATTTTTCATAAATCATACTATGATGATTCTCCTTTCCATTCCGCCTATTATCTGCGGATAAATTATAACTAACCTATAGTATACCACAGATTTTCTCTTTTGTCTATAAAAATTTGCCATTTCTTAATTCAAAACCGAAATTTCCCGAAGCAAAATAAAAGGAAAAAGCCTGAGAATGAAGTCATTCCCAGGCTTTGTTTATCAGCTTTTCAGCTCGTTTTGTGCCTTTTTATAAAGATACTCGGTAGCAAACTGGATTTTCGTTGCATTGAAGCCGTCACTCTTCGGAAAAAGAAAATAGGTGTTATCAAGAGTGGACAGCGTTATGCATTGTCCCTTGCCACGATAATCATATTCGGTATGTACCGACAGCATAGAAAGAGGAGGAAAGGTCATAGTCTGCTCTTTGTCAGAGCCGTAATCGGTGAAGGTAAGTGAAAAGCCGTTTTCGTCGTGTATAAGTCTTCCTTCGCCACAGTCGATGAAATTCTTCGCATTGGGCAGGGCGTGTATTTCTACCGTGCAGTTAAGGCTGTAATTCCCGCTGTCTATTTCTTTCTCGACCTCTTTTCTCTGCCATTCGTACCAGTCGGGAATATGAGATAGCGGAAATTCCGAATCGTTCTTCAGCATCCTGCCGTACTCGGTCATATAGTATCTGCTGTGACAGTTTTGGCAGATGATCTCTGCGCCCTTGCTTGTCATAGAAAACTCGGTATCGCAATCAGGACAACGATAAAGCACCTTATGAAGTCCCTCGGCACGGAAGTTATCGGTTATCGCCATTTTGTTATCATACTGCCATTTATATTCGTCATAGGTGAGATATTCTGACACTCTTTTTTGTATCTCGTCAAGGGAGAGACTTGCCGTTTCTTCCTTTGTGATAAGCTGGCAGATATCGGCGGAAAGCCGTACTTCCTTTCTTTTCTTTAAATTCCATATAGGCGACTGCAGATAGTTGCCGTGCATATTTATCGTCACCACGGGAACTCCGAGCTTTTTTATCATCTTGCCGACAGATACGGGTATATCGGTGCTTGTGCCTACGTTTGCATATCTTGCCTCGGGGTAGATTACAAGTATCCCTTTACGCTCCAGCACTCTTCGGATATTCTTTACAAGTGCCATATCGTTTACGAATTTTCTCGTACCAAGACAGCCTACCTGCCTGTATATCCACTCTCCGAAATACTCAAAGCCTTCAAGCTCTGAGATATAATTTGCTCTGTGGGGAAACAGCGCCAGCGGAGTAACGTAAAAGTCCATAAAGGCGTGATGAGAGCCAAGCACTAAAAAGGGTGGCTTTAATCCCTTCATATTCCTTTTATTTATTTTAAGTCCCGTACCTGAGGTGAGCAGTCTGCACAGAAGCCATATAACGGGTGTCAGAAAGAAATTCTGCTTTGGCGGTATGCGGTGACGGTCAAAGGGAGTAGTATCGATTTTACCCCGCTTTCTGACAGTAAGAATGCTTTGTCCTTTTATATTCTTCATTTATATAGTTATATCCTCTCTGTCCTTTAAAAGATAGCGTTTTATCGGCGGTACAAGGCTTAAAAGAAAATACAGCAGTCCAGTACCGATAAAGGAAAATCCCGTTGGAGTAAGATAGAAAAGCACCATATTGTGTATCTCGCCTGTAATGGGATTGTACACCATAAGCGACATTATAACGCCTGCCACAATGCATAACAGTCCCACTATATTAAAGCCCTTCGTATAATCATACGCCTTATGACCTTTAAGACCGAAGGCGGCACGGATGGAGAATTTCTGCCGTCTTACAAAGAAGAAATCCACAAATAAAAGTGCGGCAAGGGGAGCGTATATGCAAGCGCCTATCGTAAGGAAGGAGCCGAAGAATTCTATTATTCTGCCCCAGATACAAAGTAAGGTCACGTACAGCCCCAGTATCAGTATAAGCAGGGTATAGCTTGCCTTTTTAAAGGAGGATTTCAGCATAACGCCGTAGATGTAAGAGCCTACCGCCTGAGTTCCTATATTGGCAAAGGCTACAAGGAGAAGCGAGCTGAAGGCAAGTGCAGGTACTGATAACGTAGCCAGCATTACAGTAGGATCGTCTACCATTTCTCCCGTTACGTACTGCATAGCTATAGACATAACTGCGCCTACCACTACAAAGAAGGAACCTGAAAAGCCCTGACCGAGTACACCTGCCCAGAAGCCTGAATTTTCGTTCTTTGTTATTCTCGGCACCTCTGCCATACCGCCCACAAGGGTTATTACAAAGGCAAAGTTTGCTTCAATGGAAATTATGTAGGGGATTATATTAAGCTCACCCTCAGGTCTTGCAGGCTTGTAGTTCCAGATTGCATCAAAGGGTACAGAAGAAAAGCCGACTATTACTACCACTACGCCCAGCAGTAAAAGTAAGGGTACTAAAATTCTTGTGGTCCAGGTGATAGCACCCAGTCCCTTATATGCTATAAGAGTACCTATAACTACGCAGAGTATTGCCAGTACCGTATGCGCTCCGTCAGGCAGGGTAATGCCGAACAGCCCCGCAAGATTTCCCATCGACGAGGCGAAAAGATCCGCACACACCGCATACCAGGGGTAATTTATCAGAATTATTATAACTGTCATAACCAGTATTCCGTTTTTGCCGAACACACTCCGTAGCCATACCCATATATCTATGCCGTAGCGTACCGACAGTATGACGGGTAGCTGATAGATGACAAGCATCAGTATCGCACCGAAAAATGCACCGATAAGCAGCTGTTTAAAGCCTACAAGGGTAGCAAGATAAGTACCCTGAGTATAGCTCCAGGTGGCTATGCAGTAGCCTGAAAGTATAAGAAGGGCGTCTATAAAGCCGTAGAGCTTTTCCTTTTTCAAAACGGGAGCTATGCCGAAGAACGCCTCTTTTTCTACCGATTTATTTACGTTGCTCATATTTATCCCCCTTACGTTATAAACGCTCCGCCTATAACAAAGGCAAGGCATATCACGCCGACAAGGGCGGTAAATATATAGTCTTTCTTTGAAAAGCGGCGGGGAAATTCGTAATTGTCCTCTTCCATCACCGCAATTCGTCTTTCTATTTCATTATTAAGCTCTGTTAAGTCTGTCTTTTTCATAATATATCCTTTATTTAAAAATCATCGTTGCCCAGAACTTCAGTATTTCGGGAAGATCCGGGAATTTCGCATTTATAAGGGCAAGAACGCTTTCAGAATCGGTAACCGATATATCGCTTAAATTCTGTAAAAGCATAGTTTCATCACCCTTTACAACGTAGCCTACCGCTACCGGAGCGTAAGCTACTCCGCCTATAGAAACGTGGGTAGAAAAGGCACAGCCTGCAACCGATACAACGCCGAAGCCGATACCCGAAAGATTCATTATTCCGACGCCGATACCTGCTATAGCAACGATACCCGCACTTATACAGCCTACTGACAGCAATGCCAGAGCAAGCACACCGAAGGCTATAACGCCCAGCGACAGTACGCCTATGCTGATAAGTCCCTTCGCAATAAGTCCCACGGAAAATATACCCGTAGCAAAATTTCCTATGGCGATTACGCCCTTTGCCTTGTAGCCACCAAAACCGCAGTTTATATGTACAAGCGGCAGATTCTTTATCTTAAGTCGGCTTTCATATTCCAGATGAAAGGAGCTTTCAGAAGAGCCGCTTTCTGCAGGAAGAGAAGACTCCTCCTTTTCGCTTTCAACGGCTTCTTCAGAAGGAATATCCTCTTTTTTGCCGCTTATAAGCTCATCGGTAGAAACTGAGAAAAACTGACTTATCGTTACAAGGTTCAGCATATCAGGGTAGGCGGTACCCTTTTCCCATTTGGAGATAGTCTGTCTTGATACCGACAGCATTTCTCCCAGCTCCTCCTGGGAAAGTCCCTTTTCTTTTCTTAAATTCTGAAAATTTTCGCTGAACTGCATTTGTCTGTTTTCCAAAATACCCACTCCTGTCCGATTATACCCTTATGGTGAGGGTGTCTTACAGAAGCATTGTTACCCAGCTTCTGAAGGGCTCCCATATACCGGGCAATGCTTCGTTTATTATACTGTTGAAGGCGTCTGCTCCGCTTTGCATAAGCGTTCCTATATCCGCAACCGACAGACTTACTTCTGCCTTTGTAACAAGTCCCATGGCTACGGGAGCTATGGCAAAGCCACCGAAGGCGACCTGACCGCCTACCGCTACACCGCCTACGCTGGCAACTCCTAAGGCAATACCGCCAAGGGAGAATATGCCTGCGGCAATACCGCCTATTGCGATAATTCCCAGCGAAAAGCCTGCCGAAACAACAGCACCAAGTCCTATAAGACCTATAACGAACAGTCCCAGAGAGATAAGTCCCAGAGAAAATCCACCCATTGCTATAAGTCCTATTGAAATAACTCCCTTACTCACGTTGCCTATAGCGACAACGCCCTTTGCTGTTTTCGCTCCCACTCCTATGCTTATTGATACAAGAGGGAGCCTGCCTATCATTTTCTTACTGCTGTATTCGTACTTCAGCTTCCTTATTTTTTCTACCACCGTAATACCTCCTTTGCTGTGGTTTTTACAATGGTAATTCTAAATCAGAAGCGGAATTTTTTCAAGAAATCAACGTTTCCTTTTGTGTAAACAACTGTTGACATCCGCATTGTTATGCGGAAAATGAGCTGTTATTCCATAGATGATTATATCACTACTGCAATAAATTGTCAAATTAAATAACGAAGGTATTTGCACCCTGGATATTGACAACGAGGGTAAAAGTGGTAAAATTATATATAGTAATTTTTTTATAAAGGGAGGCTGTTATGAATATAAAGGTAAAAATAAAGCAGATAGGTTCACGTCGTGACAGGATCGGCGAGGTACCCTTTATGATAGAAAACAGACCTGACACGGTGGCGGCATTTATAACAGAGTGCGTAAAAACTCTTGTAGCTCTGCAAAAAGACAGAATAAATAAAAGCAAGCTAAAGCCCTTGTCCGAAGCCGAGCTTGAAGCTATGAGCGAGGTAGGAAAAATTGCCTTCGGCGAGCTATTTAATAAAAAAGAAGCAGACTGTGACGAGGCTGTCAGCAACGCTCTTAAAGCCTATGAGGACGGGTTGTTCCGTATATTTATAGACGAAGCAGAAGCAGGTAGCCTTAATGACAGTATAGAAATCAGTGATGACAGCGTAGTGACCTTTATAAAGCTTACTATGCTTGCAGGCAGACTTTGGTAAAGGAGCAGATATGAAGATATTTTCTAAGGAAGAGCAGGCAAGAATCTTCGCCCTTGGTGATGATTATAATAAAAAGCTGATAGCAGAAAAGGGATTAAGACGGAAAAAGATAGGAAAAGAATATCTTTCCTTTATTGAAATATCAGAGGACGATTCCTGCAATGAGACGTATAATATTTTCTGTCAGGCGCTTATAGAAGGGAAAATAAAAAAGCCTTCGGAATTTTTCAAAAAAGGCTTGTTCAGAAAAAACGGCTCTTCGCTTATCGGTACGGCAATAAGAAAGGAAAGGGCTGAGGACTTTCTTTATTATATAGACCATCTGGAGGAATACCCTTATTCCGTATCCGCATACAGACGTTCCTTCCGCACGGCGGACAGGATAAACGTTGCCGAAAGGGTAAGGGAGGTAGTACGCACTCTGTGGCGCTTTGATGATACCGACGCTGATATCTGCGATATACTTGAAGAAAATCTTCCTGAGGAGCAGATAGGCTACAGAAGGCGTTACCGCTACAGTCAGCCGGAGCTGGAGATAATTATTGCGGCTGAAATCGATCTTGGCAATAAAAGGCTTATAAAACTGCTTACCGACGTTATAAGCTGTGAATCGGACGTGTTCCCGTCTGCCGAAATGATAAAGGGCATTGTAAAAAGCCATAATAACGAGCTTCATATTCTTCTGGGAAAGATGTTGCTTGCGGCAAGACTTCAGGAGGGATTGCGCCAGGCTATCTGCGAAAATATTGACTGCGGTACTGCAATGGCATTCAGTACTCTTTTTAAGGTAATTGAAGAAAACGATCTTATCAGATATTCGTCGGTAAAAAGAGCTGTAGGCACCTGGCTCGGGCTTATAAATCCCGATACCCGTGATCTGGAAAGAGTCAGCGCAAAGACTGTAAGGCTTATCTGCGAATGCCTTTGTGATATGGAAAAAAGAAAAGAATATCTTAAAGCTGAAGACAGTATGCAGATATACGTAGCGCTATGGTCCTGTGGCTTTTACGAAGTAACGGATATGATGAATCAGATACGTCTGCTGATTATAGAGGGCAGCAGACATCAGGCTTTGACTGCAGGTTATGCGGCAAGAAATATCGATAATAAAGGATTCTGTCACTTTACGGGTGCTATGGCGCTTGCAAAATATCAGGATGATACAGAAATGCTTGCGGTTTATCTTCCTTGCTTTATGAATGATGTATCAAGCAAAATAAGAACTGCCGTAAGAGTAAACAGCGGAGCGTGGGTATATTGTGACGGCGGCTACAGATACGTGGCAAACGAAACGAATGATTACAGTGAGAAAACCACCTTCCCACTTAGCGATTATTTTAAAAACGACGAAGGTGCAAGGACGTATTATGAAATACTGAAAAATATACGTAGCAACGTAAAAAACAAGGAGCTTACCTTCTCACCCTGCATATTCCCCTGGTTTTCCGCTTCTCTCGAAAAGAGCGACATTGCATTGAGGCTCTGTGCTATCGCAGGCGGTCTTAACGATAACAAGATAACCGACGAAGCGGTAGCCTTTATTCCCGAAATACAGGACGGAAGATTTGCCGCTCTCACACTGCTTCTTACAAAGCCCGAAACAATACTTCAGCGAAAGGCTCTTACATCCGCACTTTGTGATAAGGAAAGCTATACTCGTTCTACCGCCTTTGAGGTTATAAAAAAGGCGGAGCTTGATGACGAAAACTACCTGCAGATGGAAGAAATGTTAAGATACAAGGCGGCTGACGCCAGAGGAAATCTTATAAGCCTTATTCTTGCAAGGGATGATAACAGTGTATATGCGTCAATAGAACGTCTTCTTTCTGATAAGAAGGAGGAAAGACGTACTGCGGCGCTTGATATGGTTATGCTTGTTTCAAAGGATGAGACGAGAACAGAGCTGTATCTTAAATGCATCGGGCTTGTAAAGAAAATTACGTCGCCCACTACGAAAGAAAAAATACTGATAGAGGGTATTATCGGAACAGGCAAAGAGGAAGAGATAAAAGCTCCGTTATTTACTGTGGCGGATAAATACATACCCGTAGTTTCAGATAACGACTTTTACAGAAGCTGTGTGGATCGCTTTATGCAGGTGTTCCCCTCCTCTGCGGTAGGGAATATCCTCTATCCTGACAGCTATAAAAAGCCGTCTGCAAAGGGCGAATGCGCCGAAAAAACAGAAATATACGAAAAAATCGGAAAATTGTGCGCTCTTATAGAGGCACACGGCGAGGATGAGTTCAGGGATTACTGCGACAGCGAAATATATACTGTAGGAAGTTGTAGTACCCATCAGTTTTATACAAAGGACGAAAACGGCAGAAGAACGGTTCCTTTAATGGATGTGTGGCAAAAATGGTTTGATGATAACGTAACCGACGAAGCTATGCTCATAAGACTTTATCTGCTGATTTCCGTACCTGCTATCAGTAACGATTTTACGGATTTTGCGAAAAAGTTTATAGATACCCTTTACGGCAAGGGCTTCTCGGAATATACCCAAGGAAGCTACAGCGGTAAGGCAGGACTTATCGTAAGTGAGCTTATGCTGAAGGGCATAGGAACGGTATTATCCGAAACCTGCGAAAAGCTGGCGGTTGCCATTGCTCTATGGCTGTGTAAGGTAGCGGATGAGGATTTAGTCTACAGATATACCGTCAGAGGCTATGCAAACGAAAGTGTTTTGTATTCCCATAATCAGATAAGCGGTATTCTTACCTTTATGAGGGTAAAGAATGACGAAAGGGCAGAATATATACTGCCGCTGATTGTTACCGTCTATAACAGGACTGTAAAGAGATATGAAGAGCTTAAGGGCAATACTGCCCGCTATCTTTACAGCAGATTTAACGGACTTAATTCGCCTGATATATATGCCTATATCATTGCGGCATACCGTGGTATAATCAGTGAAAAGGCTCTCTACTGCTTTATATATGACAGCGATAACACGCATAACGCCCTTTCGGTTTTATCGAATATTGCAAAGGTGTTAAAGGAAAAGGGCAGACTTGTAGCCTCAAGAGAGCGTTATTGGTCGGCGGCGTATAAAGAACAGGCGGCTTTCTATCTTGTAAGCAAGAAGGACAGAAACGAGCCCTTTACCGAAGAGGAAACAAAGCTGCTCAGATATGCCGAGAGCATTTACGAAAAGGTCATAGAGCGGATTCTTTCTACCGAGCTAAAACGAGGAGATACAAAGACGGAATATTCCGAATTTGTAAGATCAATTTCCCGTATATACGGTATGGAGAATTTTGTAGCGATACTGTCAGCTATGGGTAAGGATACCCTGGAGCGTTCTGCCTACAGCACCGAAACAAAGAGAGCCTCCCTCAGTCATCTGCTCGGCGTATGTGTACCCTATGAGGACGAAAACTGTGAAAAACTGAGAGAGCTTTTAAAGGATACCGACATTACCGAAAAGAGACTTATCGAGGCGGCACTCTATTCTGCGGAATGGGTGGATATCGTCGGAGAATATCTTGGCTGGAAGGGCTTTGTCAGCGGTGCATATTACTTTATGGCACATATGAACGAAAGCTTTGACGATAAGAGAAAGGCGATAATCGCAAAATATACTCCTCTTTCCGAAATAGAGCTCAATGATGGCGCCTTTGACGTAGACTGGTTCAATTCTGCTTATAGCGAGCTTGGTGCAAAGCGGTTTGATATGCTTTACAATGCGGCAAAATATATCTCAGACGGAGCAAAGCATTCAAGAGCAAGAAAATATGCCGATGCAGTCCTTGGCAAAATGGATGCAGAGGAAACAGCAAAGACTATATCGGACAAGAGAAACAAGGATCTTGTAATGGCGTATGCGCTTATTCCTTTAAAGGATGAGGAGGATATTATAACAAGATATCTTTTCCTACAGCAATTTTTAAAGGAAAGCAAAAAGTTTGGCGCACAAAGAATTGCCAGCGAAAAGAAGGCTGTGGAAATCGCAATGCAGAATCTGTCGATGAATGCAGGCTACGATGACGTAACAAGACTCACTTTACGTATGGAAACAAAGCTTGTAGAGGACAACAGGAGTCTGTTTGAAGGTGAAGAAATCGACGGCGTTATCGTAAGACTTTCCGTAGACGATGACGGTAAGGCGGCTGTAGTGTGCGAAAAGGATGGAAAAACGCTTAAATCCGTCCCCGCAAAGCTCAAAAAGAATGAATTTCTGCTTAAAGCGAGCGACATGAAAAAGAAGCTTACAGAACAGTATCGCAGAACCAAAGCGATGTTTGAAGCGGCAATGGAAAACTACACCGGATTCACCTTCGGCGAGCTGGTCGGTCTGCTCTCAAATCCCGTTATAAAAGCGATAATAGGAAGACTGGTATTTGAAAGCGACGGACGGTATGGTGTAATATCGGAAAACGGCATTTCGGATACCGAAGGAAATACCATCACACTCAGCACAGATTCGGTTATCACGGTAGTTCACCCTATAAGACTGTTCAAGGATAAATGCTGGTCAGCGTGGCAGAAATATATATTCGATAACCGTATAGCCCAGCCCTTCAAGCAGATATTCAGAGAAATTTATCTGCCCACAGAGGAAGAAAATCAGGCTGTCCGTTCTCTGCGCTATGCAGGAAATCAGATTCAGCCGAAAAAGGCGGCGGCTTGCCTTAAAACAAGAAAATGGGTAGCAGATATAGAGGATGGTCTGCAGAAGGTATACTATAAGGAGGATATTATAGCCTGCATCTATGCTATGGCAGACTGGTTTTCTCCCTCGGATATCGAAGCGCCCACGCTGGAATGGGTAGCCTTCTATGACAGAAAAAACGGCAGGGAATTAAAGCTGTGCGACATCCCTGAAATTATCTTTTCGGAGGTAATGAGAGACGTGGATATGGCGGTGAGCGTTGCTCACGTGGGTGGTGTCGATCCCGAAGCGAGTCACTCCACTATCGAAATGCGCAGTGCAGTTATTTCCTGCACTCTGCCTCTTTTCAGGCTTACAAACGTTACTCTTAAAGGAAATCACGCACATATAAAGGGCAAGTACGGAGAATATACCATCCATCTCGGAAGTGGTGTTATCCATATGGTTGGCGGAACTATGATAGCAGTACTGCCGGTACATTCACAGCACAGAGGAAAGCTGTTCTTACCCTTTATTGATGACGATCCCAAGACCTCGGAGATACTGACGAAGATTCTTTTCTTTGCCGAGGATAATAAGATAAAGGATCCTGCGATACTCAGCCAGATACAGCATTCGGATGTGATCAGCTGAATAATTTAATAAAGGAAACGTCCCTTGGTTTTTTGCCAAGGGATGTTTTTTCGGCTTCCAACCCCCGAAAATCAATATCCTCCATAAAATACTACAATATTGTGCAAAAACGTAACAAAAAGAACATTTTTATGATAACTTTATAACTTAAATTACATTATACTAAAATTACGGAAGGAAAAGTATCGAATATTATTCATACAGAAAGGAAGTATTATTATGAAAATAAAAAAGATAGCGGCACTTTTATCTGTTTTATGTACAGCCGGTATACTTACAACCGCCTGCAATTCAGATAGCGCGCCCATCACCTCAACCCCCGAAACCACAGTACCCTCCACCTTAAAGGAGGAGTACAACTCAACCCTTGAAAGCATCGATACAGGTGCTACAGAAAAGCTTGAAAACGGCGAAGTAGTATGGCTTTCTACCTGGGATATAAATCCCATCAACGGCAAGGCTATGCCTACCGAGTTAGAGCTTTTCAAGAATCAGTACGGCGGTTCTATCAAGTTTATCCAGTGTACCTTTGAGGAGAGATTTGAAAAGCTGTCAACAATGGTGCTTTCGGGCGATTCACCGGATATGTTCCCGGCGGCTGACTTAGACGTATTCCCGAAATGCTCAATGAATAATCTTTTTGCTCCTTTAGATGACTATATTGATTTTTCCGAGGATTTATGGGCTGACATCAGCCACCTCAATGACGTTTATACCCTCAACGGCAAGCATTACGTATGTAACTTCTCCGCTGATGCAGGTATTATAATGATCTATAACAAGAATACCATCGCAAATAATAATCTTGACGATCCTGCAGAGCTTCTTTATGACGGCAAGTGGGACTGGGATTCCTTCAAGAAGATGATGATTGATTTCTGCGATCCCAAGGAAGATAAGTATGCAATCGACGGCTGGTGGTTTGAGCAGGGCTTTTCACTTACAACGGGCGTACCCTACGTGGGCTACGAAAACGGCCAGCTTGTAAGCAATCTTGATAACCCTCTTGTAAACAACGTCCAGGAATTCATGCAGATGATGAATCAGGAAGAGTTACCCTTCCCCAAGGCAGAACACGAATGGCAGGTAGTTCCCGCTAATATTGCCGCAGGTAAGACTCTTTTCTATCCTGTAGGCGTATGGCAGCTTTACGAGGCTGATCTTACAATGTTCGGCAAGCCCGGTGAAATCATGTTCGTTCCTATGCCTAAATGTACTTATACGGATAAGCATTATTTACCTGCAGGCGTTGACGCTATGGCAATGGTAAAGGGTGGTAAGAACCCTGAGGGTACAGCGGCATTCATGAAGTGCAGAAGAATTGCGGCAACCGATCCCGCCACTCTTGAAATCCAGAAGAATCAGTTCTACGAAGATTACAAGTGGACTGAAGAAATGATGGATATGTATATAACCGTCAAGGAAATGACCAACGAAAACCCCGTATTCGACTTCTACGGTGCAGTATCCAGCAATCTTAACGGATATATTCACAATCCTATGAAGGAAGCCTTCAACTCCGGTGCATCCTGGACACAGACAAAGGAAAGTATCAAGGGCGGCGTTGACGCAGAAATAGAAAAGGCAAACAAGACGCTTTCAGAGCTTAACCCCTACAAGCCCGTTGAACCTCCAGCACCCGTTGTAAACAGAACACTCTCAGAAATCGGAGACGACGGCATTCTTTACGAGGGCGAGCCTATAGAAATCGGTACGTTATGGAACGGTGACGAAGCTATCAAGGTAACCTCCAACATATTAGCAGAGCTTGACCAGTCCAAGAAGTACGCTATCGATATGGAGGTAGTAGGCGGTACGGCAGAATATCACGTTGTAATGTTCCGTGTAAATATGGCTAACTGGCCTGCTATCAAGAGCGACGGTTCTCTTACAGACGACGGCGGATGTGCAATCGATACAGGTGCCGCAAGCTTCACGGTGGTTCTTGACGCTGACGATATCAAGAAGGCATCCGAACAGGGCGGTCTTATCATCTGGGGACACGATTATAAGGTTTCAAAGATAAGACTTTACGAATGCAGCGAAGACACAACTACAACTCCCGCCTTCGTAGCTGAAGAAAGCGCAGAATAATTTTTAAAAAAGTATCTCCTCACAAAATAAACGAGCATCCCCACGTTCGCAGGAACGTGGGGACGTTCTTATTGATCGGACCTTCGCCCGTTTTTCATCAGCAGATTTTTTCCTGCAGAATATCAAGCACCTCTCCGAAGCGCTGGAAGTGTACTACCTCCCTTTCACGAAGGAACTTGATAACGTTAGCTACGTCGGGATCGTCGCACATTCTTAAAATGTTGTCATAGGTAGCACGGGCTTTCTGTTCTGGTGCAATTATGCAAGCACAAACTTTTCAGAAATTCCAGTGGATTTCTATGGGAACATCCCTTGTTCCGGGGATTCGTTTGCCGATAGATATGTAATCAATCAGAATTTCCACGATTTCACGGTCAAGATGCTCCAGATTGGTGTATTGCTCGATCAGTTCACGGCGATTATCTCCGACAGCTATTTTTCCATCAATGTCAGCTATCTGTTTTTCGCCCTCTGAGACGATGCTTTGCAGGCGATCCTTCTGGACGGTAAAATCCTTTGTCAGCTCTTCAAAATCCTTGTTCGTTATCAGGCCCTTGACCTTATCCATGTAAAGCTCTCTGATGCCTTTAGCATACTCTTCGATTTTATTGCGGTACGCAGTAAGATCCTTCTGTATGCGTTTTTTCTGTGCCTGAAGATTGTTGCAGAATTCTATGTTCTGCTGTAACTCGTCCTTGTCAAGAAATTCTTCGGAAAGTCGGTTTAATTCGGCAATCACAAGCTTTTCCAGACGGTCAACCGATATAAAAGCACCTTCACAGGCATCCTTTGCAACGTGACGGTTTGAGCATTGCAGGTAGTGTCTGTTGCCGTTTTTTGATGATCTCATAATGTAACCGCAACCGGCACACCGTGTTTTCTTGGCGAATAAACCGATCGTTCCGATTTCAAAGGGCTTTGCACGCTCTTTAACCATATGCTGTACTCTGTCCCACAGTTCTCTGTCAATAATAGGCTCGTGTGTTCCCTCGACAATGTACCACTGACTTTTAGGTCGTGGTTTATTCTGTTTTGTCTTGTAGGAAACACTGCCGTATTTACCCTGAACCATATTGCCGATATAGATTTCATTCGTCAGCATATCGGATATCGCAAAGTATTTCCATAGCGTGCTGTTTTTCATCTTCGGCTGCTTGTAGCGAAGACCTTTTATACGCTTGTATTCAGTTGGATTTGGTATGCCTCGGTCATTAAGTATTCGGGCGATTGCGGTTTTACCGTAACCCTTTGAAAAGAGGGTAAATACTTCCCGTACTACAGCGGCGGCTTCCTCATCAATGATAAGATGACCTTTTCTTTCGGGGTCCTTCTTATAGCCATACAGTGCAAATGCACCGATGTGGAAACCATTTTCCCGCCTGCTTGTAAGAACGCTGCGGATGTTTTCCGACATATCCTCAAGATACCATTCGTTTACAAGTCCGTTGATCTGGCGTGATTTTTTGTTGCCCTTGTTTGCGGTATCGGCGTTATCTATGATACTTATAAAGCGGATACCCCAGATAGGGAAAAGTCCGTGTATGTACTTTTCAACCAGCTCAAGCTCACGGGTAAAACGTGATTGGGTTTTGCAGAGGATGATATCGAACTTTCGTTTTTCAGCATCGTTCAGCAGACGATTGAATTCGGGACGACGCCTGTCAGAACCCGTATAGTCATCATCGCTGTAGATGTCGAATAATTCCCAGCCTTGTTCTGTGGCATATTGCAGGAGCATTGCCTTCTGGTTTTGTATGCTGACCGAGTCATCGGTTTCAAATTGCTTGTTTCTATCTTCTTCGGATAATCTACAATAAATAGCTACTTTCATTGTTTCACCTATAAGATAACGACAAGCTGTTCCAAGCAGTCATTATACCACATAAAAAGGTATTTGTCATCATAATTCGCATAAATTTATAACTTTTCCTTTCTCTAAACGGTTGATAAGCTCTGTCCATATTTTCGTGTATTCCTTTGTGCTTGTAGTAGTTCCTCCGTTTTTGAAAATGCTTACGCAAATTGCCTGTTTGTTGCTTGCTTTGGGGTTACTCTTCTGTTCCATCTGTAAAATCTCCTTTCTTTATTTTCAGTACATTTTATGAGTAAAAGCAAGTCTGTTATTACTGGTATAAATGACGGCTCTTCAGACGGCTATCAGCATAGCTCCACGGGAGTTTCACCCTTGCTCTCTCGGCAACCTTACCCATTGCTTGCGACGCTTTTAACGCTCGAACTGTGGCTATAAGGGAGTATCATTGTACTTTTTATCTCATCATCGCCCATAAACTGCTACATTTATTCCACGATACGGGTTGATCGCTCGTTTGCTCTGATGCAAAGTCATGGCGACCGCTCGCACGGCTCAAAGAAAAAAGAATGTATCCGATTTGCCCTATACTGCGTGTCGTTATCTTACAACGCTTTCTTTGTCAAAATATATTACGCCTGGAGAAAGGGACTATCGCAGGTGCATATATCTGCTAAATCTTAAATTTAAGAACTGCCTCAATAAGCCTTGACTGAAGCCTGATTCTTACATCCTCATCAACACCATAGTATGTGTATCCTTCTTTTTTACGAAATCGTCTCACGGATAAGTAGGTGATGTACTTTTCATAGTGGCTGAGTACTATATTCATAGCTTCAGGTTCACCGGCGTTGGCTGAAAGGATAATCGGAAGCGGTAATAAAACCTTATCATCCCGATTGTGTTTGATGTCATTCTGATCCTTCATCTGCATGCTCCTCCAAATATTGTCGCAGAATTTTCAATATACATTTTCGACTATACTGTGCCGTACTTCTTGGTATGTGGTATCGCTTTGCAATACTTGCATCACTCATATTGCAAAAATAATACAGTTCAATAGTATTCTGCTTGTCCTCGGGCAATGCTTCAATGGCTTTATACAGAAGCTCGGGAGTTATTTTTTTACCACCTGCAAGTATATATTTGCCACGATTTTCATTGCTCATCTGCATCTGAATGGTATGTAATTGGTTTAGTTCCTTGAATGTCAGATCGGAAAAACATACATAGTGCTTTCTGTAGCGTTTCGCATCTCTGTGTGCATTAATTGCCTCACGCTTCAGAACCTTTTTGCAAAAGCCGTTAAAAGCACATTGAATCTGAAGTGGAGTCCTTGTAGAATCGCTCAAGATAATCACCTCCTTTCGCAACCGCGAAAGCGGGGTTTTTTCCCTTCCACTACCTACAACACCAAGTTTTAAAACTGCCAAAGAAAATCGGCTAATTTCACAGTAATTTCATATACATTTCAGATAGTTTTCACAAATAAACGGTTTTTTGGGGAAATTGGTGAGAAAAAAGCTCCTTCGCAAAAGCGAAGGAGCGGGAGATAATTTTTTTGAAAAGATACATTGCGCGATTGAGATTTAACGAAAATTTCAGGTATATATCTTTATTGAATTTGTTGAAATACAAATTTGTAGTGAGACTGTTATCTGGTTAAGTCCGTGTCTGATACTATCTTTCCATCAGACAGTTCGATTATTCGGTTGCATTTTTGGGCTATTTGTTTATCGTGAGTAACAATTACAATCGTTTTACCTTCCTTGTTAAGCTTTAAAAACAGTTCCATAATTTCCTCTGATGTTTTGCTGTCAAGAGCACCTGTAGGCTCGTCGGCAAGAATCAGAGACGGATTGTTTATAACTGCTCTTGCGATAGCTACTCTTTGCTTCTGACCACCGGAAAGTTTATATGATGGAGTGTCCTTTTTTTCACTTAATCCGACAAGATTTAAAATATCTCTGATGGATTTTTCTTTATTTAGATTTTTCTTACTATATATAAGCGGGATTGCTATATTCTGACTTACCGTGTATCTTTCTACTAAAGCAAAGTCCTGAAGGACAATGCCAATTTCCATATTTCTTAATCTTGCCTTTTCTTCTTCGGGAAGTGACGATGCTTTTTTCTCATTTATGTAATACCCACCTTCCGATGCACTATCGAGCAGTCCCATAATATTGAGAAGAGTGGACTTACCACTACCACTTTTACCTATAATTGCAACCAGTTCTCCGTCATTTATTTCAAAGCTGACATCATTGAGAGCCCTGACTTCTTCTCCACCATAAAATATTTTGGTAAGATTTTTTATTCTGAACAATTATTTTCCCTCCCTGATAGACGATAAGATGGATAATCTCTTTAATTTTACCGCAAATGGTATTATTGTAATCAAAAGCACTGCAACGCCTGTTATGGCAATGCCTGTTGCGGCAATCACTGTTCTGAATATCAACGATGCAACCACTCCGCTTGTGAATATTACGATAAAGCTACCTGCACTTACTCTCAATAAAATATTTGAAAGTTTTGCTCCGCATATTCTGTGGATTAATAGCTCTGTCAAATTTCTTCTTATAAAAAGCATGGCTGATTGTATCAAACAAAATATTGCAAGCGTTATAATTATAAGTGAAATTATAATTAGCGGTGCCGCTGTCTGCGTTGACATATGATTAATAAGCTGCTTTGTTCCGCTGAGTGAAATAAAATTAAAAGGATACATCCCAAGCTTTTCCGCATAATCGTTTATAGCCTTCAGCTGGGCTTTGTCATCGGAATAAATCAGCGAGGAGGGATATTCATAATGGTTTTGTTTCATACAAGACAAGCTTTTTACAGGGAAAAGTACATCTGAATCAACACTTACAGGTTTACTTCTTTCTCCCGCAAGATTTATAATCTTTTGTCCATCCTTTAATATCCCTATTACTTTATATTTATTGTGATAAAAATCACCAACCTTATAGCTGTCTTTATAGTAATTGCCCAGTATTACGGGAGTATTTTCCATAGTGTCGCTGTAGTATTCTTCTTCTAGAAAAAGCCGTCCGCTTTCCGTTTCAAGTTTATAGATATTAAAGAAATCCTCTGAAACAAAGGTCATAGTGTAGCTGTTTTCACCCGCATCGATGAAGTTGTGACTATAACCAGATGCTTTGAAATTTTCCGCTATGTAATAGCTTAATTTTCTTTCTGTTTCAATATCCATCTCGGTAACGGTGATGCCGCTGAATGTGTAGATTTCTGTGCTGATTTTACCGTAATACTTGTCGGAGAAATTAAAGCTGTCAAGATTTTCTATTGTATCGTTGGTATAGTTTGCTATGCCGATGATGTTACCAATTACAATGAATGCTATAAGAGTCTGAATGGTTAGCAGGATAAAGAATTTTTTATCCGCTTTGATGTCCGAAATAATTAGCTTTATGTATTCTTTTATCATTTTAAAGCCTCCTTAATTCAGCAACTTGTCCGTCTGAGAAATCTGCGGCACAATCGCAGGATACAACTAAACTGACAAGCATTAAAAACAAAGAGGATATAAAGCCTGCTGTAAGCTCGATTCTACCTAGAAAAAAAGATACAACAGGTAGATTTGAAACTATCAGAGTCAGTAAAAATCCTAAAAAAACACCTGTAAGTGATGTAATCAGATAGTATTTGAATACAAGTCTTTTGATGTCATTATCACTCGCACCACATATCCGCCTTGCCATAATTTCTGATTTTTTCGAGCCTATCCAGGAGCTTGTAAAAACCCCAGCATTAATAACAAGCAAAAGCCCTATCAGGAGAATTCCTATAACTATGATAATTTTATCCGGACCTATAACATTATTTTCTTCTTTTACTTTGGGCATTTTAGTTACTGTAAAATCTGCCTCTCGATTCTTTTTTTGTATCTTTTCTCTGAACTGCTCGCTGACAGTTGACGTTTCTTCATCAGCATCAATTATAATTGTTATGCCTTTGAATGTTACATCGCTGTTTTTTAATCCAGCTATGTTAAGTAAAAAGTCAGGATTGTCGGATCCTGAATATATATCAAGTCCTGTTATCTGATAATCCTCTCCCATTAAATTTATGGTAGGCTGTTGCTCTATTTCCATTGAATACGGCAAAAGCACGGTTTTTATTACTGCCTGCGGCGTTTCACTTCTAAGATCAAGCGATTGCCAGGAACTTTTTAATGCACTGTCGTCTTTGTAATTGTATAGAATGTAACCTGTCTGATTATAGGTTGTAAACTCTATTGCACCCTTTGCTTTACATTCTGAGAGCACATTAATAACATCAGTGTAACCAAGTGCATTGCTGGAATTATTATCCTGCGTTAGCACAATATACTTTGCATTATCTGAAAATTGATTTATTATATCAGCTCTACCTTTGTTGATAAGCATTGATATAAGGAATGTGCAAAGAAAAAAGGTGGCCGTAAAAAAAGCTAATATCATACCGCTTTTATAAAATATCTGTTTCATGGTTCATCCGTTCTTTCGAAAATATAATTGCAGAGTATATCCCCATCGTTGTTTCGATGGGGATATATTTATAATCGAAAAAGGTTATCTTACACTGAGTATAATTAAACAATAACTTTATCTCTGCAAAAGAAAAACCTACTTTTAAGTTTTTTATTGTAAAAAACTTTATAATATTTTACGCTTAACTTTCAACAGCTAATATTGCTTCCTGGTAAAATTATAAATCAAAAAGCGTCACAATGCTATTTAATAGTTGTAGCAAAACACCTTATATCTTGTTGAGTATCCCTGAAGAAGTGTTCCTACTCCGTAAAAAGTACATTGTGCAGAATCTGTGAGGTTGCTTGAAACAATTGTTCTACTTTCATCTGTGAAATAATCGCATAAATAATAAGTGTATACACGTTCATTAGATGTTATTGTAGTAGGCATGGTCCCTTTCTGGCATTCTGTATTTGGCCAGGCATTTTCATATGCTTGAACAAAAATTTGACTTATGTGTTTACCATAGCTGGTACCGTAACCGCCACTAGCTGGGTATGAAGGTGTGAACTCACCAGAAATATATGTTCTGAATGCATTAGAATCATAGTATATTCGCATAGGCAGACCTTCGTTAGCTGCTGATGCGACTAATGAAAATATTGATGTTAGCATTATAGCAAGTACTAATATGCTGCAGAAGCATTTTTTGATTTTCATAAGTATTCCTCTTTCCGCTCTTGATTATGAGCATACATCTGTTTCATTTTCGTTGGTTTTGAGTTGCTGAAAACTCGCACCTATTCACCCTAACAAAGGAATTTAATAATAGGGAGAATAGGTGCATAGTTTAATTACTTGCAAAGCTTCTTTAAGTTTGCAGGTTCCTTGGGCTGGTATGTTCCGTAATAAGATGCGGTACCGCAAGCCTTCTTTGCCATAGACATAGATACGCGTGCTATGGTCTTAGCAATGCTCTTCTTTAACATTGTGACTACACCTCCTTTGTATTGTTTTTTCTATTTTCGCCATGACTGCAACTGTGAACAGGGTTACAATCATCAGAAATCCGTATTGTAATTTAAAAGTTATTAAGAATATTCCGATAACGGAAATTAAAAAAGATATTATGATTGAAAATATTTTGTGCTTTTTCTTTTGGTAAGTATCTATCGGTTTATGTGGATTTATTACCGGTGCCAAAATGGAAATAGATGATACAGACACAGTAGCGATTATTACTCCGCAAAATATTATAATTTCATTAGAGAAATAAAGATTAAGTAATTTGCTTATACAACAACACAATGTGAATGAAAGAGAAAAGATCAAATTGCACTTAAAATACGTTGATGCGTGATATCCACCGCAAAAAGATCGAAGAGGAATAAATGACAAAAGAAAGAATACTGCGAGCAGAAAATCATTCATAATAAAGCTGATAACAAAAATTAATGTAAAGTTTAAAACGGAAGAAAGCGTTATTTCTATTCCATACCTATAAACATCAATCATATCGTCTTCGATATGAATATTTTTCTTCATAAAAGAAAGAATAATTTCTGTGGTTTCCTTTATCATTCATATCACCTGATGTGATAATATAATAAAATGAACATGTTGTCAATGCTTCTGGGAAGTTCGGCAATATCTTGTGATGTTCGGTAACAAATATTGTGAAAAATAAAAAAACAAGGCTTATAGCAAAGTATAAGTCTTGTTCAAAATGATTGTATTTATATGTGGTGATATAAAATAACATTACAGAAAAACATGTTATTTTTTTCGTAAAAGTCACAGCAACCTTTATATTTTTCGGCAATCTGATTTATCGTTTTAAGTCCGAATCCGTGAATTTCTTTATTGCTCTTTGTAGTTTTAAGCTTGCTGTTTTTAGATAAAACCGATTCACTTATAGAATTACCAATGGTAATTATTATTTTGGTTTCGTCTGTTGAAGAAATACAGCAGTTTATTCCTTTGTATCCGTTTTTGTCTCGGCAACAGCCTTCGATAGCATTATCAAAAATATTTCCAAGCAGGTTACAGAAATCTATATCTGATACTCCTGTAAAATTTGTGTTACAAGAAATGACGACTTCAATCCCCTTGCTTTTGGCAATAGATATTTTGGTGTTAATAATGGCGTTTATAAATGCATTTCCTACATCTACAGAAGCACTTAATTCGTTAACCTGATTAGAGCATTTGTCAAGATATTCACCCATTTCTCTGTATTTATGCTCTTTGTGAAGCATTGACAGTACTTCTATGTTTTGCTTCATGTCATGTCGCACACGCCTGGTTTCTTCATATTGATTTTTTACCATCTGTGCATACTGAATTCTATGTTCTTGTTCCTGCTTCTCGATTTTCAGCTTAATCGCTTCATTGTTGCTTTTACTCATAAGTGTTGTTATGTAGAAGCACGTTACATTTAAGATAATCAATCCGAATTCTGCAAAAAGAAGAACACGATGCTCGTTATATTGCAGGTTAATACGGAGTTGCACCATATGTATGAGGGTAATAGAGATGAGTGAAACAACAAAAACCGAGATTATCAGCGACCATTCTTTTGTTTTGAGTGCTACATCTTTGTTAGTGGTGATTTTAAGTATGATTCCGAAGATATATACAAGCAGTATTTGCACACTCATTACAGCTATGAATCTTTCCACTGAGTAGGTAGTATATATGTTAGTAATATCGTTCGAGAATGCCGCAGAAACCACACTGGTAACCAATGCACTTGTAGAAGCAATTATCACATTGGTTATAATTGAAATAAATATTTTTTTGATAAGTGAGCCAGGCAAAAACAGCGAATAAATAAAGAACTGAACCGTGTAAATTACGCCATAAACGCCTTCGTATAAAGTCAGCCGGTTTACGATTGTTACAATAATTGCAAAGGATAAGCTTCCTATAATATAAAGCAATTTTCCGTTTCTGGTGCTAAGATCTTGTTTCAGAAACTTGTTTATAAAATAGCACACAACGAAATTCTCAAATAGAGTTACTGTTGTTTCAAAGATTGTCCATATAATGTCCATGTAAGACTCCTTAAAGTACCTCGCGGGTGAAATATTTGTACCTATCCGAAAAATCGTTTTTACATCTTCGGCTGATTGTTATTTTTTCGTTGTTTTTCAGATGAACAGTGTGATTTGGATAATCAATCCATTTGATGTAATTCATATTGACAAGAAAGCGACTGTGAGTTTTTGCAAAATGCTTTTCGGGTAAAAGTTCGGTGAATGATTCCAATGTTTTTCGAACTTTTGTCTTTTCTCCGGATATGAGAGTTATTTCTAGATAATTCGCTTTGCTTGACACACATACAATGTCTTTGATAACAATTCGTTTTTCTTCTCTGTACGGAAGTTCTATAGTGATAGTCTTTGATGTTTCGAGAAAAACAGCTAATTTTTCGATAACATTTTTTAAATAAATATCCATTGCGTGTTCATTGCCCTTGTACACGAAATGGAATGGTCTATAATCTAGACTGCTTTGAATTAATTGATTTTCAGTTGTAACAAATACTATTACAGTTTTTTCGGACAAATCCCGAATGTCTTTTGCAACATCGAACCCGCTCGTTTTAGGCATAAGTATGTCCAAAAAAACTACATCGTAAGGTTGTGCGTGATGTGCAGATAATAAATTATCACCATAAAGATATTTATCGACATCGCATATGATGTCATAAGTTTCAAAATACATTTTTGCTTTTATTGCTATGCTATCTAGAAAAGCCTTATTATCATCACATACAGCTATACGCATTTGTATTTTTCCTCCACGCAAGTATATTAAAAATTCATTTATATAATATATTGATTGAAAATATATACACTTTGTACACCTTTGTACACAGTTCCTTCATTTTGTAGTACAATTATTGAAACGGATGTAAGGAGATGATGAACAAATGAGCTTTTCTACAATACTTCGAGAACTCAGAGAACTTAACGGCTACACACAAAAGGACCTTGCAGAAATGCTTCACTTGTCCAAAAATGCTATTTCTCATTATGAAAAAGGCATTAATATGCCTAATATTGAAACACTGACTAAAATAGCTGATATATTTGGTACATCTGTCGATTATCTTATTGGTAGAACCAATATAAAAATAGACTATAATAAATTGACATCCCAATTTACTCGTTCAACAACGTTGGACAAAATTATTGATGTATTGGCTTCGCTTGATTCTGAACATCGTAAAGCGGTTCTGGAAACGCTTGACTATGCAAAATGTCACAATGAAGTTTTAAAAGAAGGAAAGAAACAGAAAAAATAACAATATCTTTTCTGTTGTCTTGCATTATGTAAAGTTGCAGTTTGATTTGTAAGGTGAAACTGTAAATATTACGGTTTATTTGTTTTAAAGATTTTTTCTCAAATATTTGTGTTTATTATATCATAAATAATCAATTAATTCAAGTTAATAATTTTTAGCCATGAGCAATATAACACGATCTAATGAAAAGCTACACCTATGTGTGGCTTTATTTTTTTGCAAAAAACAATCAAATTTAAAAAGTTAAAATCAAAATGCTACTTATTTTAATATAAAGGTTTACATATTCAAAATTTCGACAAAACTTAACAAGATATTACCGAACTTCCCAGAAATATTGACAACACATTATAACGGAATATAATTAAAATAAATATATAAGGTTAATCTTGCAATTATGCAAAAGATTGAAGCTGATAATTTTTATGGAACAGTTATTAAGTTGCATTTGAAACACAACTATAGTTGTGAGCGTTTGTTGAATTATATTATCGAGACGTTTGTCTACCCCAGTGTAAACATCTGTATGATTGATATTGATGAATTGGAAAAAACATATAATCCTTTAATTAGATCCGAATCATTTGAAAATATATTAAGCCATCCGTATAAATTAATCTATAGTTATAATCGGTATCTAGATGAATGCAACAAGCATTTAAAACCGTTAAATGAACAGAAAAAATTACTTAGTAATGTGTATCAAGAATTGGATAAATTGTACATGTGGCTTGATGTTAATAGAGACATAGATGAGGATTTCTCGGATAAGGATAAGGTTAAATTTTTTCGTAAAAAACTTAAATTAATTACTAAGGATATCGAACAGATAGAATTATTGCCTGCCTTTGAGTTGTCTCATAAGCAAATCAATGAAGAGCAATTATTTAACGATATTCAATATTATCTAGATCATCTTACTTTTTATAAAGATAAAATTGAGAGTTTGATTGACACAAATAATAAAAAAAGAAATATGTATAGCAAATGTTCGCGTGATATATCACAAGATGACGTTTTATTTGATGTTCCGTGGGATTACTGTATAATCGTTTTTGACTCTGAGTTTAGCATTTCTGACATAGTTTTCGATCAACAGATTGATCTTTCTAACAAAATGGGAATTGTATTGACGCACCATAGTGTAAAGGACTTTGATGAAGGATATGAATATTCATCAATAAATGGGTTGTTGTTTTCAGATGGTGAAATTTGTAATTCCATATCCAGGCTTTCTGGACATTATTATCGTCAAGTTGCGCATAGCAAGTATGATGATTATGTGTTCATAGGGGGGATGAATAGTGATTTCGATTTTTCTGAAATAGTTGACGAATGCAAAGATCAATATGATGGTATCGATGAGTTTTGGATCGATAAGGTCTTTTCGCTTGTTATATGTGAAAGCGATGGATTTCATTTTTACAGCGATGTAACAGAAAACGAATTAAATGCAAAAAAACATCGAAAAAACGATATATTTATAATCTCTACTTTAATAGATAATTATCTAATATCTTTTCAAGATAAATTATCAGAGGATGATTTGATTAACGTAAGTAATCTTGGGATAATACTGGATAAAGATAAAAATCTTTTATGCCAGGATGGTATCAAATTACAAGAAAATTTATTCGATTTGTTCCCTATAGGCTACACAAAAATTCGATGTAATTTAACTGCTTCTTCAAAAATGATTCTCAACGTAACACGTCATAAAATAAGCGAGATTCATAGCGAGATTAATCCTTGGATTGAAAAAACTGCTTTTTGTATACAAAAAAGCATTTTTAAAAATGTAAATACCATATTAGGCGAATTGTCAATGCAATGCGGTAATTGTGATCTAAACAATCGTGATTTCTCTAATCTGATATCGAATAAAATAAGGCATCAATTTATAACTAAAGTATTAAAGTCGTAGAGTTCATATAAGAGATTTGCATTGCGATATGGCTCTGGCGTGGAGCGTAATACAAGTGTTGTCTTATAACTTTTTTACAAATTTGCTTCACAAAAACCACCCCCCACCGCGTTATTAAATATAGACACTCGGGAAAACGGTCTTACTTTTTACTTATCTTATCGTCTGCCTTTTCTTTTCAGGCAGTTGATACCCACAATACAAATGCAATAAAACTTAAAATAGACCAAACCAAATCCGAATCCGGACAAGCAAAGCTCCGGAATGCTCCGCCATACAAAAGACCGCTTTTCCTGAATGTTTATATATAAATAAAATATCAACATAAAATCTTTACAGATTTGTCTTGGTGCATCTCTGTTAAGAATATATTATAAGAACCACACGCCGTCTCCGAAATCATAGATTTCGACGGCTGAGTGAACCTTGTTATATATGTTTGTGCTTCGCACCTGCAACCTATCAGTTGCTTTATGGGAACAAGTTCCCATAACATATATTATCACAAATGGAGGATTTTTAAATGAACAAACCACTACGCCGGGTAATCTCGGCAGCTCTGGCATTATCCCTTTCGGTAACGCTTGCGGTAAATGCCTATGCAGAGGCGTCTGCAAACTCATATAGTCAGGAGGCTGCAAGTGCCGGTTATGCCAGAAAAGGACAGTATGTGCTGTTCTCTACAGGCGAAAATGCGATGCAGCTTAATACAACCAAAACCACGGTAAACGGAAACCTTTATGCCGGCGGCGATTTAAACTCCTATAGTGGTGAGGTCGATGTCAATGGTAAAACCGTAATTGGCGGTAAGCTGTACAAGCATGATTATACTGTATGGGACAGCTATATTTTTGAAGAAAATGCGGACAAGCAGTCCTTGGATAATGATGCGCTTGATAGTGCTTTCACCTCTATGCTGGGTGAAGATTATCTCACTCACGAATATTGGTATACCTATAGTGGATCTGAGGTTACAGGAGATGCTTCGATATATGCCAAAAGCGGACTTCAGTATTGTGCTGATTCCGTAAACATTTCGGGTACTCTGATATCGGATAGCTATATGATGATAAGTGCATCCAAGGCATTTACTACAGAAGGCGAAATAAATATGTATGTTAAGAACGGCAATGTCGGCATTTACGCAGGTGAAGTCGATATTGACGGCGTTCTTTACGCACCGAATGGTACAGTACAGATATGTGCGACAGATGTTGACATAAGCGGTATGATCATCGCCAAGGAGATTCAGATAAGTGCACAGAATGTTACTATCAGCGAAAATCTTACTCTTTCTGTGGCTCAGTATGTGAAATGCTATGAGGATCAGATTTTTGCTATAAATGCAGAATATAACGCAGAAAGCAAAAATATAGATGTTGCCCTCGCAAGCACATATCCGGGCGGAGCATATAGCATATACACCTCCTGTGATGGAGAGGAATATCTGCTGAATGGCACAACGACTGAAACAAGCTATAGTTTTGTTGCGGATGAAACTGCAGATGTAATTTATATAAAAGCGGTACAGACTTATGATAACGGAGTTTCTCTTAATTCCAATATCGTAAAGATGGTAGCTGATGAAGAGCTGGGCTTCGTTCAGGAATATGTTGATACAGACAGCGACGGTCTTATTGATATGTATGAGCATATTTTTGGCAGTGACATAGAAAACCCCGACACAGACGGAGACGGCTTGTCCGACTTTGTCGAGGTAATGATGTCTGCTACAGATCCGCTTTATATCGACTCTGACGAAGATGGAATCGCTGACGGCGACGAGGACTGCGACGAGGATAAATTAACAAATTTACAGGAAATTGCATATAATACAAGTATCGTGTCAGAAGATACCGACAGTGATGGCCTTACCGATTATGAAGAAATTTTCACGTATGGCACAAAGCCTGAAAACCCTGATACAGACGGCGATACCATAAATGATGGTGACGAGGTCTCTATTGGTTTTGATCCTCTCAGTGCCGACTCTGACGGTGACGGAACAGACGACTGCAAGGAAAAGATAAGGCAGACCTATGTTCACGATGTTGAAAATGAAGATTGTGCCGTTGACGAGGTTATTGTTGACATTGAGGCTACAGGAAATATACAGGCTACAATGTCAGTTGAAAGCGTTATGGGCATTGATGTTCTCTGCTCAAATGTGGCAGGCCTTGTAGGCGAGCCCTTTGAGATAAACACCACATCTGAATTTGATGAAGCTACCATTACCTTTAAGGTAGATGCAGAAAAGCTCGACACAGAAATTGACAATCTGGTTATAGTGTGGTATGATGAAGATAATCGCGATTTTGTGATTATGGATACAGTATACGATTTTGAAAATAACACACTCAGCACCGTAACCAATCATTTCAGTCTTTATTTTATTTCATTTAGAAAAGAAATGATGGAATACAATAAAGGAACTGCTATAGAGGAATATTATCCGGATATTCAGCTTCCTGATGTTATTTTTATTGCAACCGGTATGCAGGTGGAAGATGGCACTGCAGAAAATGGTTTGCAAGGTCAGCTTATATCCGATTATTTAGCCTTATCTGAAGCGGATACAAATCCTGCTATCGCATACAATGCGACAGAAATAATGGTACACAATGGTATATCTTATGAAACCATTGTATCATTTGGTTCGTATAAAACAGAGGTTGACAACGCATTACAGACCATTGACGAAACCAAGGTGTCTTATGATGGATATGCGGCACTTGCGGCGGCAGTCGGAAAATTCTCATCTGTTGCTTACACAAGAGAACACAAAAAGGCAATTGTTGTATTCACTTATGGTGGAAACGAATATGCAAGTGATGATTGGATAGAAGCAGCTATAGAACATAATATAACTGTTTGCGTTGTAGCTCTTGGGGACAGCTATTTACTTTCGCTGAAAGAAATAACCGAAAAAACTGGTGGTATATTTGTAACAGCGTCAGATAGTAATGCTATGTCAAAAATTTATGACAAGCTTACTAGCTATGACTTATATGACTCCGATATCGACGGATTACCCGATGTGTTTGAAACTGCGGGTATGAAACTGCCTACAGGTGAAATTATACGCACCAATATTGATAAGCCTGATAGTGACGATGATGGTTTACTCGACGGAGAAGAAATTGCCTATACCATAAATGACGGCTATGTTAAATTCAAGCTTGTTTCTAACCCGACATTAGCGGATAGTGATGGGGATGGGTATGATGACAAACACGATTCTACTAAACTTGTATCATCTGTAAGAAAAACAGTACTGAAAGAAAATTATATTTCGGTAAAATATGATATGCCAGAATATGATAAAGTTGAACGCTGGGATAATCGTGGTAGTGAAATTTCTTATGGTGGAAATCAATCTTGGTTTTATAACAAAGATCTAAATATGGGCAATTCAAGAATTGAAAAAAGTGGATGTGGGTTGATAGCAATTTGTGATACTCTTTTATACTTAGCTGAACGTGGAGTTGTTACAATCCCGTTTAATGTTAACCATAGCATATTTGACGATTATGAGATATCAAAAGGAAATCTTTCCCCTTTAGATTGCCCTTATGACCTTTCATCATATATGCAATATGTTACTGAAATGGAATATTTGAGATTTAATGTTATCAGCTATATTGGCTTGAATGGATTCGATATGGCGAATACAATTAATACTTATTTTAAGGGTACAATTTCTGCAAAATGGCAATTTTCTCCTCGGTATAGCAATCCTATTGATCAGAAGTTTATTAATTATACATTTTTTCAACAGGTCACAGATATGATTAATAATGATATTCCTGTAATTCTTTCGATTGGTCCGTTCAGTTCTGGCGTGTATTTTTATAAATTAGATGAAGTTAACGACTCCTTACCAAGCTACATAGTGGATTATTTTTGTTACGAGGATCGAGATGGAGATGAAAAATATGAGGCATATCCTTGCTTAGTAAAAGGTCATTACGTAACTGTAACAGGAACCGTTGTGGATACCGAAACTAATAAATTGTGGTTGCGAATTTCTTCATGGGGACACGAATATTATATAGATTATTTTGAATATTCACCTCAAATAGGCCTATTTACAAACATACTTTGCATATCAAAGGAGTAATGTGAAATGTGTAAAGCGATTAAAATCGGCTTGATAATCTGTAGTTTTATTTCAGTAACCCTGATAATACTTCATATATCAGTTATTGGTATCTGTTGGGGACTTGACATTTTTAAAACAAAAGACTTAGCAGATTTTATCGGGTGGGATAATATAGAATATGTGACAGCAGACGATACTTACATAAATTTGATACTTCATTCTTCATCATACGATAGTATAGAAAATAAAAATAATCTTTCTGAAACAGAAAGAGTTCTTAATTATCTCGAAAGGATAAATTCTTATATAAACAGTAACGATCATTACAAAAAAATGAAGGTGAAAATTCAGTATGGGGAAAGGCTCCGCAATGTAATCGGATTGTCAAATGTAGTGACCTTTGCAAATTATTCTCTTTCAGGAAAAAATGAAGAACGCTACGATGGTTTTTATAGTATAATGTGGGAAGATGGTATTCCTATCGAATTTGGTTTCTTTCATGTTTCGCCCTGGAACAATATGCGTGAAATAACGTTTTGGAACTATTTTGCTCCAGAAAATCCTGAAGAAATAAAAAACTTGACAAAGCTTGATTACCTTTATTTTCATGAGAAGTTAGACGAAGAAATCTATAATGAGCTTTGCACTTATGCGCCTTGGTGTGAAATAGAGGTAAGATAATTTGATAGATGTATAAGCTATCTATCTTATTAAACGAGCCAAACACCTATCCCTGACACATATTGCCATGTCGGGGTGGGTGGTTTGAGACGAGTTTGGATAGGAATTTGGTGTCTAAAACGAACTAAATGTCATAAGATGGTTAACAAACAGTTTAATGGTCATTAATAAAAATGTAAAAATGATGAAGAAAACGCCGTGTTTCAGAAGTTTGATTCATTATTCAGAAAAATGAAAGAAAACAGAATGCTAGCGGAGGAAAGTGATGAGACAGAGTAAACAAATAATTTCAGCAGTAATTTTAGCACCTGTTATTGTGCTTTTGATTTCGGTTTATTCAAATGTGGTGCATATATTATTTAATCAATTATCTGATTTCTTCTATGAAAATCATTTTATGTTTATTCCGCTATCAGTAATTAATATACTGGTGCTTGTTGCACTTGTATTTTTGCCAACTTTATTCGTGACACGAAAATTTAGAATTAAGCCTATACATACAATTATCAGTTGTGTTATTATTTACCTGATATATTCTGTAGTGCCGTTTCTTCCATTCGTATTTATTGAAATTTCAGGCTATTTCAGTTCGGTTAGCTACGTATTATCTTCATGGATAGAGGTGCTTGTAGTATCATTCGTTGCAGGAGTTATTATGTTTGTTACCTGCTATATTGCAAATAGAAAAAAAGATAAAACAACTTAATTTATGGCTCGAAAAGAGGATGTATATATGAGGCAAGCAAATAGCACAATAAAAGGTTATTTATATCAGTTCAATAAATCAATTCTCGAAATATTAAGTGCTGATGACGAAGCTTCTATAACACTTGAAGGAGTTATTGAAGATATAGATATACAATTGCCAAATGCAACTTCTACGATTCAGTGTAAATACCACGAGGATGCTAAATTTACCATGTCTAGTGTAGCTGCTCCTATTTTGGAAATGATATGTCACTATAATGAGTGTGTTGCATTAGGTAAAAGTACTAAATATATTTTATTTGCACACTATGCTGAAAATGTTGACCAAATTGATACAGATGCTTTTGAAAAACATATATCATCAACTACCAGCAAGGAACTACAACTCTCGTATTTTCACAAAATTTATACTATTCCCGATGCTTCAATACTTAATCTTGCAAATAAGCCTAAGAAAAGTAAAGAAGATAAGACGAAGATTTTAGATTACTATACATCTAATAGGCCTTTGCGCTTGTGCTTAGATTTGAGTAAATTTTGGGAATGTTTTGAATACGTACAAGCGGAAGAATTTGAAGAGCTAAAAGACAAGGTGATTGAAAAGTTGTGCGAGCAAACGGATCGCCAAACTGCCGAAGATTTGTATTACCCTAACGCCTTTTCGATGGTTGCTAACCTTTCTTCCGAGTCAGAAATTAGTAATCGAACTGTTGACAAACAAAGCTTTATTGAAGAACTAAAATCAAAAGAGACTGTTCTTATAACGAAATGGATGTTGGCTGGACTGGATAGAAAGAAAATTTTGCAAGCAAAAAAAATGCATTTGTCTGCTTCTTTTTCATTGAACACAGCAATTCGAGCTTTTGTGTTTTCGGAGCGCTTTCACACATCAAACGAAGAACAAATAATTCCTTTTATTCAGGAATATATCGCTAAGTATTACAAGAAGAAAGCACTTCAAAGACCGCCTCTGTTTGTTTTTGAAAATGGCTCCGATATAATTCAAAAAGTAATATTGGGATTACATAAGTATCAAAAAGCAGTAAATAGCGGATTGGTTGGAAATGTATTTATGCCTGACAGTTTTGTAAACAACACGGATTGTTCTTCAGAGTTTGTATGCAAAATAGCATCTTTGGAAAATATAACTACCACAATTTTTGAATCCTGTAATGTGAATCAATTGTATATTATTGGGGATGTGTCAGCTGAATTAAGTAGTTCAAATTATTACACAGAGCAAATTGAAATTGAAGAATTGAATGTATTGAGGTATTTGGTTAATTTGGAAAGAAACTTGGAGGTGTCATAAGTAATGATTGAAATAGGAAAAGTTATAAATAGCACTCCTGGCACAATACAGGTGTTGCTAAATAGTATAGAGGTCTTTGATCAAAATAAATCGAAGATTAAGGTTTCAAAATATTTATCTATCGAGGATGGTAACGACTTATACATACTTGCATCAATTCAAAATGTGTGCGCTGTTCAATCCAAAGATGCAGATACAATTAACTATACGGTTTCTTGCGCACCGATAGGATGCTATTCAGAAACTGATATTGGAATTTCTTTTAGGCAAGGTGGTGTCAATCTTCCTTCGCCTACGGAACCAGCATATTTGCCGGATGACGAAGTCATTAATGCGATTTTTAGTAGCAATGATAATTTTTCGTTCCAAATAGGAAGCCTTTCTAATAATAATGCGGTAAACTATTTTGTGGATGGAAATAAGTTTTTTGGAAAGCATATAGCCGTTGTAGGCTCTACGGGTTCTGGTAAGTCTTGCGCGGTTGCTCGTCTCTTGCAAAATATAATGAAGATCAATAATGGTCACAATGAAAATGCCGATTCATTGAAAAATTCTCATGTTATTATTTTTGATATTCATTCCGAGTATCAATCGGCTTTTAAACTTGCAATTGAAGAAAACTTTAGTGTAAATTGTCTTGATGTTGAAAAACTTTGTTTGCCGTATTGGTTAATGAATTCTCAAGAATTAGAGGCTCTTTTTATAGAAAGCAATGAAATGAATTCTCACAATCAAACATCGCAATTCAAGAAAGCTGTAATTCTCAGTAAGGAAAAACACAATCCCACTATGGAGCATATCAACTATGATACTCCGGTGTATTTTGATATATCTGAAGTGTACCGGTATATCAAGAACAAAAACAGCGAGGTTATAAATAAAAACGATACATTGCCACATCTTCCTAAACGTAGTGATGGAACGATAATAAGCGATGCTGACAATGTATATTTGAATGAAGATGTAACTTTTGCAGCGACAAGCACCGCCAAAGAGTCAAAGACATCAAATGGTCCTTATAATGGGGAGTTTGAGAGATTTGTAACTCGTTTAGAAACAAAGCTATCTGACAAGAGACTCAAATTTATAACTGCGCCAAAAAAAGAAAGTGGTGAAGAATTTAAAACAGAAGATTTTGATGTTATTCTTCAACAATTCTTGGGGTACATAGACAAAAGTAATGTTACCATTATCGATTTGAGTGCTATACCTTTTGAAGTTCTCAGCATTGTTATTAGTTTGCTCTCGAGAGTTATTTTCGACTTTGCTTTCCACTATTCAAAACTTCGTCACACATCGGGTTTGGTTAATGATATTCCTTTTATGCTTGTATGCGAAGAAGCTCATAACTATATACCTAAAAATGGTGGCGCAGAATATAATGCTTCTAAGCATTCTATTGAGAGAATAGCTAAAGAAGGTAGAAAATACGGATTGAATTTAATGGTTGTAAGTCAAAGACCTTCTGAAGTATCAGAAACCATTTTCTCACAATGTAACAATTTTATTGTTCTGAAATTAACTAATGTGAACGACCAAAACTGTATTAAAAATTTGCTACCTGATAATAATTCTTCGTTGGTTGATACTCTTCCTACTTTAGCGGCTGGTGAATGCCTAGTAGTCGGAGATGCTGTTCCTCTTCCTGCTGTTGTAAAAATGAGTATGCCAAATCCTACACCAAGTTCTAGCAATGTTAATGTTTATGATGAGTGGAATAAAGATTGGATTAATATTGCGTTTGAAGAAATTATAAAGCGCTGGAGAAAAGAGTGATTCTATACATTAAGTGAACAACCCAAAAAGGTTCTATGTTTCTCTAAACTGAATTGTATTAATGTGATTGTTACTGTGAAACGGCACCCAAGTAAAGGGTAAAGAAAATTTAAACCAAATTAAGTACAATTTCTTATCACTTCTTCTTATCACTTATTGATTGTACTACTCCCCACCCTAAACCCCAAACTACTCTTTCCCCCATCCTTCCTGTACCTCTGTTCCGTCGTAACAAGTCCTGCACCTCGCAGGTCGTTCAGCGCACGGATAACAGTACGGCGGGAAAGCTTCAGATCGCTTGCAATTCTGCCTATTGATGGCCAGCATTCGCCTTTTGAATTTGCTCTGCCGTCAAGGTAAATATAGACAGAAATCGCTCTGTGTTCTAAATCGGTGCGGTATAAAAATGAATAATTGCTCATAAGATTTTCCTTTCTACTTGCTGTTCGGTGAGACTTTTATCTTTTTGGGACTGATATGCGGAGTATCAATCTTCTCTTTACTGATACGGGGAGTATCAACCTTCTCTTTGCTGATACGGGGAGTGTCAACCTTTTCTTCTATGACAGGCGGCGTGGTGTTTTTCACTTCTTTTGTGTGCTGTGGTTCAGACTTCTCTTCCTTCGGGGTGTGGGATATTCCATCGCCCTCTGATTCACTGCTAATGGTATCATCGGCATACATTTCATCGTAATGATATTTTTCAAGTATAGCGGTTATCAGCTCATCCTTATTTGCATAAGAAACCTTGCGGTTTCCGTGTTCGGGGACGGAGTAAGGATGCTCTTCATCAAATTTAATTCCCCATTTAAAAAACAGTTTCAGGCGTACACGCATAGGATGTACGCCTGTTTTCATTACCACAAACTGCCCTTTAGGAAGGCTTTTAAGCTCATCCGCTGTCATCAACGGTCGCTCTATC
>JAFTVY010000055.1 GCA_017465545.1 Ruminiclostridium sp.
GTACCATTTTCTTCTTCAGATAATATCGAAGAAATTTACGAAAGAAACGTAGAAACGATCTATCGTATCTGCTATATTTATCTGAAAAACGTCCAGGACACGCAGGATGCAGTTCAGGACACGTTTTTAAAACTGATTGAAAAGAACGTCACGTTTGCTTCGGAGGAACACGAAAAATACTGGCTTATAAAGGTCAGCGTCAACATCTGCAAAAATATGCTTTCCCATTGGAGCAGAAAAAACGTTGAAATTGAAAAAGCCGATGTGCCTTATATAAGCAAGGAAACAAGTGACGTCATCGAACAAATCTCCAAATTACCCGAAAAGCTCAAAATTGTTGTTTATCTTCATTATTATGACGGATATACAAGCGAAGAAATCGGGAAAATGCTACATATCACAGCATCCGGGGTAAGAAACAGATTACAGAGAGCCAAGGCTATGCTGAAAAACATCATTGAGGAAGAAAGGAAGGGTTGATATGTCGATTAAAAAAGCGTTTGATGAAATTACACCTACAAGCATTCAGAAAACCGAAATGCTGAATACTATCAAAAACGGCACAGATAAAGCATTGACAAAGCAACGCCGTAATAAATTCGTAAACCGCTTATGTGTTGTCGGTGCCGCTTGTTTATCGGTTTTCGTTTGTGTAATTGCACTTTCCGTTTTTATAAACAGTACGGGTAAGCCTATATCTGTAAGCGGAGACAGAAACTCCACTATAGGATTTAACAGTAACGTAAATGATTCAGGCTCACATGCTGATGAATCTTCGTTTGACGAATCCGGTGAGTCACAAAACGATATTTATTCCGATCCCGTTTCTTCTGACGAATCAGATATATCATCTGTTCCCGAAACTACAACTACAGAAAATTCAGAAACCGAGCCACCTGAAACAGTTATTACAGATCCTCCTGCTCCTGTAATAGAATATGCAGAAAATATAACGCTTAAATTCATCGGAGACGCCTCATTTACACAAAAAGGAATGCTCTATCTTATCGCTGTAGATGAAGATTTCCCCGATAATGATGAGATTCTTGACGTGACAGGCAGAATGCCTGCCGAAGAGTTTTATATAAATACTGAGCAGGACGGAACAAAGATTCTTGATAGCCTTCAGTGTGGAGTTTACGTGGTGATGGGTCCCTGGTTCAGTACAACAGGTGCTCTCGGTTTTACGTCGGTAAAAATAGACGTAAGCATGAGCGATACTACTGTAGAAATTGACCTTAACACACCCGATATTGCACCCGAAAAGGTTAACAACGGGCAGGATAATTCAAAAAGAGATCTTACACTTGCTGATATTGAAGCGATTCGTGAAAAAAATAAAGAAGAAGTAATTTGCGACGGAAAAAAATATATTCCCGTCGATACGATAGCCGCAGTATGTGATTATGATTCATTGCCGGAAGCTAGAAATTATTTATCTCAAAGGTGGCATCACCCCTATACGCCAAACTTTGACGATATAACAGGTGCGTTACTTGATGAACAGCATACTAAAGATTTTAGTATTAGTCTGTTTTCAGTTTCACAATATCTTGATAGTGGTTATCTCGGCAAAGAGCTTTATTTTATGTTTGTTAATGGTAAAATATATGATAGTGAGCGGTTCAGCCAAATTGCTGTTATCAGACTTGTGCATATACCTAACACATACACAGATCCATACAACGATTGTTGTTATAGCTATAGAATATGTATTGATTCTGAAGTTCTTGGTGAATGCAGAGAAATATATTGTGGTATGGATATTTATAATAATGATAATTATGTTGACAGTTTACAGAATTATGAAGCTATTATAAAAACTTCAAGTCAGTTTAAAGATGATAGCGGCAAAATGATAACGGATAAAAAAGTTATATTCCGTGCAATTAATGGTATAGATTATTACGACTACACTGTTAACAATAAAAAACCATTCCTTAGAATCAGAAATAGCTGTATTGTTGTTGACGTTGACGGTGATGGATATATGACTGTAAATCGGGATCAATATACATATCTTACTGATTTTTATCTTGCTGTACTGTCACGTGAAGATGCTATAAAGATGGGCGGTTATCCTATTTATCGACTTTGCGACGAATTTGTTTTTGAATATATGTTAACTATACCATACGAGCAGTTTCCGGACTTATGTGATGATCTTTCGGAAGCTGATAAGGAACAACTTGCGTATTATGGGGATTATGAATACCCCAATGCTGAATAAATGATAAAAATAAGGCAGGCCTACTCTTTCGGTAAGTCTGCCTTTAAAATTATTTAGTTGATTTTATTACAAAATTCTATAATTTCTTTTTCTTTCTGCTGAGCGTCTTCCTTGTTTTCTACTGAACATAAACCTAAGCTTCCGCAACATTCTATTTCCAGATGACCGTAGAAATGTTCTATACTGGAAATAACTCTTTCGCATTCCTTCATATTTGGTCCTGTTCTGAGAGCTATAGAATAACCCTTTTTTCCATTACTGATTGCAGCGTAAGGTTCGTGGGTGTTGCACCAAGGAGTACATCTATCGATAAAAACTTTAAACTGTCCGGGAATATCAGCCCAATAAGATGGCGCTACTGAAATAATAACATCCGCCCATTCATAAAGAGATATTATCTTGCTTACATCATCATTTATAATGCATTTTGCAGTTTTGTGACAGCTTCTGCATCCTTTACAAAAGGATATGTTAAAATCATCAATACAAGTAGTTTTTACGTTATCAGATTTAAAATATTCGGATACGATTTTGGTTATTTCTGCAGTCGCACCATTTCTGACAGGACTACAATTCATTACAAGTATTTTCATTTAACACACTCCTTCACCATCACGTCATAACACAGATAATCGCCGTTATCAGTAAGAATCTTGTTATAGCTTATTTCCTTATACCCTCTTTTCAGATAAATGCTTTTTGCGGGTAATGAGGCGTCTATAACGATTTCGCTGTACTCTTCCCTTACCTTATTTTCTGCAAAATCCAGCAGTTCCCTGCCGTACCCTTTCTTCTGATGCTGTGGCGATACGAATAACCGCAATATTTCGTTATCCCTTATAGTTACAGTTCCTATAGTCTCATTATCTGCAATGCAAAGAAAGACTATTTTATTCTCTATATCCTTTTCTATTCTTTCCCTGATGTGATGCTTTTTGAAGAAATCCACCGCACCTGCAGGATAATAGCTGGGATAAACCGCATCAATAGTTTGCTGGGTTATATCAAAAACTGTGTCCGTGTCTTTTAAAGTAGCAGGCTTTATCAAAATATCACCCCTTCAGATATTTAACTGCAATCTGTGTTCTGTGTTCAAGTCCTGTTTTTTCCAGTATAACGCTTATATAATTTCTTACAGTACCGTTGGATAAAAATAGCTTATCGGCAATCTCCTGATTGGAAAGTCCTTCGGCGATCAGCTTTACAACGTCAAGCTCCCTTTCGGATAAAAGCTCAAAAATAGCGCTGCTTCCTGAATTCTTTACCGCTGATTCTCTGATATACTGCAGTATATCCTCCTGAAATACGGTTCCGCCCGTGTATACAGTTCTTATAGCATTGAAGATGCCGTCTGTAGGCGTATTCTTTAGTATGTAACCGCTGACGCCCACTTTAAGTGCTCTGTATATAAGCTCCTGCTCATCAAAGGTAGTGAGTAAAAGCGGCTTACAGAGATTCTCCTTCAGCATTATTTCTGCGGCTTCGATTCCGTCCATCTCAGGCATTCGGATATCAAGAAGTGCAATATCTATTTCGTTTTCTCTGCAGAGCTTTACAGCTTCTTTTCCGTTACTGCCTATACCGATTATCTCAAAATCAGGCTGTGAGGAAATTATCAGCTTCAGTCCCTCTCTTATAAGTGCATCATCATCGCAAAGTATCAGCTTCATAATTAAAAAAATCTCCCTTAAAGTTTAAAAAGATTCACCGTGTGGAATCCGTCGTCCCTTTGTAAAAACAGACATTTTCCGTTTGCCTGCTCCGTTCTTTCTTCTATTGCGGTAAGTCCCATTCCCTTGACAAACTTACCCGTATTTTTGCCGTTATCGTAAAATTCAGCTCTCACCAGCTTGTTCATAACTGCAATTTTTAATGAAAATTTATTGCTGTCCGAGTGCTTTAGGGTATTTGTTATGCATTCCGTAAGATTATCCTTTATGCATTTCCATATGGTAAAAGGTATAGAATCGGTATCACCCTCTATGTAAAGATTGGTTTCAAAGTTATACTCAGCCTTGGTTTTGTCAAGTATCTCTTTTATTTCCGCCATACCCACAGATTTTACGTCAGGTCTTTCCTGACGTAGTGACGTTCTGATAGAGTCAACACCGCTACGCAGATTTTCAGTAGCTGTTTCTATACATTTTTCCGCTTGCTCGGGATTTGTCTTTATACTAAGCTTTGCCGCCTCAAGTAGCAGAATACTGCCTGAAATTCCGTGTCCTAACTGATCGTGTATTCTGACGGAAAAACGGCTTCTTTCTTCAAGGGCAGCAGTATCCTTTACCGTCTTGGTATAGGCTACAAGATTATTTATCTTTTCCTTTTGTGCGGCTATTTCCTTTCTGCTGTCTCTAAGTGTTTCTCTTGTATTTTCAAGTATCTGATATACCACTCTTGAAAAGATAAGAAAAGCGCAGAGAATAACTGACAGAGCGATATCAATAGGTTCAGGAGATAAAATAAATAAAATTATAGCAATAAAGATTCCCGACAAATGATAGAAATACTTTCCTTCCGTTAGGTATTCAATCATTTCTATGACAGTAAACAGCATAACGTATACGTAGCTATTTACACCTGTTACGAATATAAAGAAAAGCGACAAAGCGTTTAAACAAAGCGTCAGCTTCTTGTACGGCTTCTTTCTTGACATAAGCAGATAATCTATCAGAAAAAAGCAGGAAAAGGCGAGTACGGGTATAACCGTATCGCCTGACATCATCTTATCCGATATAGTAACAAGTGTTGCCGCAATAAGTGATATTACCTTTGCGAGCTGGTAAAATAGCGGTAAAGACATCTTTTCTCCTTTTTTATTTTGCTCTCTTTGAGAATACAACCGCAGAAGCGAGGAATAAAAGCGCTGTGTAAAGAGCAAGTATCGTTATGTTTATAAGGGGGTTTGCCGTACTTCCGCCGACTAAATCCGTAAACCAGAACTGAGGCGTAAGCATTGAAAGGTATTTGAGAGGGCCTGCACTTTCCGTAATTGGGAAGAATGCGCCGCCGAGTATTGAGCCAAGGCCTGCTATACAACCTGAAAGCATAAATATTGTAGATTTTTCATTAACAAGTAACGCTATAAAGATTGCAAGCGCTGTGGAAATAAGTGCAAAGAGCACGTTTGCAATAAGAACGTAAGGTATGCTGAAGGTGATTTCCGCACCTGAAATTATAAGGAATAATAAAACGGGTAACATTACAAGCAGAGATGAAATTGAGGATGCCATTGACGTACCTATAATGTACTGCATACCCGTTACAGAAGAGGCTCTCATTCTGTTATAGGTACCGTAGCTCTTGTCATCCATTACGGCAAGAGTTACAAAGATTCCTACACCATACACAAGCATTGTAAGAAAGCCTGATGAGAAGTAATAGCCCGCCTGCACGTAAAGGGCTTCTCTTGAAGAAACAACCGCACTTTCTGTTGTAAGCTCTGCACCGTCTTCGGTGGATAATATCTTTAAAAGCATATCCTTATCCCCTTTTGCGGCTACGGACGCTGTTTCGGCACTACGCATAAAGCCGTCGATATAAACGCTTACGTAAGCGGCATTTTCATAGTCGTCAAGAGTTGTGCTGATTATCTTTTTGATATTACCGTCAAGTACGCTTTGCTGAAAGCCTTCAGGTATCTCTATTATAGCAGAAATATCGGTATTAATCAACATATCATTGTATTTTTCTGCTTTGGATTCATCAACGATATTCATATTTACTTTATTACTAAAGTAATTCTTTATACATTCCGAAAGCTCCGATTTATCATTATCGATCACGGCAATATCAATCTTTTCACTTGCCATAAAAACGTCTGCAGTTCCTCTTCCGGGAAAATATAAAGCTACTCCTGCAATACCACATATAAGAGCTAATATTATAGCTATTTTAAGCCTGCGGAGTGTTCCGCAGAAAATTTTAACTATATTGTTCATATTTATTTCCTTTCAGTTAAACTGCTTTTTTCTTTGCGAACACAGCCGCACCGATTATAGTAAGTATCACGAATATTGCAAGGCTTACAAGAGTAACAACTATCGCACCCGATCCGTCACCGAATAACGTGAGATCAAATGCCGCCTGCTGAATAAGATACGGTGGAAGACTTGTGCTGTAGCCTTCTATGAATATCTCCTTTGAGAAGGTACCTGAGAAAAAGAGCATCTGCCAGCAGATAGGCATTAAAACTGACGCCGCAGGAATCTTCATAACAAGTCCTGCCACAGTACCTAAGGCTGTAGCGGCAAGCGAAACAGACAGTAACATCACTACCAGAAGAACGTTTCCGAGTATATCAGAACAATAATTTGCTCCGAAGAATACTACTGCAAAAATCATCGTTGCACCTACGGTAATCACCGACATAGGTATAGAGCCTATCACCTTTCCGAAGAATACCGAAAGCTTTGGTGTTGTGGTTAAAAGAAGTCTTGAATAGGTATTCGCATTCTTTTCTTCCTTGAACACTTCGCTCTGACCTGTGATACCGCTCATAAAAATCATCATTACGATAACGGAAACTGCGTAATAGTCAATCATGCTTCTTGTAACTCCGAGACCGTTCTGCTCAACGTAGGACGTTTCGGAAATATCCTTGCTGATAACATCCTGCAAAGCTGAAGGATTCACCATTGCGATATTCTTATAGGTATCAGCCATCGTATTATAAGATCCAAGCATGGATTTAAGCGCTCTGTTGATTGTATCGTTATCACCGGTAAACATTTTAATATCGCTGCCGTGAAGCTCGATATAAGCGTTTATTTCACCCTTATCGGTAAGTGATAAGGCGTTATCCTTATCAGACGTTTCTTCTGCCTTTACCATATCAATTCCCGTGATAAAGCTTTCAAAGGCTTCGGCATTGTATTTATCCGTATCGGAAAGATTATACTGTATTTTTATATCTCCGATACTGTGATCTGATATATCGAGGCTCTGGAGCATCGTTCCGAGAACGTAAATCAGAAGACACGGGAAAAATACCGTCATAAAGACTGCAACAGGACTTCTGAAATAGCCTTTCATTTCTTTTATTGCTACTTTAAGCATAGTTTTATCCTTTCAATTCTTTATCTGATATCGTGACCTGTAAGAGCAAGGAATACAGCATCAAGGTCGGGAGTCTCGCAATTTACTGATATAAGCGGCAAACCGAACTTTCTTATCTCGTCAATGATGTAAGAAAAGTCATTTTCCGTAAGCTTTACGTCGATCTTAATGACATTTTCGTCAACACTTGCACCGTTTACACCGGGTAAAGCCGAAAGCGTGGTTGTAAGCTTGTTTACATCAAAATCGGCTGACCATTTTGTCTTTACTCTTATAGTCCTGCAATCGGTAATCATAGAAACAAGCTCCTGCTCCGTACCACTTGCAACAAGCTGACCGTGGTCTATTATCGCTATTCTGTCACAGATGGTTTCTACCTCGTGCATATAGTGTGACGTATAAATTACCGTAGCACCCTTTTCCTTTAAGGTAAGTATAGAATTCATTATATGCTCTCTTGACTGGGCGTCAACGCCTACCGTAGGCTCATCCATGACTATAAGCTTAGGATGATGAGCTATTCCGCAGGCGATGTTGAGTCTTCTTTTCATACCGCCTGACATCTTCTTAGGTTTCATATCCACCTTGTCAGCAAGTCCCGTGAACTGTAACGCCTTCATTGCACTTTCGTGAAGCTCTTTACCTTTCAGTCCGTAAAGGGATGCGAAAAACTTTACGTTTTCAAGCGCTGTAAGATAAGGATAAAGTGCGATTTCCTGAGGTACAACACCTACAAGTCCACGAATCTGTGAACAATTCTTTACTATATCAAGTCCGCTTATCGTTACGCTTCCACCATTAAAATCATCAAGAGTAGTAATAACGTTTATAGTGGTTGATTTTCCTGCGCCGTTGGGACCGATAAGACCGAATATCTCACCTTCTTCTACTTCAAAGCTGAGATTATCAACCGCACAGAATTCACCGTAATTCTTTATTAGTTTTTTTACTTCTACAAAAGCCATGATAAATTTCCTTTCTTAACTCCCTTTCGGGTTTCTGTCATTATTTTAACACAAAAAAATTTCTTTGTGTAGTTACAATTGAAATAACTTTGATATGACAAATGTAATATCCTTTTATGAAAAAAGCAAAAGCCAAGGGATACACCCCTGGCTTTCTACTCGATATTAACCTATGCCTTAAAATCAAACGGACGTTTTACAGCAGGTGCGGCAGTAGGTACGTAATCCTCGATTGCATCCTCCTGCTTCTTGCCGAAATCAAGTCTGTCTATCTTAAGCGCTTCATCGTTATTTTTTCCTATTTCAATGCGGTCCTTTGAGTTTTCATCTGTCTTACCCGTAATAAGAGCTATGAGCTCCTCGATGGTAGAAGCCTTGACAAGACGTTCCTTGAACTCTGCCTTTTCCTTCTTTTCAGCCTCTTCAGCCTTTTTCTCTCTGGACTTTTCTCTTGCCTGCTCAACTCTCTCATCCTTTTTCAGACCATCCTTGAGCAGAGCATAGTAGGATACCTTACCCTCACTATCAACGCTTATACCGTAGCTTTCTACCTTGTCAGCATCCTCGCCGAGCTTTTCCTTTATGCCCGAAAGGTCTGTAATGGCATTTTCTATAATACCCTCGAATTTTGCTCTTTCTTCTTCGTCAGTCGCCATCTTTTCAATGGTTTCGGGAGTGATAACACAGTTATATTCACCCTTGCCGCCCGAAAGATGCTTCTGTGCCTCTTCGTCAGAATCGAAATCGGCAACAATGAAATCAACGTTCTTATACTTTTCCTTTAATTCCTTAAGATACTTCTGTGCCGTTTCGCTGAGCTGTACAGTTGTTTCTTCCTTCTTTTCGGTTTTCTGAGGCTTGTTTACTTTGAGTTTATCATAAACGTTTGTTGCCTTTGTGCCGTTATTAACCTGATTTATCATTTTGCCGACCATCCTTTCAAGCTGTGAAGAATATATCTTCTTGATATTATATCGGCAGATAAAAGGAAAAGTTTAGCTTTTTATTAATATTACCAGTTAATTTTATAACCTCTACCGGTAGCCTCGGTCAGAAGCATTGCCACAGTTTCGTTATTACTGCGCTGAATATACTGGAGCTTTGACTGTATATCCGCTTTCGCAGACAATAATAATATATCTGCATATTTTTTTGAAAGCTCTCTTTCATCCTTCAAAAGACTGCTGAATATAGTGTTGTATGAATAAGCCATAAGCTACCCCTTTATAAATTCTTCAAGCAACGTATACTGATTCTTATGTGCGGCGGCGCATTTCTGAAATTTATCTTTCAGCTGCGGATCTGTAACAGTTCTGCTGTATTCCTCGTATTTATAGGAAATATTCCTTTCACATTCCGCTATTTCCGATAGTTTGTTAAGCTCTGATAAGGTGAAGTTTGGCATAAAACAAATACATCCTTTATAATTTTTTGATTTTTCTTTGAAATTCGCAAATATTATTTGATTTTTTATTCAGAATATGCTATAATTTTTATGTTTAAAATTTTTCAAAGGAAATGAGGACAACAGCTTGTCAAACAATGAATATTTAAGCAATATCCGTAATTTTTGCATTATCGCACATATAGACCACGGTAAATCTACTTTAGCTGACAGAATCCTGGAGCAGACCGAAACTGTAGCTCACAGAGAGATGGAAGAGCAGATACTTGATAACATGGAGCTCGAAAGAGAGCGTGGTATCACGATCAAGGCCCGTGCCGTAAGACTGAATTACAAGGCTGACGACGGAAATCTATACGTTTTCAATCTTATTGATACTCCCGGTCACGTTGACTTCAACTATGAGGTATCCCGTTCCTTAAACGCCTGCGAAGGCGCAATACTCATTGTAGATGCTTCTCAGGGTATTGAGGCACAGACTCTTGCCAATACCTATCTTGCTATTGAGCAGAATCTTGAGGTTGTTCCCGTTATCAACAAGATAGACCTCCCCTCTGCCCAGCCTGACGTGGTAAAGGAAGAAATCGAGAATGTAATAGGCATCCCCGCAGACGAAGCTCCGCTTATTTCTGCAAAGATGGGTATAAATATAAAGGACGTTATGGAACAGGTAGTAAAATACGTTCCTGCTCCCAAGGGTGATCCCGACGAAAAGCTGAAGGCACTTATATTTGACAGCTATTACGATTCATATAAGGGCGTTATCGTACACGTAAGAGTCAAAGAAGGTACTCTTCGTGTAGGCGATAAGATAAGAATGATGGCAACCGGCGCAACCTTTGACGTTGTAGAGCTTGGTTATATGGGTGCAAAAAATCTTGAAACCGCAAGCGAGCTTCGTGCAGGTGAGGTTGGATATATTGCCGCATCCATTAAATCGATCGGTGATACAAAGGTCGGTGATACAGTTACACTTGATGACAATCCAGCAGAAGAGCCTCTTGAAGGTTACAGAAACGTTAACCCGATGGTATTCAGCGGTATTTATCCCGCCGACGGTGCAAAATACGTGGATTTAAGAGAAGCACTAGAAAAGCTCCAGCTTAACGACGCTTCCCTCACCTTTGAGCCTGAAACGTCTATAGCTCTCGGCTTCGGCTTCAGATGTGGCTTCCTTGGGCTTCTCCATATGGAGATTATTCAGGAAAGACTGGAAAGAGAATACAATCTTGACCTGATTACAACAGCTCCCTCGGTTGTTTACAAAATCACAAAGACAGACGGAGAAACAGTATATATCGATAACCCTACAAATTATCCCGACGTTTCAGAGATTGAAATTGCCGAAGAGCCTATGGTAAAGGCAAATATCTATACTCCTTCTGAATACGTAGGTAATATTATGGATCTTTGTCAGGAAAGAAGAGGCATATTCAAGGATATGAAGTACCTTGACTTAAACAGAGTTGAGCTTCATTACGATCTGCCTCTTAATGAAATAGTGTACGACTTCTTTGATGCATTAAAATCAAGAACAAAGGGATATGCAAGCTATGACTATGAGGTTTCCGGCTTTGTACCTTCAAAGCTTGTAAAGCTTGATATTCTGCTTAACGGCGATATCGTCGATGCTCTTTCCTTTATCGTCCATGCAGATAAGGCATATTCAAGAGCAAGAAAGATTGCTGAAAAGCTGAAGGATAATATCCCTAGACAGCTTTTTGAAGTGCCTATTCAGGCGGCAGTCGGCGGTAAGATAATCGCCCGTGAAACCGTAAAGGCTATGAGAAAGGACGTACTTGCCAAGTGCTACGGCGGTGATATCACCCGTAAGAAAAAGCTTCTTGAAAAACAGAAGGAAGGTAAAAAGCGTATGCGCCAGCTCGGTAGCGTAGAAGTTCCTCAGGAAGCCTTTATGGCGGTATTAAAGCTTGATGAATAAGCCTACAGGACTTTATATCCATATTCCCTTCTGCAAGTCAAAATGTCCCTACTGCGACTTTTATTCCCTTGCGAATGCAGATGAATATAAGGAAGAATATAAAAAAGCGGTTATAAGAAATCTTGACTATTATTCTGATATAACCTTTGATACTGTTTATTTCGGTGGCGGAACGCCCATACTATTATGGCGTGAGATATGCGGAATTTTAGACAGTATCGGTGACAGAATCACGAATAATGCGGAAATAACCATCGAAGCAAACCCGTGCAGTACCGATTTCAATTCACTTTGTTCATTAAAACAAAGCGGTGTGAACAGAATATCCTTTGGTCTTCAGAGTGGCGTTGACGATGAGCTTAAAGCTCTCGGCAGACGGCATAGCAGTAAATCAGGACTTGAGGCTGTTTTAGCCGCAGAAAAAGCAGGCTTTAAAAACGTATCAGCTGATATTATGCTCGGAATCCCCTTCCAGACTGAAAAAAGTCTTAATGAATCCCTTTCTTATCTGACTGATATGCCAATCAGCCACATTTCGGCGTATATGCTGAAAATCGAACCCGGTACACCCTTCGCCAAAAAAAAGGTTGCTCCTGCCAATGATGAACAGATGTCAAAATTCTATTTAAAGGCTGTCAGCCACTTTCAGCAGAATGGTTATTTTCAGTACGAGATAAGCAATTTTTCTTTAAAAGGCTACGAAAGCAGGCATAATTTAAAATACTGGAACTGCGAAGAATATATAGGAATAGGTCCCTCGGCACATTCTTATTATAACGGCAAACGTTTTTCGGTAGACAGAAATCTTCACGGATTTATCGGTAGCCCCCTTCAGGAAACCATCGTAACAGATGAAAATCCCGGTGGCTATGATGAATGGGCGATGCTGAAATTAAGACTTTCCGAAGGAATTGACTTTAAAACGGCAAAGTCAAGATATAATATAGGTAAAGAACAGATTCTCAGTCGTTGCAAGCTTATTCCGAAAGAGTATATAGAAATAACAGATTCAGGAATACGGCTTACAGCAAAAGGTTTTTTGGTATCAAATGCTATTATCGGCATTATTTCAGATATATAACGGAGGTAAATATGAATAAGGAAACGTTAAAGCAGGACGTTATATCAAATCTTTCAGAAAAATATGACGTTACTGCAGATAAGGCTGAAAGCTATCAGCTTCACGACGCACTTTCAAAGGCGGTTATGAAGCAGATTTCAGCAGACTGGAAAAACAGCAGAAAGGCACATATCGATACAAGAAGAGCCTGCTATTTTTCAATGGAGTTTTTAGTAGGCAGAGCTATCTATAACAATCTTCTCTGTCTTGGAATCGAAAACGACGTAAACGAGGTTTTGAATTCTCTCGGTGCAGACGTAAAGGTAATGGAAGATATTGAAGATGCCGCTTTAGGTAACGGTGGTCTTGGCAGACTTGCGGCATGCTTTTTGGACAGCGCGGCTACTCTTTCTCTTCCCCTTGACGGCTACGGAATCCGCTATAAATACGGTCTTTTCAAACAGTCTATAGTTGACGGCTTCCAGAAGGAAGAGGCTGACGACTGGACAAAGTATGGTGACGCCTGGAGCAAAAGATGTGAAGCAGAGGCCGTTGAAATTGCCTTTGCTGATCAGACAGTAAAAGCTGTCCCCTACGATATGCCCGTTATCGGCTACGATACAAAGAATATCGGCACGTTAAGACTCTGGCAGGCTGAACCCGTCAAGAAGTTCGACTTTATTCTTTTCAACAATCAGGATTACGTAAGTGCAAGCGCTGAACAGATAAAGGCAGAGGATATTTCCCGTGTACTTTATCCTAACGATGATACAAGAGAAGGCAAGATTTTACGCTTCAAGCAGCAGTATTTCTTCTGTGCCGCTTCCCTTTCCGACATTGTAAAGAAATACAAGGCACAGGGCAACGATATAAGAAAATTTTACGAAAAGGTTTCTATCCAGCTCAACGATACACACCCCGTAATTTCTATTCCCGAGCTTATCAGAATACTTGTGGACACAGAAGGTCTTTCCTTCAACGAGGCTTTTGAAATTGCCAAGAAGACCTTTAACTATACTAACCACACAGTTATGGCAGAAGCTATGGAAAAGTGGGGTATAGACATCGTAAGCGAGGTACTCCCCAGAATTTACGAAATCATCTTACAGATAAACGAAGCCTTTATCGCTGATATGTACGGCAAAAAGCTTTCCAGAGCAAAGATCGACAGTATGAAGATGATTGCAGGCAATGTTGTTCATATGGCAAGAATGGCGGTTTATTGCTCTTCTTACACAAACGGTGTTGCGAGACTTCATACCGAAATCTTAAAGAATGACGTGTTAAAGGATTGGTACGAGCTTTATCCCGAGCGTTTCCAGAACAAAACAAACGGCATCACTCCCCGCCGCTGGATCGCTTTATGCAATAAGGAATTATCTGCTCTTATCACAGAGCAGCTCGGCAGCGAAGAGTGGAAAAAGGATCTCACCCAGCTCAGAAAATTAGAGCATCTTCGTGGCGACAACGCTATGATGCAGAGATTCTTAGACATCAAGGCTGAAAAGAAGAGACAGCTTGCCGATTTCATCGAAGAGAGAGAAAACGTAAGACTTGATTCTGATAGCATTTTTGATATTCAGATAAAGAGACTGCACGAATACAAAAGACAGCTTTTAAACGCTTTCAGCATTCTTTATATCTACTACGGTATCAAGGACGGCAGTATCAAGGACTTCTACCCCACTACCTTCATTTTTGGTGCAAAGTCTGCTCCCGGCTACAGAAGAGCAAAGGCTATCATCAAGTTTATCAACGAAATAGGCAGAATCATCAATGAGGACGAGGAAGTAAACAAGCTTATAAAGGTTATATTCGTACAGAACTACAACGTTTCCTATGCCGAAAAGCTGGTTACCGCCGCTGATATTTCAGAGCAGATTTCCACTGCAGGTACAGAAGCGTCAGGTACTGGTAATATGAAGTTTATGCTCAACGGTACGGTTACACTCGGTACCTTCGACGGTGCTAACGTAGAAATCGTAGAAGAAGCAGGCGAAGACAACAACTACATCTTCGGTGCAAGAGTTGAAGAGCTTGAAAAGATAATGAAGAGCTACGATCCCAGAGAGCTTCTTGCTAAAAACGAAAGAATAGCAAGAGTAATAAACACTCTTATCGACGGTACGGTGAGCGATGGTGGTTCAGGTGACTTCAGAGAACTTTATTTTGCTCTTACCGATGGTGCAAGCTGGCACGTTCCCGATCATTACTACCTCATCGGCGATCTTGAAAGCTACGTAGAAGCAAAGCTTAAGGCAAACAGCGATTATAAGAATGCAAGACTCGATTTTGCAAGAAAATGCTGGGCAAATATGTGCTTCTCAGGTAAATTCAGCTCCGACAGAACTATTGACGATTATGCAAAGGAAATCTGGAAGATTGAACCTGTGGAAATCAAGTAAAAAAGCATCCGCTCCTGAAAAAAATCAGGGGCGGATTTTTATAAATAATCCAATAAATATAAGTTATCCGACGCTTTCCACGTCAAGCGATTTATATTGACAAAATTCTTCTTTTGTGGTAAAATTAATAGATAGTGCGATTCAGTATTTTACATTTCTTATACTTCAGAATATAGAATTGCATCCCGGTAAATAAACTCCGAATTATTACATATGCCTTATTTTCCTGCTTTATTGCGAAAGGATATCCAGATATGAAAAAAACGTTACTGAAAGCAGTAAGTCTTATATTAGCTGTTTCTATGCTATGCTCCTGCACAACACAGGAAAACAACGGTTCTTCAGACGTAAGTAATACGCCCGAAGCTTCAACCACCACAACAGATTCAAAAGCTCCCGACAAATCAGAGCCCGAATCTGACACTTCGGCAGATGATACAGCTTCTTCCAAAGTGGAATCTACAACGCAGTCGGAAAGCGGAACCACTGTTACAACTCCCGAAGACGACTCCTCTGTTCCCTCCTGGAAAGAAACAGAAGTAAACAAGACCATGTATCTTACTGTTATCTGTTATTCACGGGTTGAAGCTATAGAAGGCTCGGAAACAGTAAAGCTTTATGATATAAACGATGAGGTTGTAATTGTTGCTACTACTGATACAGGATATTCAAAGCTTGAGGACGGCACCTTTATTCACAATGACTATCTCAGCGATACGATAGTAACTATAGAAACTACCACAACTACAGAATCCTCTTTCGATGAACCAAGCGTCCCCGATAGCATCCCGGGACTCGAAAACTACGATTACGTTTCCAGCGGTCATCTTCCTCTTGATGCTGTTCTCTTCCCGTTACTGGATGAAATAACAGATAAAAAAATGACAGACGAAGAAAAGCTGGATGCCCTTTACGCATATTTGTTAGAGCTTTATTATGCCGAAAGAGTTCTGCTTATTCCACAGAGCAAACAGCATATTGCAGAACAGCTGTATGCTTTGAGCCTTTTTGAAAAGGGATACGGAATCTGCTACGATTATTCCGCCGCTTACACCTTTGCGGCCAAGGCGCTGGGCTTTGAGGCAAAAATGGTATACGGTTTGCACCGCAACGTCGACGTAGGCTTCAGCGAACACACCTGGGTTGAAATCGTAATTGACGGAGAAACCTACATATTCGATCCTTCTGTTGAAATTCTGCTTCGTCAGGATGGCTATTCATACGGAAGAAAAAGATTTATGAAGACCTATGAAGAAATAGGTTACTACTATTCCTTTTGAGAGGTAGATTTATGAAAAAGACACTTTCAATCATTTTAAGTATTTTAATAACAGCTGTCTGCTGTAGCTGTACAACCGACAATAATAATTCATCAGGCGGTACTGTAAGCTCAGAGATTTCCGAAAGCACCGAAAATTCAGACAGCAAAATAACAACCATCACAGAGGACGTGGCAATAAATAGTGCAAAAGAGCTTATTCTCGAAGCGGAATACTTATACACTCTCTATTTCCGTTGCAAAGCAGATACAGAAGAGTATGACTATAATTCTCTCGCTCCCGACGAAAACGGATTCAGATATGCCGCTATAAAGGATTTTAACAGCATATCCGCTATGAAGGAAGAGACAGAAAAATATTTCACCGCAGATTATTGCGAAAAGAATTTCTATAAAATTGCTCTCAACGGAGACGTTCCCTTCTTCAAGGATGAAGACGGCGTTCTTAAAATAAACGTAGACGCCCAGAGCGCCGGCGAAAATACCTGGAATCTCACAGCAATTGAAATATTATCAAACGACGGAACAACCGCAAAGATAAGCGTACCCTATACGGATATTTACGACAGCAGAAAGCGAGCAGAATTCACTCTCGTTCTTTGTGACGATGGTAAGGTAAAAATTAACGAATGGGTACTGAACCTTGCCGAATAAAACGAACGAATAACGATAATCCGCTCCTGAAATCAGGGGCGGATTTTTGCACCTCATCCGTCAGCTATGCTGACACGTTCTCCTTGAGGATAAGGTGTTAACGTATTGACAAAATTCTCCCTTTGTGTTAAAATAAAAGTGCGACACAATTCAATATTTTGCTATTCGTATGGGAATGCTATTTTTACTTTCATGGTAAAAGTGCATGCTCTTTTCTTGCATTCCTATGAATAGCAGAATTGTGTCGCAGCAATCGGAGCTTTGCATTTTTCGGTGCGTGGCTTCGGCTGCGCACTTTTTTATTTTGAAAGGAATTTTAACCATGAAAAAGCACTTACTTAAAGCGGTATGTCTTTTACTTTCCGTTTCCCTGCTCTGTTCCTGCGGAACGCCCGAAGACGAATCCGTCTTGTCTTCTGTTCCCGAAACAGCAGGTCAGGTTGAAAACTCCGTTGATGAAGCTATAAGCGGGCAGGAAACAAGTATAGCTGATTCGGAAAGCAAGTCGGAGTCTACAAAGAAACCTGAAACTGAAGAAAATTCTGTAGCTGAAACGACAACAGAAACTACTACCACCACAACAAAAGTAACAGAAACAGAATCTACTCCAAAGCCTGAAACTACTACATCAGCCACCACAACGAAAAAGCCTGAAACTGTTGCTACACCAAAGCCCGAAACAACTACCACAACTACATCTAAAAAACCCGAAACTACAGTTACACCAAAGCCTGAAACCACCACAACAACTACTACAAAGGCACCAGAAACTACAACCATAGCCACTGAAAAACCTGATGATACTCCGACAGGGCATTGCGAAGGGTTTGATAAATTGTGGGGAAAAACATTAGTAGAATTAGGTGAGCCGTTAGAAAATGAAGGCTTTTATTATAATTACGGATGGGAATTTGGAGAAAAAGGCGGCAAATACTTATCGTACGGCGACTATTTTAACCTGTTTGGTATAACGCTACCCTATAACGGCTGTTGCTATAGTACCGAACAAGGAATAACTTTACTATATGAGGTTCAGACATCTGTAGAATTACATGATGTATATGGATTTAATTTATGGGGCGGTGGTGAGTATTCTATGGGGCACTTCGAATTCTGCAAAGAAAAGAAATGCCCTGATTATGATATGTTTTTTAACAAATTAAAAGAGTTGTATGGCGAGCCAGATAAATCAAGAATTGATGGTATATTAAAAGTACACATGTGGAGTAACACTCTTGATGGCGATATTCTTTTATCTAATTATGTTAATGGTGTTAGTGTAAGTGATTACGGACACTACTACGACACTGTTAATTTATATGTATTAGAATCTAATCACGAATTTTCAAAAGAACATATTGACTACCATTTTTCACTTGAAATATAAACACCACACCCCACAGACGTTAAAATCTGTGGGGTGTAACTTTTTTATAACGGCTTGATCTGTGTCAGGTCAAAGGGTGTTTCCTGATATACGCAGAAATTGAGCCAGTTTGAATACATAAGACTGGCATGTCCTCTCCAGCAGAAAGGAGGGACTAAATTAGGATTATCATCCGGGAAATAATTATAGGGTACGTCTATCGGCAGTCCCTTATCCACGTCTCTCATATACTCGGTTTTGAGTGTATCTCTGTCATATTCAGCGTGACCGGTAATGAATATCTGTCTGTTTGTACTGTCAGCTATTATGTATGCGCCTGAAATATCGGAATATGCCAGCATTTTAAGCTCGGGACAGTTCTGTATATCTTCAATGCTCACCTCTGTATAACGGGAATGAGGCACCATAAAAATATCATCAAAACCCTTTAATAAGGGATGATTTTCTACGCAGAGCTTATGAGGGAAAATACCGAACATCTTTCTGTCAAGCACTCTCTTCTGAAGTCCATAGTGATAATAAAGTCCTGCAAATGCCGCCCAGCAGATATGCACCGTACTGAAGGAATGGGACTTGCTCCATTCCATAATATCGCATAATTCCTTCCAGTAGTTTACCGATTCAAAATCAAGAAGCTCTACAGGTGCGCCCGTTATGATAGTAGCGTCAAAATACTGATCCTTTATCTCATTGAAGGTAGTATAAAAATTTATCAGATGCTCCTGAGAGGTATTCTTAGGGTTATGGGTTTCTGTCTTTATAAGAGTAATATCTACCTGAAGGGGCGTGTTACTGAGCAGTCTTAAAAGCTGGGTTTCAGTAACTATCTTTGTGGGCATAAGATTCACTATAGCCACCTTAAGCGGTCTTATATCCTGCTTTGACGCCTTTTCGTCGGACATTACAAAGATTTTTTCGTTTACAAGCGTAGAAAACGCAGGCAGATTGTTTGGTATATTTATTGGCATATCTGTCTTACCTTTCTTTTATTTTCCTTTTGTTCTTTTTTATCTCATAACAATGAATAATTTTATCATAAATCGGCATAAAAATCAATAGCTTTACAGAAAAATGAGTATTCGCCGCTTATTGCTCATTGCTTTCAGCATAATATCTGTAGGAGTTTATCGTAACCATCTGTGGCTTTACAGAAGATAATTCCGCTTCCCTGACGTCAACCAGCTTAAAGCCATTCTTTTCTATAACACGGTTGCTTCCCGTATTATCCTTTACGGCTTCTACTATGATTTCTTTATATCCGTCAGCTAAAAGCTGATTTACAACCGCTTCAAGCGCTTCGGTCATATATCCGTAATTCCAATACGCTTTACCCATACAATAGCCGATAACGGGTTTTCCGTGGTGGTATCCCACTACGTCAATCATACCCATAAGCTCACTATCAGCCTTTCGCTCTATGCCGTATCGGTAGCAATTCTCATTTTTATAATCCTTAAGCCAGAAATCAACTACAGCCTTTGTAACGTCAGGACTCTGATGCGGCTTCCAGGTGACGAATCTGGCAACCTCAGGATCGCTTGCCCATCTGCTATATATATCGTCACAGTCATCCGCTGTAATATATCTCAGTCTGAGCCGTTTCGTCTCAAGCTCCTTCATTTGCCACACCGCCTTTCAAAAATTATCCTAATTCTGCTACCGTAACACCCATATCACCTTCGCCGTAAGTACCGTCACGGAAGGTCTTTACGTGGGGATTTCGTCTTAAAAACTGTTGTACAGCGCTTCTTAAAGCACCCGTACCCTTGCCGTGAATTATGGTGATCACAGATATACCGCTCATAAGACAGCTGTCTATAAATCTGTCAACCTCCATAACGCCTTCGTCGCCCATCATTCCACGGATGTCAAGCTCCATACCTGACTTTCTGGTGAAATTGCTTTCGGTCTTTTTGGTAACCTTGGGAGTCGTCTGCTTCTTACTTTCCTTCTTTTCTATAAGTCGGAGATTTTCCATCTTGGTTTTTGATTTCATCGAACCGATCTGTACAAAGCATATATTCTTTGCATCGGGAAGTCTTGTAAGCGTACCCTCCTGATTCAGATCCACCACAAGTACGGTATCGCCAACTTTAAGAGGTCTTGGCAGGACGTAATGCTCGATTTTCTTTTCAGAAATAGGGTTTGCAGTATCATACATACTGTTCATAGCGGAATTTATCCGTGAACGAGCACCCTTTACCTTCTGCGAAAAGTCTGCGCTTTCCTTCTGCTTTCTTATCTGCTCTAAATCTTCAAGCAGTAAATCGCCCTGAAAACGCACTTCTTCGATAATGCTCATAGCCTTGTTACGAACAGCCTGAAGCTCCTTTTCCTTTTCCCTTTCAAGACGTTCTCTCTGTTCTTCAAGCTGGGTTGTAAGCTCTTTTGACTTTCTTTCCTCAGCCTTTACTGCAGATTTTAATTTTTCAAGCTCCTGCCTTGACTTTTCAAGAGCTTCTACAACCTCTTCAAAGCGCTTATTTTCAGTACTTACAAGTTGTTTTGCTTCTTCTATGATATATTCGTCTATACCAAGCTTTGAAGAAATAGCAAAGGCGTTTGATTTACCGGGCATACCTACTATAAATCTGTATGTCGGCTGTAAGGTTTTTACGTCAAACTCGCAGGAAGCATTTTCTACGCCCTCTGTCTCAATAGCATACATCTTGACTTCCTGATAGTGAGTTGTTGCAAGAAGCTTGCATTCTCTGCTTTTAAGCTCCTTTAATATAGAAACCGCAAGAGCAGAGCCTTCTACAGGATCTGTTCCGGAACAAAGCTCATCCAGTAATACAAGAGAGCTTTCGTCTGCTGTTTTAAGTATCTTTACGATATTGGTCATGTGGGATGAGAAGGTAGACAAGCTCTGCTCGATACTCTGCTCGTCGCCTATATCCACGTAAACCTCATCAAACATACCTATTACGCTGTTATCACTTGCAGGTATCATCATACCGCACATAGCCATCAGCACAAGTAATCCCGCAGTCTTCAGAGAAACAGTTTTACCACCCGTATTGGGACCTGTAACGATAAGCGAAGAATAGCTGTTACCAAGCTCCAACGTAATCGGTACGACCTTATCCTTATCGATAAGAGGATGTCTCGCCTTATTCAGCGTGAAGCAGGGCTTTTCGCTGATTTCAGGGATAACAGCCTTCATTTTTGCACCAAGATTAGCCTTTGCAAAGTAAATTTCAAGTCTCAGGATAGTATTATAATTCCTTATCATCGCTTCAGAGAAATTTCCCGCCATTTCTGACATTTCCTTTATGATGCGCTCGATCTCCTCCTGCTCACGGGACTGCAGAACTCTTATTTCGTTATTCGCCTCTACAACGCTCATAGGCTCTATAAAAAGAGTTGCACCCGTCTGGGATGAATCGTGTACAAGACCGCTGATTTCAGATTTATATTCCGTCTTTACAGGAACAACGAATCTGCCGTCACGCATTGTTACAAGGCTTTCCTGCAGATATTTCTGATTTGTCTTGTTTTTTATAAGCTTGTCCAGTTGTTCTCTTATATTAAGACTCTTTTTATGAATAGCCCGTCTTATTCTTGAAAGCTCAGGGCTTGCAGAATCGGATATTTCTTCTTCTGATACTATCGAGTTTGAGATAGTCTGTTCAAGATGCTTGTTTTCCTGCAGCATATAAAAATATTCCGATAAGGAGGATTCAATGCTACTGCACTGCGAATACCAGCTTACAAGACCTGACACCTCTCTTAATACCAGTCCTATATCAAGAAGCTCACGAAGAGACAGCGTAGAGCCCTGTGACGCTCTTTTGACGCTGAAGCATATATCTTTTATGTTAAAAAATCTCGGTGTACCGAATTTTGACGATAACGTAAAAGCGTCACCGGTCTTGGCGATTTCGCTTTTCACCATATCAATATCAAAGCTGGGTGTAATTTTAAGTATCTCCTCCTTGCAGACGTCACAATACGCCTGCTCGGACAAAAGAACCAGAACCTTGTCCAGCTCAAGTTTTTTATATTCTTTTTTCATTTCCTTTTCCTTTTATAAATTAAAGCTGATGTTTTTATAATAATCAAGAGTTTTGAAGCCTCTTCCAAGCTGTGTCAGAAGATAGAATTCAGCTATAGCGGAGAATATCCTCTCATTCTGCTCTGATACAGAAAATCTGTAAAGCTTCTCTATATCCGAATACGCCACGTATCTTAAGGTATGAAGCACCGTAGGATTAAGCAAAAAAGCGTTTGCTTCTCCTATATCTCCCCTGCACTCCTCATAGCAATCAGAGCAATACAAAGCGCCCTCATCAGGCAGAAAATACATTTCATCACTATCATAGCATATACATTCCTTGCAGGCTCTGAGATCCGGCATAAAGCCTATATGGGTAATAAATCTGAATTCAAACACAGCCTTTATAAACTGAAGCGATAATTTTCCCTTCTGCAGATGATAATAAGTCATGCAGACAAATCGCAATAGCTCGGTATGGTCTTCTTCAGAAGTAGCACAATATCTTATTATCTCCGCAAAATAGCTTGCAAGGGATAAGCCTTCAATAGATTTACATATATCGTAAAAGCTACAGATTGGCTCGGAGCTGTTTATCGTGTACTTGCTTCCGCTTTTTTTCAGACAGAATTTAGAGTAGCTGAAAAGAGACGCCGCACCCGAATTTTTACCGCCGATTTTCTTTACGCCATGCGCCATAACCTCAACAATGCCGAGCTTATCGGTAAAAATATCAAGAAAACAGCTGTTTTCTCCTATAACCCGTTCTCCAACAACGATTCCGTTAAGAGTGATTAGCATAAAAAACCTTTCTTAATATCAGTCAACCCTGAGTCCGAAATCCGCTATGGCGGATTCCTTGTTTCTCCAGTCCTCCTTGACCTTTACCCATATCTGCATATTTACCTTGCATCCGAAATATTCTTCAATGTCAATACGGGCAAGAGAGCCGATTTTTTTCAGCATAGTTCCCTGCTTACCTATTATCATACCCTTGTGAGAAGCCTTCTCGCAAACGATAACAACGCCTAAATCCACGATTTCGTTACCGCTTCTGTGACGGCGGGTTTCAAGGCTTTCAATATAAACCGCTACACCGTGAGGAATCTCCTCCTGCATATTGCGTAATATCTTTTCTCTTACAAGCTCCGCGAGCCATACCTTTTCCGTCTGGTCTGTAGGCAGATCGTCATCAAAATAATGAACGGATTCCTTGGCATATTTTTCAAGAACAGGCATAATAGCATCCGTTCCGATTCTGTTTTTAACACTTACAGGTATTATCTCCTTGAAATCATATAGCTCGCTGTAGTTTTTTATAGTTTCAAGAAGGGATGTCTTGTCCTTTATAAGGTCAATCTTATTTATAAGCAGAATAACGTCCGTATTTTTAGCTTTGAAGCTTTCGATAAGATTATTTTCAATCGGAGAAATTTTCTTGGTGCCGTCCACCATAAGAATGATAACGTCTACGTCGGTAATACTTTCTCTTATTGATTTTACCATCTGATCAGACAGCTTATTCTTCGCTTTGTGCATACCGGGAGTATCTATGAACACGTACTGAGTTTCACCTTTTGTAAGCACACCGTTTATTCTTGTTCTTGTAGTCTGAGGCTTTTCACTTACTATAGCAACCTTTTCTCCGACAAGAAGATTTGTAAGCGAGGATTTACCCGCATTGGGGCGTCCTGTTATAGCAATAAATGCTGATTTAGTTTCCATTTTTATTTTTTCCTTTTATATTTCTTTTTCTTCCACCCTTTGCAATAAACAGATAGAATATGCAGGCTACTCCCAGCAGCATCGCAAGATTGCCTATATCCTCTGCAAAAAAGCGGAACACCATCTTTAGCTTTTCAATATCTCCGAACAGAATAACGCCTATTACCACCGCCGCAACCGAAGACAGAAATACCGCTCCAGCCGCAATATCCTTGCCGATTTTGGCAAGTGGCGAATATCCAGGAGACATTTTATCAATAACAACTTCAATTGCCGTGTTGATCATTTCCGTGCATATAACGATAAGACAAGTCAGTATAAGCAGTATATACTGTTCCTTTGTAAACTCGTAAAAAGCCGACAGAAACAACACGCATATCGTAGCTACTATATGGATACGGATATTTGTTTCGTGATTTATGCAGAAAAAAATTCCGTTTGCGGCATATCTGAAGCTGTTCAACAGCTTTTTAAAAAACTCCATATTATTCTGTGGCTCTTGTTATGTTGAGACTGTCAAGTATCTCGTCCTGCAATCTGAACATTACAGCTTCACCGTCAGGATCGTTTTCGTGATCATAGCCAAGAAGATGAAGTGTAGAATGAGTAGCCAGAAAAGCCACCTCACGAATGAGAGAATGACCGTATTCTATAGCCTGCGCATGAGCCTTTTCCATGGAAATAACTATATCTCCGAGCATATATGCACCGTTTTCGGGATTGATATCATACTCATCATAAAAGCCGAGAGGAAAAGAGATTACGTCCGTTACCTTGTTTTTGTCACGGAACTCCTTGTTGAGTCGCTTTATTGTTTCGTTGTCGACAAGAGTAACCGAAACCTCAGCTATATCTCCCTCGAATTCGGTATGTGTAAGAGTCTGTGCAACACAGCGTCTTATTGTTGTACGAAGTCCCTTGGGTACCTCAATAGCCTTCTGATCGTTATGAAATGACATTATGACCTTAATCATATCTTTTTACCGTCCTGTAATTTCTTTTCGTTATAAGCTTCGTAGGCTCTTACAATATCCTGAACCAGTCTGTGACGCACTACGTCCTTTTCGCTGAAGCGGTTTATAGTTATTCCTTCGATGTTCTTCAGTATCCTTGTAGCCTCCACAAGTCCGGAGCGCTTTGAATCGGGAAGGTCTATCTGCGTAACGTCACCCGTTATTACCATCTTACTGTTAAAGCCGAGTCTTGTAAGGAACATCTTCATCTGTTCGGGTGTTGTATTCTGCGCCTCATCAAGTATTATAAAGCTGTCATCCAGCGTTCTGCCTCGCATATATGCAAGAGGAGCTACTTCGATACAGCCTCTCTCCATATTTCTCTGGAAAGCTTCCGCACCCATCATATCGAATAAAGCGTCATAAAGCGGTCTTAAATAAGGATCGACCTTGTTCTGAAGATCGCCGGGTAAAAAACCAAGCTTCTCACCCGCTTCCACAGCAGGTCTTGTAAGAATGATTCGCTGTACCTCGTGTGCCTTGAAGGCTCTTACTGCAAGAGCTACCGCAAGATAGGTCTTACCCGTACCCGCAGGACCTACACCGAAGGTTATCGTATTCTTCTTTATTCCTTCCACATATCTGCTCTGACCTACGGTTTTGGGCTTTATGGGTTTTCCCGTATGGCTTACACAAATACAGCTTTTGCTGAGTTGTTCAAGCTCCTCACCCTTACCCTCGTTAGCCATAGATATAGCATATCTGATACTCTGATCTGTAAGCGTCTCTCCCTTTGTGAGCATATCGATAAGGAGCGTTATAACCTCGCAGGCTTTCTGTACGGCATTTTCATCGCCCTTTATCCGCACCTCATCGTCACGGCTATATATAGATACCTTATATTCCTTCTGAATGATATTGATATTTTCATCAAAATCACCGAATAAAGCACTCATTTGTCCCATATCCGAAACAGATACAGCTTTTTCTGTCATATAATAAAATTTTCCTTTCAAAAAAATGCATATATATTGATATTATAGCACAAACAAGCGTTATTTTCAATATAAAACGTCTATTTTTTTGCTTTATTCATAAATCAGACTTATTTTTTGCTTTACTCCTATATTTCGGTCAACGGTATATTTTACTCTCAGTCTTATTCCGTCTTTTTCGCTGACAAACTCACTTTCGGCTGATACGACCTTGTCATCCCGAAGAAAATTCGCCTCAAAATCAGCTCTCTGCTGATTCAGTTGCTTCACTACGTCCTCTCTTCTGTACGTTACCTGCTCTTTTTCATAAAAAGTATATATGCCTTTTTTATATCTCAACGGCGTTTTTATCCCGAAAATATTAACGTAACCGTATTCCTCCCTGTAGCTTATATCATCACTTTCCGATATTTCTACGTTATCAAAGGGAGATCTGACGGAAAAGTCACCGAACATAAAATACGTAGTATACTTATTTTCAGAAAGGGGTTTTCTTTTCTCCTGAGTAAAAGGAAGATAAAATTCTTCCGTCTGATAACACCGTGCAACAAGCTCACCTTCAGCGTGAACATATATCATACCATCGTTGTTATTATCCACGGCGCCGCTTATCAGCAGTTGTCCCTTTTTTATACCATCTCCGACCTCTGCACATTTTACACCTCTTTTTACAGTAGCAGAGATAAGCTGACAATCATAGTCCGATACTATATTGCAAGGCATCTCCGCAGGTATCTCTTCAACCTTCAATGGTTCCCTTTCCTTCACCTTTATATATATACGACTTCCCTCTCTTTCAACGCTTATCCAGGATAGAAGCTTTATATCAGCCAGTCCCTTGCATTCGCATTCGCTTACCAAAAAATTATGTACGTAAGCACCGGGATATATTCCGCAATCATTTGCAAGACTGTAAAGCTGTGACCTTGACAGATTTTCGTTTCCCGTGATTCTTATATCCCAGACAAACTGTGACAGAATCAGAATAACAACAGCACAGCACATAGGTCCTATGATAAGTCCCCAGCGCTGTCTGTAGCCATACAATCTGAAATATAAACCGTGCTTTTCTATTACTCTTATCCTGACTGCGTATTTTTTTGCAAGCTTGCATATAAAAAAGTAATCCGACGCCTTTACAAGTGCAGAAATCACACACTTGTCTTCTGAAATGTCGTATAGCTCAATATCATTTTCGATAAGCGCTGACAAGAATTTTTCCTGAAAGCCCCCTATTCCTCCGAATCTTACGTATGCAAAGCCGTAATTTTTCTTATTCCTCTTCACTACTGTTATCCTCCCTGCCGCTTTCATCAAACTGAATACTGTGTATTTTCCCGTATATCCTTACGTTCTTATAGCCATAATTCTCCATACGAAGCTCCAGACCTATTATTTTTACTTCAGATTTTGCAAGCTGTAATATAATCTGTTCCTTTTCAAATTTTAAAACCTTATGACAATATTCGACGTTTACACATCCGTCATCACTTATATAAATAAAAGAATGCCGTCTTGTCATATTTTTCAGCTTATCATACTTCAGGGCAAGCTTATTTACATTCATTTTTTCATCAACTCCTTAATATAGATTTATATGCTTGAAATTTTAAAAAATGATGTCAGAATCACAAAGGAGCAGACATGACCGTAAAAGTTAAAAATATACTGATTTCTATCGCTATGGTTTTCCTTCTCATAACCCTTATAATATACAGCAAGGATACCGCCGAGACTATACGTCATTGTATAGAAATATGTACGAAAACCCTCATTCCGTCCATATTTGCATATATGATACTATGCACCTTTCTCATAAACAGCGGGCTTTCTGAAATAATAACCGCACCTCTGTGGTATTTATCAAGGAGATTTATAAAGCTTGATAGAAAGCTTTTTTCAGTTCTCGTACTGAGTCTTATTGCCGGATATCCAGTAGGAACTAAAATGCTGAAGGAAGTTGTTTCGCAAAATAAAAATTATACCGAAGTTGCGCACAAAATATCCCCCTACTGTTATGCAAGTGGTCCTGCTTTTATAATCGGCATAGCAGGAAACGTTGTATACAACAGCTCTGCCGCAGGACTGATAATTTTTCTGTCCTGTACAATAAGCAATATAATATGTATAATATTCATAACAAGAAAAGAAAAAGATAATAACCCGTTGCTAAACAGACAAACCGATACCAGCGGTAAAATAGTATCTTCCGCTCTCCTTTCTTCTGCTAAGGCTATTATGATTATTTGTCTTTCTATGATAGTTTTTAATATAGCTACAGATCTTTTCTCCTGCCTTACCGAAAACGCTTTATGCGATACCACCGCATTCAGATATGTAAAATCAATTATAGAAGTAACCAATATATGCACCCTCGACGCCACTACACCTCTATGGCTGATGACGTTTTTCATCTCCTTCGGAGGACTCTGCGTTATCTTTCAGATATACCTTATAGCGGACGGCACAGTCAGATTTTTCCGATTCGCTTTGTTTAGGCTTATCCCTTCTGCTTTAAGCTCAGCTATATGCTTTGTGATTACGGAAATTTCAGATTTTGAAGCATATATACCTGCAACAAACGTAAAATCTCCTATGCTGACAATTGAAAATCCGTTAGTGCTGTTTTCCGTAGGCTCTATGTCATTGATTTTAATAGCATATTTATCCGATCAGATAAAAATTTTTAAAAAATATTAAAATTTTTTTAAAAAAGACTGGATTTATTGAAAAAAGTATGTTATAATACATAAGGATAATTATATATGCAATAACATTCAGAATGGTGGTGTACATAATATGGCTAAGAAAAAATTATTCGGAAACAACATTAAGCCTTCATGCAAATACTGTCAGTTGGGATCAGCGCTTGGTGACGACAAGATTCAGTGCGAGAAATTCGGTGTTGTAAAAACTTACGATTCTTGCAAGAAGTTTGTGTACTCTCCCTTAAAGCGTATTCCGAAGAAGGAAATTCAGCTCGCAAATTCAGATGTAAACAATATAGATTTCTGATAAATAAAAAGTTTTCGGTTAATATATCAATATTAACCGAATTTTTTTGTCTATTTTAGACAAAAAAATTTATACAACTTTGATTATAATGCTACTTGAAGAATGTGTAAATATATGATAGAATAGTGTTGTAAACGATTGCACAACAAATGCAATAATAGAAAATGGAGGTAATTAGTTTGAAAATCAAAAGAATCTTAGCGGGTATTTTAGCTGTATCTACAGTATTCACAGCAACTGCCTGCTCCGGTGGCGGGGATACAAGCACAACAACTTCTGTGCCTGAAACAACCACCGAAACAACCATCGATGACGAAATCGATAACCCCGTTGACATCGGCAACATAAGCATTGATGCCGGTGAGGAAGTAGAACCTGCAACACTTATTTACATGGGTAACTACGACCTCAGAACAGCAGGTGACATTAAGCCTGCATACAAGTATTTCCAGGAAAACTACAATTGTGACATCGAAGTAACAATAGTAAACTTCCTTCAGATACTTGAAAAGCTGACAGCGGCAATCTCCAGCGGCGAATCTCCTGACCTTGTTGACTATCAGGATAACGTATTCCCTCTTATGATGTCCAAGAACCTTTACACACCCTTAGAAGATGTTATGGATCTTTCTGCTCCTCAGTGGTCAGGTCTTGAAGACTACATAAACAAGTTCAAGTGGAACGGTCACAACTACTACTATCCATGGAGCTACGATGTATCTCCCTACTTCCTCATCTACAACAGAGGTCTTTTTGAAGAATTAGGTATTGACGATCCTAAGGAGCTTTACGAAAGCGGTGACTGGACATGGTCAACATTCAAGGAATGCTGCCAGAAGTTCGTAGACAGCCAGGAAGGCAGACTTGGTCTTTACGGTGCAGGTCAGTATTCAGCTACATCCTTCATCGACTCTACAGGTACTCCTCTCCTCACAATCGAGGATGACGGTACACTCGTATGCAACTTAGTAAACGCAGATGTAGAAAGAGCAACAACCTTTATGCAGGATCTTTATAAGGAAGGTTTGGCAGGCTTTGCAGAGACTTATATGGACGTATCTGAACAGCCTATCACAGACGGTCTCAATGCATTCCAGGGTATGGGCGGCTGGATTATCACCAACTATGCTAAGAGAATGGTAGCAGCTGAAAAGAAGGGTTCATCAATGGACATCTTCTTCGTTCCTTTCCCCAGAGATCCCAACGCTGATGATTACTACTACTCAATGAGCACTTTCGGTTATCTTGTTCCCGCTGGTTCCAAGCACGTTGAACAGGCTTCTGTATTCATCAACTGCTGCAGACTCAGTGTAACAGACGATGCACTTGCAGAAACAACCAAGGAAAGTATCATGAAGAACAAGAAGTACACAGATGAAATGTACGAATTCATGCAGCAGTTCAAGGACGTAGAAAAGTTCAGCTGTATCGTCGACCAGCCCTACGGTCTTGACGACAACACAGCAACCATCATCAAGAATATGCTCGGTGCTGTATTATTCAACAACGTAGAAGATTATCTTGATATGTCATGGACACAGCTCAGAGAAGCTAACAGTGGTGCTATCTTACAGCAGGTAGATTACTACAACGGCCTTATCAAGAGCGGTAACAGCGCTTCCTAAAATAATACAAAAGCTTACGGGGATGCCTTGGCATCCCCGTTTATTTAATTAACTTCAACTATCGTTATATTGTCGCTCGTAAGCTCAACCTCGGATAACAATGCATCCTTTATCTTAGCCGCTCCGGCTGTGTCAAGCGATGGAGTCTTAACAATTATATTTGCAGAGGTTCCGCTGAGATAGCACAGAACGTCTTCAAAGCCCTGTGCTTTAAGAACCGTTTCTATTTTGGTTTCAGCCTCCATAAGCTCGGTCATCTTCATAGTATCCTGCGCTACAACCTGCATTTCATCCTTTGTAAGATCACCGCCGTTGTAGATGGATTTCAAAACCTCGGTAGCTTCTGCACGACTGTTCTTCTTATCAATTCTTGCCTTTGCAAAATATTCGTCTGCGGCTGTCTCCTTTATATCCTCTGTAGTATCGGTATTTTTATCAGCGCTACCCTGCTGTGAAGATACGAAGGTCACGTCTCCGTAGTTTTCAGTCTTATTATCAACCGTCTGTACGTTATCTGCAAGGGCAAAATTTGCATAAAGTCCCACCGACAACACAAGCGCAAGTCCCGCAATAATCAGATGCTTTTTTCCGATAATAAGGTTTATTCTTGGTCTTTTCATTATAATACCTCTCTTTTTTATATAGTGATACATATTCTGGCAGGCGACACGTCGAGTATTTTTGACGTGAGCTCCAGAATTTTTTCTTTTATAACAGGATCCTCTGCCGATTCGGTTACTATTCCTACACCCACTACGGTAAGTCCGTCCTTATCCGTCCTGATCATCACTTCAGGCTCCTCTCCATCTTTACAAAGCAGGGATATCATCGATATAAGCTGTTTTTCCGACTTAGTGTGTTCATCATCATTCTGGATATAACTCCCTTTGGAAGATGTAAAAAATACAATCAGAAGCACCGCAAAGCCTGTTATAATTGCAATTTTCAAAAATAAATCTGATTTAAAAATATCTTTCATTTTGATTTTCTTTCTTATTGACCTTCTTTCTGTATCAAGCTGTATCTGACAACAATATCATTACCTACCTCCCTGCTTACAAGACTTACCGCCTGATCGATCCTTTTTTCTGCTTCAGTATAAGCAAATACAATTTCGATTTCACTAATAGATATGCAGAACGCACCGTTTATATGAGCAATAACGTAAACTTTTTCAAAGCTGTACCCGTTATCAGAAAGTAGCTTTTCAGTTTTCAGCCGTACTGCTTTTGCCGCCTCCTTTCTCGCTTCTTCGGATAATTTATCGCTGAAATCAACTATTTCCACAGATTCAAGATTGTCAAAATCAAAGGAAGTAAAAAAAGATATATCATCAAACCCGGATAAAAGGCTTATCGCAAAAATGCAGGAAATCAGAAAAGAAATCTGCGTTTTGAATTTACTGTCAGGAATCAGCATTTTAAGTATTCCCGTAGCTACAGCAAGCAGGCATACGCCAAGCAATACAGATTTTATACCATCCATCATACTCCTCCAAGGGTGAATATCATAAGTGAAACACAAATAACACACATCAAAAGAAAACAGCAAAGCAAAGCTAGTACGATAGAAATTACACTCTCTGCCCCCTTTATGACCTGCGATAAGCCGCTTGTACCGAACATTTCAGAAATACTGTGTGCAAAAGACAGCAAAAGCTTATAGCATAAAGCGGATAGTATCGAGGGTAACGTAAGCATCGAACCTGCAATAACTCCGAATACACCGAAATTCCCCTTTATCATCCCCACACCCCCAAGCATAACGGAAAGTGCGTCGGAAATTGCTCCGCCTATAAAAGGTACAGCATTGGAGATCGTGAATCTTGTAGCTTTTAGTCCTATACCATCAGCAGTTGAAGTGATAAAGGTCTGAAGTCCGAGCATAGCTACAAAAATCGTCATCAGTATTCCGAGTAGCCATATCGTGATTTTCTTTATGCTGTCACAAAACCCTGAAAGCTTCAGCTCCGTATCAACAGCTCCTGCAAGTGTAAAACCCATAATGCATATGCCAAGGGGTAGTATTACGTTTGTTGCCAGCATCATAAAAAGCTGGATCCCTCCCATTATAGATCCGTTAAGCACAGTAGCCGAGGTCACTCTCCCCGTCATGGATATAACCCCTGCAAAAGCAGGAATAAAGGATGAAGCAAAAACCTGCCCTTGCTTTAAAGTATTTTCTCCGTAGGCTATAACCTCGCTTACGTTCAGAGTAATTACCGCCGCACAAGAGAGTACACATACAAGGCTGAACACCCTTTTTACCGTATCATTAGCGGAATCAGAAGCTGTTCCTAAAAACGAAGAGATAAGAACAATTACAATAATTGCCACAAAAAGCTTTAACGGACTTTGTATGTATATGCATAACTGACTCCACAGATATTGCAATATATTTCCGATATTCAAAGCGTTCATATCGACTTTTTCGGGTGTAATTTCATTTCTGTATAACTCGTTTGTAACGTCTTCGGGCAACGAATAATCATAATCCGACAATCCGGAATCAGGAGCCTCTGCAGATACGTTAAACGATAAAAAAAGCAGAATAGGAATCAGCAATAGAAAAGTAACAATTTTTAAAATCCACATCTTCATAATTCAAGCCATAAGTCCTTTTATTATATCCACAAGCTCGTTAAAAAGCGGCATCGATAAAAGCAGTATAGCGCACTTGCCTGCAAGATCGATTTTTGCGGCTATTGAGCCTTCTCCTGCATCCCTGCAGCTTTCTGATGCAAGCTGAGTTATATAACAGATAGCAAGACATTTAAGCAATAATTCGCTGTATTTAAATCCGTTTTCCGAAAACTCGCTTAGCTGAAGTGCCGATTCTATCACGGGTGAGATTAAAACAACCAACGCTCCAAGCATAATCATACCAGTCGCAAGCGAGATATATACGCTGAATTCAGGTCTGTATTGCTTTAATACCACAGATAAAACAGCACCTATCACACCAGCTCCAATAAAAGCTATTATATTCAAATTTTCTCCTCTATAAATTAAATACGTCCTTTATCGTTTCAAAAAGTCTGCTTATTTCGGTCACTATCATCATAAGCACCACTATAAGCCCTGCTATAGTCGTCATCATAGCCTGCTCTTCTCTGCCGGAACGTTGCAGAAGCTGATTCAGTATCGCCACCACTATACCGATTGCGGCAATTTTAAATATTAAATCCACGTCCATTTCATCACATCCTATTATAGCAATACAATTCCCACCGCCGCACCAAGCAGAATACCAAGCGTTCTGTACAGCCTTGTTTTTTTCTTTCTTATTTCATCAGAATCCTTTATAAGCGTATCAAGGCTGTGTCTTACCGTCTGCATAATAGCAAGCTGACCTTCCGTATCCGTCTTTCCGAGATTATCGCCAAGCAACGAAATAACCCTGATATCATCGGCTGTGAGATATTTTATTTCAGATATTTCATTTCTCCACAGCTCGTCTATTCTTTTCCCTTCCCTTGACCGAGCTATCATATCGTCAGTAATAAAGGATAGCTTTTCATTTCTCGTTTTATCAAGAAGCTCGTATACAGAATATCTGTTATACTTTATAAGCCCCTCCATTTTTAATATGAGAGCATCTATTTCCGTTAGGAATATATATCTGTCCTGTATCCTTTTGCCGAAGTAAATTCCAACGAATGCTCCACAGAAGGTAGCAAAGCAAAAAAGTAACATTCTATCCATCATTGCATCCCATCAGACGTTAATAACTTTTTCCACAACACCCTTTGCTTTTCCTGAAAGGACAGCAATATGCGACAGCGCTCCGATTCTCTTCAGATCGGCTACAGACTCGTTATTCATAAGCTCCTTTTCGCTCTGAGCGTGAATAGTCATAATTATACCAACCCCGCAATTCATAAGCCTCCTGATAGATTCTGCATCCGCTCCAAGCTCGTCCAGTACCACGTAATCAGGCGCCATAGTCCTGACAGCTCTTTCGATACCGTCCTTTTTGCAAAAGCCGGTAAATATATCCGACATGCTTCCTGCAGAAAGCTGATTTACTCCCTCATAGCAAGCGGCTATTTCGTTTCTTTCGTCTATAATCGAAAGTCTGTATTTCTCGCCTAAAATCCTGCATAAGTCCCGCAGTAACGTAGTTTTGCCCGAAAGCGGCTTTCCTGCAATCAGCAAGCCATAAACGTTTTCCCTGCCAAAAAGCTCCGCCAGAGGCTCAGCACATCCTTTATGCTCCCTTGCTATTCTGATATTTACCGAGCTTATATTCTTGATATAGTTAAGTTTGTCACCATTATAAACGGCAGTACCGCAGAATCCCGCCCTGTGACCGCCTTTTAAGGTAATGAAGCCATTCGATATATCGTTCTCATAGTTGTGAACACTATAACGGCAAAAAGCCTCGATACACCGCTGTATTATGGAGCTATCAACTACGTCCTGCGTAATATAATAAGTATCGTCATACCGCACCCTTAAAGGCTGTCCAACTTTAAGGCGGATTTCCGTAGCCCTGGATTTTATATCCCCAGGTACAGCCGCAAGACACGGAACAAGCTGTATTATGCTCTCGCAAGCGGTATCAAATTCTGTTTTTTTAGCTCTTATCATTTTCATCATCCTTTCTTGTTCTATACTATGCGGCTTGTACGGAAAATAGAACAAGCTATCCGAAATGGATAGCTTGATAACAAAGATGCGCAGAGTATCTACAAAAACACACCGCACAAATGGATTTCTCCATCTGTGCGGTGTAACTTTTTCTTTATTATTCCTTCTCGCTTAAAACTGTCTTTATATGCAGTTCTTCAAGCTGTTTTTCGTCTACAACAGAAGGACACTGGGACATAAGCTCGCTGGCATCCTTTACCTTGGGGAATGCGGTAACGTCACGAAGGCTTTCAGCTCCGCAGAGTATCATGGAAAGTCTGTCAAGACCGATACCAAGACCGCCGTGAGGAGGTGCCGCATACTTATAGGCGTCTACTAAGAAGCCGAATTTAGCTTCGATTTCTTCGTCTGTAAGACCAAGAAGTCTGAACATCTTTGCCTGTAATTCAGGATCGTTAATACGGATAGAACCACTGCAAAGCTCAACGCCGTTTAAAACAAGGTCATATGCCTTTGCTCTTACCTTACCCTTATCTGTATCAAGGAATTCAAGGCATTCATCCATAGGCATTGTAAAGGGATGATGCATTGCAAGCCAGCTCTGTGATTCTTCATCCCACTCGAAGAAGGGGAATTCTGTAATCCAGAGATAATTGAAGCCGCCCTCGGGAACTATGCCAATCTGCTTGCCTACTTTGAGTCTTAATGCACCGAGTACGGGGAGAGTTACCTTGTTCTTATCTGCAACGATAAGCGCAACGTCGCCCTTTTCACAGCCGAGTGCAGAAAGAATCTTTTCAAGCTCGCCTTCCTTCATAAACTTTGCAAAAGAGCAGTTGGGAGCATCATCTACCCAGCGTACGTAAGCAAGTCCCTTTGCGCCGATACCTCTTACAAATTCGGTAAGCTTATCTATTTCCTTACGGGTAAGTGTTGCCGCACCATTCTTTGCTACGATACCTCTTACGCTACCGCCATCAGCGATTGCACCTGAGAAAACAGAGAAATCGCTATCCTTAACGATATCGGAAATGTCCGTGATTTCCATACCGAAACGGGTATCAGGCTTATCAGAGCCGTAACGCTCCATAGCGTCCTTATACGTGAGTCTGGGAAGCGGAGTTTCTATATCCACGTCAAGAGTATCCTTCATCAGCTTTTTGATAAAGCCTTCTGTAAGCTCTAAAATCTCATCCACGTCCATAAAGGACATTTCAAGGTCAATCTGTGTAAATTCGGGCTGTCTGTCAGCTCTTAAGTCTTCGTCTCTGAAGCATCTTGCAAGCTGAATGTATCTGTCGTAGCCTGAAATCATCAGCAGCTGCTTATAAATCTGGGGAGACTGAGGAAGAGCATAGAACTTACCCTCGTGTACTCTTGAAGGAACGAGATAGTCTCTTGCACCCTCAGGAGTGGATTTCATCATCATAGGAGTTTCAATCTCTAAAAATCCGTTATCATAGAAATAATCTCTTGCGCTCTTTGCAATCTTGTGACGCATAATAAGATTATCCTGTAACTGCTTACGGCGAAGATCGAGATATCTGTACTTGAGTCTTAATTCTTCATTCGTCTTGGTTTCGTTGGTGATTTCAAAGGGAGGTGTCTGTGCCTTTGATAAAATTCTTAAATCTGAAACAAGAACCTCAACGTTACCTGTTTTGATTTCTGTATTTACACTTTCACGCTGTCTTAAAAGTCCCTTTGCCATAAGAACGTACTCGCTCTTTACCTGCTTTGCCTTTTCAAAAACTTCAGCAGCTGTAGTATCATCAAATACAAGCTGTACAATTCCTGTACGGTCTCTTAAATCTATAAAGATAAGACCACCCTTATCTCTTACTCTCTGTGTAAAGCCGGCAACAGTAACCTCGTTACCGATTCCTTCAACCTCACCACAGTAATGTGTGCGCTTTAATCCCTTCATTGTATCGGGCATATTTTGTCATTCCTTCCTTATTTAAAGTTTTCTAACTTTTTTATTATATCACTAAATCGGCTTTTTTTCAAGTATTTTTCATATCTTTTGGAGCAATGCTTTTTCTGCCGTTTCAGCATCCTTATGTGTGATAAGATAGCAAACATCATTCTTGCTTCCAACAACCGTATTTTTTGCCGATTCCTGCTGTTCAGGATAGAAGGCAAGCTGGTTTATCAGTACGTCCTTGCGCTGCTTCAGAGCTTCCGTAGTCGCCTTTACGTCACTTGTACGTATAACGATTACCTCACACAAATGAACGCTCATCGCCTGCTGATATACCGTGTATTCTTCTATTCCGTATTTTGAGAAATCCATTATCATTTCCAGCATTTCTGCTATTTCAATCTTTGACGTTGCAGGAAATTCTATGCTGTTAAGTACCACGTTGCAAAGCTCATCTGTAGACAAATTATTATTTTCAGAAGATACCGATGAATCCGGACTGCTTTCTGTAACAGAAGAATTACTCTGTGATGAATTTACAGAATTATTTCCATCGCTGCTGCAGGCAGTACATAAAACGATAGCGGATAAAAGCAATAATGCTATGATTTTTTTCATTTTACAGTCTTCCCTTTTATTTTTTCTGCTCACTTACTCTTTTAAGATTATTTTTTAACGTTTCGGGTAACGTGTACTTGTTTTCATCCCACCATGGCAGATCCTGAAGAGAAATAACGTCCTTATGACCCATAATCTCCTTCAGAAAATCCTCTGTCATATACTTTTCATTTATAATGGGATAGCCCTTTTCGTTAATCAAGGGCTTATACCCTTCTCTTGCATAAACGAATTCTCCCCACCACGGAAGCCACCATAACCATTTTACGCCATCCTTTTTCATTTCATCAGGATGTGGGATATAACCGCATTCGGAGAGCGTAAGCATTTTTCCGTTAGCTATCTTCTCACCATAAGTATATCTTTCCTTCTGTGACGTATGGTCATATGTTAGCTGGGAATAAATATCATCGCCGTAAATATCGTAGGTATTTGGGTTAACCTCCATACACTTATCCTGACCATTCCAAACCCATATTAAATTCGGGAGCTTATGATAGTTTTCCATTCTGTCAAAAATAATATACCACAGCTTTTTATAAGCCTCTCTGTGCTCCTCGTTGTGGTTTCCCCACCAGAACCAGTTTCCGTTAGCCTCGTGTAAGGGTCGCCATAATACAGGAATATCAAGCTCTGCCATTCTTTTAAGCTCAGCAGAAACCATATCAATTTCTTTTATAATGAAATTATATTCCTTTGTGCCTTCTGTAACAGCTCGTGAAATATCAAAGCTGGTCTTGTGATTATAATTTGTCGTTTCATAATAAAAGGACGAGCCCTTGCTGTAATCATCCATATCATTCGGAGCATACCAATGCCAGCACATCGTAACGATGCCGCCGCACTTTGTTGCCCATTCTATTGCCCTGTCAACCTGATTATCCGTCTTTTTACACGAGCTTACCCCCATAAAATCGTAGCCTCTTACAGCAGGAAGTTTACCGGTGAGTGGATAATAAACCATATCCTCAAGCTCATCCTCCAGAAGATATTGCTGACCGGAAAGATGCTTTTTTCCATAAATACTTTTCAGATACTCAAAAAGCTTTGCCGCACTCTCACTTGCCTGCTTCGAAACAAGCTTATCGGGGTTTGTCGGATAATCAAGGGATTTTTCCAGTTTATAAAAATCTGTCTTATACATATAACCTCTGAATCAGCTATTTTTCTGTTCCTGCATTGTTCTTACAGTCTTTAGTAAGAGCTTTGTGGGAGCTATTTTAGAGCCTGCTACAGCCGCTTTTGTGGTTACGCCGGGAATAATCATAAGATCTCCCGCAATAAGTCTGTCCACTGCATAATCAGCCACGTATGCATCGCTCATTGACGGCATAGAGAATTTCTTTACTCCCGCCACCTCATTGAATTCCGTATCAACGGGGCCTGGGCAAAGAACACTTATCACTACCCTGCTACCCTCGTTTCTGAGTTCTTCGTAAATAGCCTTTGTAAGCTGAATTACATAATTCTTTGTAGCGTAATAGGTAGATAAAAGCGGACCTGCCATAAAGCCTGCCACAGAAGCTGTATTTAAAATATATCCGTGATTTCTTCTTTCAAAGTCCTTCAAAAAGAGCTTTGTCAGAATATGAACGGCTTTTATATTAACGTTTATCATATCAAGCTCATCAGAAAGCTTAGTTTCAGTAAACTTTCCGTATATGCCGAAGCCTGCGTTATTAAAGAGAAAATCTACGTTATAGTCTTTCAGCTTTTCGTAAAGCTCTATGCACTGATTTTCCTTTGATAAATCCGCGGTAACCGTCTTTACCTTCACGTCAGGACAATTATACTGTATTTCATTTTTCAGCTGTATCAGCCTTTCTGTCCTTCTTGCAACAAGTATAAGATTTACTCCTCTTAAAGCAAGATTTTTTGCTATCTCTCTGCCGATACCTGAGCTTGCACCTGTTACTAAAGCTATCATATCGCTTTCCTTTCTCATTAATCCTTATTGCCTAAAAACTCTTCCAATACCTCAGTTGCGATTTTTACAAGATCGCCACAGGGACGTTTTTTATAATACTCATCCGTTCTTTTTTCCGGAATATGAGTTCCCTCGGGTTTTGAAAGTCCGAGCAATTCCTTGCAGATTATACTTCCGTTTTCAGCTTTAAAATCTGCCGCAAGCTTCTGTATATCAGCGTAATTACGCATCTTGCCTTCATTATCAGCGGGATCCGAATAGCCGTTCAGCATATTGTAAACTATGAACATTCCGCTCACAGCACCGCACACCTCTCTCATTCTGCCCATTCCGCCGCCAAAGCCCGAAGCAAGCATCGCTGAAGTTTTTTCGTCCAGTCCCGTCATATCAGAAAAAGCTAAAACTACAGCCTGAGCGCAATTATACCCTTGCCTGAACAGTTCCTTTGCTCTGTCTCCTCGTTCGCTCATAATAACACATCCTTTTTTAATTAAAACTAAAAGGAACTGTTGAATATAGCAGTTCCTTTTTGTGATTAACCGGCAAATTGCATATAGTGATTTACTAAAATAAGACCTAACAATATATTGAATAAAAATCCCACTACCAGATAGGGAATCTTCATTCTCTTGGTATGGAGCATTGTGGAGGCTATTCCTATCCATATGCAGGATACCATAGCCGCAATAAGAATAACTGCAATGGCAACGCTCTGGGGCATTTCTATACCTAAAAACTGAGTATATATAACACTCGCAAGGCTATTTGCACAAGGCAGAATAGCAATAGGTACAGTAGCAATTACCCATCTTATACGATTTACGTGTGCGAAGGAAAAAATTATTGCAAGCAATATAAGTGTGATTACAACGCATTCTATAGCCATAAAATTTCCTCCTTTTCGTCAATATTTATAGCTTACTTTGTCATACTATTGAAAGATGCTGTAGCACCCGCATTATCAGAGCAGATAATAAGTGCAATATAGCTTCCGCTGATTATAACGTTCTTGCCGTCTATCTTGTACATTTCATCGGGTGTATAATCCTTGAATGTGGTTGTCTGACTTTCTACTCTCTTATCAAGAACGGATTTTACCGCACTTATGTCATCAGCAGATTTCATTTTGAATACTGCGATCTCATCGGGATAAGCACCCGAACCACAGATATAAGCTGAAAAAGCTTCGATCTTATCCGCATCAACGTCGTAGTAGGTCGATAATCTGTCTGACTTGATTTCCGCCATTGAAGGGAATTTGATATCTCCCATTATCTTCGCAGTAATGTCAGCAGGTGCAGATGCAGATACGTTACTTTCAACCTTCGAGCTTGTTGTACCTGTGCCGCTTGCTTCCCCGCCGCCGCAGGCTGTAAGTGAAGCCAGCATTGCAGGTACTAATAAAGCCGCAATAATTCTTGTAATTTTTTTCATTGTTTCTTTCCTTTCCTTTTGTCAGCTTGTTTGTTTCTGTAAATAGCTTAACATAACCTGATACGTTGAGCCCATAAAATGTATACCGTCCATTTCAGCGTAATCCTCGTTGAAATACCCGTCAGAATCAGATAATACCGCATTAAAATCGATAAACACAGCACTTGTACCTTCAACAGCCGTCTTTAGCTTACTGTTATACTCGTTTATCGCTTCCTTTGTAAGGTAGTTGCTCTGATTTGCCTCAGCATCTCTTGTTACCGGTGGAATAGACAGAACGTAGACCTGAGATTTGCAGGTAGAAGTAATATTGCTGACTAAAGTCTTCATACTATCTACAAGCGAATCAGCGTCTCCGTAGCCAACGCTGTTGGTACCAAGCATAATAAATATCTTTCCGGGCTTGAAGGACGCTATCTTATCAGAGAAGGTCTTGCCGTCTATCTCTACAGAAAGAACTGTAGAAGGAGCCAGTCCCTGCGTTGCAAATACGTTTTCAGCATCAAGGAATCCATAAAGACTGAGACCGGTTGAAATACTGTCACCGATAAATAAAGCATCATCAAAATATTCAAGGTCAAAATAAGTATCCGGTCCGTCCTCGTCCGACGTATCTGACGAAGTAGCTTCCTCTGAGGAGTTTTCAGTCAAGCCGGAGCTTTCATCCTCAGAATCGGTTTCGCTGTTGCTGCTCTCAGGCAACGAAGCGTCATTGCTTTCCGTTTCAGGCTGAGATTCAGGCTGTGACGTTTCAGGCTTTTCTGTAACCGCAGTAAAAGGCGGTACGGACGAATTAAGTCCATCATCCTCTTTAATCACGTTGTAAGCAAAAAAGATTACAATAAGAATAAAAAGAATAACAGTCAGATTCAAAAATATAACTGAAGGCGTTATGCCAAATTTGTTTGTTTTTTTCTTTTTTGTTGCCATCATGGTTACCTCACATTCATACTGTATTATTATACAGCATTTTGTAAAAATAATCAAGTACTATACAACAAAAAATCGCCACTTTTCAGTGGCGATTCCGTATTTTTTTAATTAGTCAGAAACATAAGGAATAAGAGCAACCTGTCTTGCCTTCTTGATAGCTGTTGTAAGCTCTCTCTGGTGGTAAGCACAGCAGCCTGTTACTCTGCGGGGCAGAATCTTATAACGCTCTGTCATGCACTTTCTGAGCTTTGCAACATCCTTATAGTCAATGAATTCAGCTCTGTCAGCACAGAAAGCGCAAACCTTTTTTCTTGCACGCTTTACAGGACGAGCCATTGTCTTTTCATTCTTTTCTCTTTCAGACATTATATTTTCCTCCTTGTTTAATTTCAGAACGGATAGTCATCATCATCAGCGGATTCAATAAAATCGCTGGCGCTACCCTGTGACACTGCCGGCGCAGTGTTCGAATTTTCGGCGGGATGAGCAGGTGCTGCAGGAGCAGCATTACCGGGATAATTCTGGTAAGGAGAATTCTGTGTAACACTCTTCTCCCCTGTAAAAGTAGCACGATCGGCAACAATTTCCGTAACACGTACCGTGTTGTTGTTCTTATCGGTATAGGATCTTGTCTGAAGTTCACCTTCAATTAAAATCATTCTGCCCTTTGAGAAATATCTTGAAATGAATTCTGCCTCATTTCTCCAGGCAACAACGTTGAAGAAGTCTGTCTTCTTTTCTTCACCCTTTGTCTGGTATCTGCGGTCTACCGCAACAGAAAAGGTTAAAACAGATGCTCCCTGAGGAGTAGATCTGAGCTCAAGATCATTTGTGATACGACCCATTATGATTACCTTGTTGAACATTTTCGTGCCTCCTTACGCTTGCCGAATTACTTGCGAACTGTTACTAATGAACGAAGAACGCCGTCTGTGATGTTGATAACACGCTCGAATTCCATAGGGAAATCAGGCTTGGAATCGAAGCTGTAAACTACGTAGTAGCCGTCAGCTTCGTAGTTGATTTCGTATGCGAGCTTACGGTTGCCCCATTCGTCAACATCAACTAATGTGCCGTGTTCCTTGATTAAATCAGAGAACTTTGCAACGAGAGCCTTAACTGCATCCTCACCGTTCTTTAATGAGAATACAACAACTGCCTCGTACTTTTCACTAAGCTTTGCCATTGTATAAGCACCTCCTTCTGGATATAGCCCGCTTTTGCGAGCAAGGATTATAGCAAGGGTAAAATACCCAAGCTCAATTATTATATCAGACAAACCTTTATTTGTCAAGCACTTTTTCGTATTTTTTCAGATTTTTCCGAATATAAGAAAGAAAATACCCATTGCTATCGGCTGATGCAGTACGTATATCCATAAAGTGTACCTTCCGACAAAAGCAAGCGGCTTGCAATGTGTATTATAAAAGAATGCAGGAAGCTTGTTTTCTACCGCATATCCACCTACGTACACACCGGCAAGAAAAACGAAAATCCAGGGAAACAGCGGGAAATAATCCATAGATGAAAAACCGCTGTTTATAAATCCAAAGGGGAACAAAAGCCTTGCATCGTATAAAAATTGCGGTAACGCTATACTGAAATCCTTGACAATTCCAAGGTACCCCCACATAACTCCGTAGGTCGCAATAAAAAGGACAACACATAAGGGTATTGCTATTTTAGCAGGTATTTTAAGTATTATTTTTTCGCCTATAGCATAAATCATCATCGATACGCCGAGAAGATGGAGTATTCCGAACAGGACAGGTGAATTAGGTGCAAAAAAAGCAAATACGAAGGTTACTATCATACCTATAAAAAAGCATTGTATTCCCCTTTTGGCATTATTTCTTGAATATCTTGAGCTGATTCCCGATATGAATATGAACATACCTGCAAAGGTCTGCACCACGTATTTGAACCAGGGTTCAAACATTATCGGTATATCTATTCCAAAGCTATATCTGAGGTCAAACATAATATGATAGAAAACCATACATATAATACAGAAGCCTCTGACCTCATCCATAAGGCCTGCACGCTTTTTCGTTGTTTCTGCAGTCACAGAAGAACTTTGATTCATTATATAATCTGCCTTTCACAATATTTATTTTATTATATCATTTTATAAAGAGACCTGCACTATGCAATATAACCAATTTTTTAAAAGATTATATATACATTTTCTACAAAAAATAAGTTGCTTACGTATTGCATTAGCTGTTGCTTTGTGTTATTATAGGAAAAAGAAAATGACAAATAAAAAGGAGCGTTAATTGTGCTGATAGCAAAAATAACTGACAGTGACTTTTTGGGTGGCGAACCGCAGTATATCGAGGATAATAACAGATACAACGTAAGAGGCGTAGTTCTCGATAGTAACGGATGCATCGCAATGATGAAAATCGAAAATTCAGAGTATTATAAATTACCCGGTGGCAGTGTTGACATCACGGAAACACCTGAGGTTGCCTTCAAAAGACAGGCTTCCGAAGAAACAGGCTTACCCGTTGAAAAAATAGGATACATCGGCTGGGTAGAAGAACACAAGAACAAGCGTAAGTTCTGTATGGTATCCCATTGCTACGCCGTTAAGACAACAAGCAACGAAGTAAATCAGGAACAGCTCGCCTCTGCCGAAGAAAGACTCGGCTACAAGCTTGAGTGGATTCCCTACGAAGAAGCTATAACAAAATTAAAACAGCTCTCAGAGGGCTGTAAGGAATATCAGATGAGCTTTATCCTGAAAAGAGAATATCTGATACTCGAAACTGCAAGAGAGCTTATCGAAAAGGAACTCGGAGAAAAGGATCAGTAATGGAAGAAACCAAAGACCTTGATAAAATCGATGAAATTGACAATAATGACGATATGATAGCCGACGAAAAAGATATCGACAAATCAGTTTCCTTTAAGATAAGCGAAAACGCAGCCCCTGAAAGAGGCTGGTCAAAAAAACAGATAAGAAGTGTGTGGATAATCGGAATTATAGCCACAATCCTCATTGCTATCTGTTCCTTCTTTTTTAAAGATGTGAACATATTCGGAATATTCGCATAGTTCAGTCCCCCTTAACCTTTTGGTTAAGGGGTCTTTTCTTTAATTACACTTCAACGGTCACATTGACAAAAAACACTCCATCCGTCCCGCAATCCACCTCTATAATATCGTTTGCGTCAATTTTGCCCTCTATAAGCTGTGAAGATATCAATTCCTCTATATAAATCCTTATCTTCCTTCTTATCTCCCTGACCTTACCTTTATTCTCAGTAACGCCGTTACACAAGGCGGATATTACTCTGTCAGAAAAGCTGACTATAATCCCCTGCTTTTTACATCTGTCAGAAAGTTCACCAAGGAGTTTTACGGTGATAGTATTATAATCCACTTGTCTCAGCTCGTTGAATATTATTATATCATCAATTCTTCCTAAAAACTCAGGTCTGAAATATTTCAGAAGCTCTTTTCTGACTATACCTTCAGTCTCATTACCATCCGTTCCCACGTAAAAGCCGATAGAATTCTGTTTTTTCTGTATAATATCACTACACATATTACCCGTCATAACGATAACCGTATTTTTAAAGTTGACGGTTCTGCCGTTTGAATCGGTGAGGATTCCATCCTCCAGCACCTGCAACAGAATATTACACACGTCGGGATGCGCCTTTTCGATTTCATCAAACAAAACTACGCTGTAAGGCTTTCTTCTTACCTTTTCAGTCAGTTGTCCGCCATCCTCGTAACCCACGTAACCTGCAGGCGCACCTATAAGCTTTGAGACGGAATGCTTCTCCATATATTCCGACATATCAAGCCTTATACACGCTTTTTCACTTCCGAACAAGGCTTCTGCAAGCGCTTTACAGCATTCCGTCTTTCCTACTCCGGTGCTTCCTAAAAACAAAAATGTTCCAAGAGGTGCCTTTTCATCCGACAACCCTGCAAACCTTCTTCTGATTGCCGAACACAATGTTTTCACCGCCTTCTCCTGACCTATAACCCTTCTGCTTATCCTCTTTTCAAGAAACGTAAGCATTTCTATTTTTTCTTTTTCCAACCTGCCTACGGGTATCCCCGTATGCTTGGAAACCGCCTCGGCTATATCTTCAGCAGTCAGAACAAGCTCACAGGTGATAGCTTTTGCCTGATTCTTCTCCTTCAGCCTTCCCTCTATCTGCTTTTCCCTTTCACGAATTGCCATTGCCTTTTCAAAATCACTGCTTATTACAGCCTTTTCCTTCTCCTCCCGAAGCTTATGAAGTTCTGCAGATGAAAGCTCATCGGGTTTTCCTGTAGCCTTTGAATATCTGAGTCTTAATGACGACGATGCCTCATCTATAAGATCTACCGCCTTATCAGGCAGGTATCTGTCGCTTATATATCTGTCAGAAAGCTCTGCGGCAGCTTTTATAGCGTCATCGGATATTTTTACTCCGTGATGCTTTTCATATCTTGCTTTAAGCCCTTCAAGAATCCTCATCGTATCCGCTACCGAGGGTTCGCTTATCATAACCGGTTGAAATCTTCTTTCAAGCGCCGCATCCTTTTCGACATATTTCTTGTATTCCTTTATAGTAGTTGCGCCTATCAGATGAATCTCTCCCCTTGCCAGCAACGGTTTAAGGATATTGGCGGCATCTATTGCACCCTCCGCCGCACCCGCTCCGACTATATTGTGTATTTCATCAATGAAGATATAGTATTCATCATTTTTGCCGACGTCATCAAGGAACGTCTTTATTCTTTCTTCAAAGTCGCCTCTGTATTTTGCTCCTGCAAGCATAGAGGTTATATCAAGAGAAAAAATACGCTTTCCGCTAAGCTGGGGCGGAACGTCACCTTCAGCTATTTTCAGAGCAAGTCCCTCTACTATAGCGGTTTTGCCTACTCCGGGTTCACCGATAAGGCATGGATTATTTTTTGTACGCCTGAGCAGAATTTCTGTAAGTCTTGTCAGCTCTTCTTCCCTGCCTATGCATGGATCAAGCCTGCCGCTGAGCGCATATTCGGTCAGATCGTTTCCGTATTTCGACATAGAAGAGGGCAATTTGCTTTGCTTTTTATTCTCTTTTTTCAGCGTATCAGTAAAATTCTTTTTTATTCCTTCCGTACAGTAGCTGTACAGCGAAGCGGTATTCACTCCTATATCCTTTAAAAACGACGTTGCATAACAATCGTTATCTTTTAATATCGACCTTAAAATGTGTTCCGTTCCCGCACGTTGTCTGCCTCCCGCCTTTGAAAGAGCTATAGCATTTTCAAGTATCCTTCTGCTCCTTGGCGAAAAATCAGCAACAGTCAGCTTTGTAGGTAAACCACGTCCCGTGAGTCCCTCCATCTTACTTGTAATTTCCGCCTCTGTAATACAGCACTTATCAAGTGCCGCATACGCCGTACTATCCTTGCAGGTAAGAAGTCCGTAGAGAATATGTTCACTTCCTACGTAAGTGTGTCCCATCTCCATAGCCTTTTTCATTGCACCTGTGAGTGCTTCGCTCGCTTTTTCGGTAAATCCGTTGAACAACATAATATCACGCCTTTCATCTTATTATTTTACATTGTTGACAGACGGATTAGAATTAAATCTGAAATTTTTGAAAATTTGTCACACAAAGCTGAGATCCGCATATTATGTACTATGAGTAAACCAAAAGGTTAACTCAAATAAATCCAAACGGAGGAAACATATTATGTTCTGTGGAAACAACTCATGCTGGTGGATCATCATCCTTATTCTCTTATTCTGCTGCTGTGGTGGCGGATGCGGTTCATCTGCAAATCAGGTTGATTGCGGTTGTGGTTGCAACAACAATAACAACGGTTGCGGCTGCTGCTGAATGACATAAGCGTATAGTCATCCTGTAACCCACCTCCGTAGCTACAAGTCCGTAGCTACGGAGGACTTTTTTATAAATAGACTGTAATTAGGGCAAATTGTACAACAAATAAGCTTCTTCCTTATGCAAGATTATAAAAAAATAGTATAGTAAACTTCGGCTAAAAATTGTATAATATTATCTGGTAGAAAATCAAAAAAGGAGAACGGAAAGTGAAAAGAGAAGATTTAAGAAATATTGCGATAATCGCACACGTTGACCACGGAAAAACAACACTCGTTGACGAGATGTTAAAGCAAGGCGGTGCCTTCAGAGAAAACCAGGACGTCGAAGACAGAGTTATGGACAATAATGCCATCGAGCGTGAAAGAGGAATAACCATTCTCGCAAAGAATGCCGCCGCACATTACAACAACACAAAGATAAACATCGTTGACACTCCTGGCCACGCTGACTTTTCAGGAGAAGTAGAACGAATCCTGAAGATGGTAAACGGCGTTCTGCTTTTAGTAGACAGCTTTGAAGGTACAATGCCCCAGACAAGATTCGTACTGCAGAAGGCACTTGAATTAGGTCTTCAGATAATCGTTGTAGTAAACAAGACCGACAGACCCGACGCAAGAAACAAGGAAGTAGTTGACGAAGTTTTAGAGCTTTTGCTCGATCTTGACGCTACAGAGGAACAGATAGACAGCCCCGTTATCTTCTGCTCAGGCAGAAACGGTGTTGCTTCTTACTCTCCTGATCATATGGGTGAGGACTTCAGACCGCTGTTTGATAAGATTATAGAACATATCCCCTGTCCCGAAGGCGATCCTGACGGTGATCTACAGCTTCTTGCATCTTCCGTTGACTATAATGACTACGTAGGCAGAATCGCAATCGGACGAGTTGAAAGAGGAACGATAAAGCAGAATCAGGAAATTATAGTATGCGACTATAACGATACCACAAAACCTTTTAAAGCAAAGGTTGTAAGCCTCTATACCTTTGACGGCATGGGAAGAGTCCCTGTTACAGAGGCATCTATCGGTGATATTGTATGCATTTCAGGTATCGAAGGTATCACAATAGGACAAACCATCTGCGCTGTAAATAACCCCGAGCCTCTCCCCTTCGTAAAAATCAGCGAGCCCACGGTAGAAATGACCTTCTCAGTAAACGACAGCCCCTTTGCAGGAAGAGAGGGCAAATTCGTAACCTCAAGACAGATAAGAGAAAGACTCTACAAGGAGCTTTTAAAGGACGTTTCTTTAAGAGTAACCGACAGCGATGACAGTGACGCATATAACGTAGCAGGCAGAGGCGAAATGCACCTTTCTATCCTTATAGAGACTATGCGCAGAGAAGGCTACGAGCTTTCCGTAAGCACACCGAGAGTTTTATTCAAAGAAATTGACGGAGTAAAGTGCGAGCCTATCGAAAGACTTCTTATAGACGTTCCTGATAGCTGCGTAGGCTCTGTTATGGAAAAGATGGGCACAAGAAAAGCTGAGCTTGTTTCTATGAATCCTATCGGCAACAGAACAAGAATCGAATTCTTAGTTCCTTCAAGAGGTCTTTTCGGCTACAGAAGTGAATTTATGACCGATACAAAGGGCGAAGGCGTACTTAACACAGTCTTTGACAGCTATCGTCCCTATATGGGCGACATTCCCACAAGAACAGTCGGCTCACTCGTTGCTTTTGAAACGGGTACAGCAATGGCTTACGGACTTTTCAACGCCCAGGAAAGAGGCACGCTCTTCCTTGATGCAGGCGTTCAGGTATACGAAGGTATGGTAGTAGGCGTTTCTCCGAAGGCAGGCGACATAAACGTAAACGTCTGCAAGAAAAAGCATCTTACCAACACCAGAGCCAGCGGTAGCGACGATGCGTTAAGACTCATCCCCTACAAGAGAATGAGCCTTGAAGAAAGTCTTGAATTCATAAACGATGACGAGCTTGTCGAAGTAACACCTACCAGCATCAGAATCAGAAAGAAAATTTTAGATAACGATCTTCGTGCAAAGGACGAAGCGAAGAGAAAGAAGCAGTAAAAAAGCATATCCAGAGAAGAATGTGATATCTTCTCTGGATATTTTTATTTATGCAGTAGAGAAGCTAAAAAATTATCAGCTTCATTTCGATTTTTGAAAATATGTATAGCTTTATCTGAATATTTGTTAAACAAATCAATAATTGAGGGTCTGCTATGTAAATTATAGTCTTTTATAAATTCTATAAAATTCACATCTTCTTCATCTATGCCCTCTACCCACGGCATATCGCTCCGAGACTTACCTCTTCGTTCTCTTATACCTTCAAGGCAAATATCCGTCGGATAATCAAGAAAAAAGACGGTATCACAAGCATTCAGCCTGAACTCGATAGTAGAACCGTAATTACCATCAATTATCCATTGTTTATTCTGCATTACAGCAGAAAGGCGCTCACGGAAAACAGACTTATCTACAGTTGTTCTGTCAGGATTCCAATACATCATATCTAAATGATAAAGTGGAATACCTGTTAGTTCGTGTAGTTTTCTTGAAAAAGTGCTTTTGCCACTACCCGGGCATCCGATTACAATGATTTTGTACATAGCGGAAATCATTACACGTACTCCCCGTTCATCCCTCTTACTCTCACAACCCCGGAATTAACGGTAAACTCGCCGCTTTCGTTTTCACAGATAAGACAGCCGTTTTCGTCAATATCCTTTGCGTAGGCTGTAATTTCACAGTTATTCTGTATCAGCCTTACAGATTTCCCGAGAGTTACACACAAGCCTCTGTAAATTTTTATAACCTCAGAAAAAGCCATACCTTGCAGTATGGCTAATCTTCTTAATACGTACAGTCCGATTTCCAGCTTATCGTATTCCCCACCATAAAGTGAACAAAGAGATGCACCGTCTAAAAGTCCGCACTCCTTGAAGAAAGCTCCGTTTTGATTTACGTTAAGACCGATACCGCATATCATATACCGATCGGGTTCTTTATCAGCGGTGTAACCTTTTATCGAGCTTTCGCATAAAATACCACATACCTTCTTATTTTCGCAGATGATATCATTGGTCCACTTGATGCCGGCAGTTATCCCGTAAAGCATTTGTAGAGCCTGACAAACAGCTACAGCGGATATGACCGTCATATTCTGTGCAGAAGGTATATTCCTGAATAAAACAGACATAGATAGAGCGCCCTTATCAGCAATCCACTTATTGCCAAGTCTGCCTCTGCCGTTTGTCTGCATATCTGCAATCACTACCGTATTATCAGAAAGCTCGTCTATATGCTCTTTGATATAGGTATTTGTCGATTCGGCTGTAGGAAGAGATATTACGTTGAAATTTATCGGATTATTTCTGTGCATTGAACTTTAAGGCAACTATATTCATAGTGATTCCGCCGTTATCATCAATGGTGATAACACCGTAGGAAGCAGGTCTCTTATCTCTCGGAGAGTCAATACTACCGGGGTTCATAACGTAAACGCCGTCAACCAGCTCTGTTCTGTAAAGATGGGTATGTCCGTAGAGCGCAATCTTACAGCCGTTCTGCTTTGCCACAGATACAAGTGTATCAAGTCCCTGATGAACGTTATGCTCGTGACCGTGTACACAAAGAACCTTTATTCCCTTTGCATTTGCTATACGGATAGTCTTGTTGTCAGCAAAATCGCAGTTACCCTTTACAAAGAGGAAGCTCTTTTCAGGGAACAGATTTCTTACGTCGTTAAATTCATGCTCGCCGTCTCCGAGGTGGATAAAAGCGTCTGCGTCAAGATTTGTTTCTACAACGTGCTTTAACTTATGAAACTCCTTGTGAGAGTCACCCATAACTACAATCTTCATAATCGGTATTTCCTTTCTGATAAGAGTATAAACTCATAATTACTGTTTTATTATAGCATAAAATTATTAATAAATAAAGATAAAAAATGCCAATTTCAGAGACTTTCAACAATTTTTAATATAAAGTTTGTTGAAATATACCAAAAATGTAAGTATTCATAATTTAACTATTCCACTAATATAAATTAACAAATATCGCTATACAGAAGAAAGAAGGTGCAACGTATGAACAGCAACATCGATACTATTCTGATTGCCGTCAGCAAAAAGCTGGGCATAACCCCCGAAAAGCTTAAAGAAGCATTGAAAACGGGAGACGTTTCCAAAGCGCTTGAAAACATGCCGCCCAAAGACGCAGAAAAGCTGAAAGCAATACTTGACAATCCCGAGATGGTTAAAAAGGTTATGAATTCAAGACAAGCTCAGGAATTAAAGAAAAATCTCGGTAACTAACCGTAGAAAGGGGCGGCACAATGGAAAACACCAACGATATGCTTGACATTCTGCTGTCCGCTATGGGAAATACGTCAGAAAAAAGCAACGGTAACGAAGAAGAAAAAGAGTCTGACGGCTTTGATTTTTCAGGAATTGATCTCGATATGATAATGAAGCTTGGTGAAATTATGTCAGGACTGAACTCCACAGACAAGGACACAGAGCTTCTTATAGCATTAAAGCCATATCTTAAAGAGAAAAATCAGGCAAAAATCGATACAGCAGTAAAGCTGTTCAGACTGATATCTCTGTTACCTATGCTGAAGGAAACGGGACTATTCGACAATTTATTTTAAAAAGGAGTATAATTTATGCAGTGGAACAGAGTAAATATATCAAAGGATGAGCTTAAAAGAAAGCAGGAGGAATATATAAGAGAAGCACTTGAAACGTCGAAAAAGGCAAAGCATACGGAAGAAATGATCACACCCGTAATAATTCCTATTCCGGATCCTGATACAGAAATTATTAAATCAGAAGAACCGGTAGCAGATTCTACGGAAGCTGAACCTGAACTTACCACCGAGGAAAACACGTTAACCGTCAAAGAAGCTGAAGCGCCTGATGAAATAGTCTCCACTGCAACAGAAGAGATAACGGATGACAGTACCGAGGAAGCATCACCCGAGGAGCTTTTTGAAAACGTGTTCATAAGCGAAGAAGAAGCCGAAGAAAGGCTGAAGGAAGCTGAAATTTCCGCAAAGGAAATTTCGCAGACAGCTCCCGATTTTGAAGGCTACATAAATAATCATAATCAGAAAGCAAGCAAGCCCGAAGACGAGTGAAAGCAATGCAAAAACAGAAATATGGATCTTTTAGCCACATTAACGTCAGACAAGGATCTGCTTATTATAGCCGCCGCCGCATTTATTCTTTGGAAAAGCGGAGCTGATATAAAACTTATTCTTGTACTTGCATACGTGTTCCTATTAAACTGAACATATGAAAACAGCCACGTCGATATGCGATGTGGCTGTTAATATGTGTTCTATCAGATTATAAAGGTGCCAACAAGATCTGACATTTCATCGGATCTACCCTTCAGCTCTGCGCTGCTTGCGGCAGTTTCTTCAGCTGTAGCTGAATTGTTCTGTACAAGCTTTGTAATATCTTCAAGAGCTGCAGCAACCTGCTTTATAGCAATCTCTTCCTTCTCTGTAGCCGCTGTAATAGACTTGAGTATTGCATTTACCCCGTTGATGCCTTCCATAATCATTGCAAGCTTTTCGTTTGCAACTCTTGCGGCTTCCATACCGAGTGCAATAGCCTCTGTGCTGGCATCAATCTTTGCCTTTGTTTCCTGAACCGCAACACCACTCTTTTCAGCAAGTGTTCTTATTTCGTCGGCAACTACCGCAAAGCCCTTACCTGCTTCGCCAACGTGAGCCGCTTCAATAGCCGCATTGAGAGAAAGAAGCTTTGTCTGGGATGCTATGCTTTCGATTGTTTCGGTTACAGTTGAGATAGACTGAGAATGCTCTGTAATCTCTTCCATGGTTCTCATTACGTCGTTCATACTCTGAACGCCTTCCTTGGCGCTGTTTACAACGTCCTGAGAATCAGAAGAAGCGCTCTTTACGTTATTTGAGGTTTCGATAATATCATACTTTACAGAATCCATAGTAGCGTTGATTTCTTCAAGTGTAGCCGCTTCATTTGTAGCGTTGCCAGCAAGAAGATTTGCGCCATCATTAAGATTATGTGCATTCTGTAAAACTGTTTCTGAGGTTAACTTGATAGACTCAACAGTCTTATGCATCTTTTCACGAAGTGTGTTAAGGCTGTTACCTACTTCAACAAAATCGCCCTTGAACTCAAAATCGCAAACGTATGTGAAGTCGCCGTCTGCATATTTTTCAGAAGCTTCCTTGATAGCGGCGATACAACCTCTGAGCTGATCGATGGTTGTAGCCATAGAACCGGAAAGATCCTCTGTCTCGTCACCACGGTCATTCTTTACAAATTCAGAATTTATATCGCCCTCTGCCAGCATATGTAATCTTTTTGTTGTAGGTATGATAGAATCAGATATCTTTCTGGCAACACCTATAGTAATAATTATAGCAGCAACAAGCAAAACAACGTATACAGCTAATATAGAAACTGTTATAATCAGCTTCATATTTCCGATATCAGCAACCAATTCATCAACTACAGAGGTGTTTGCAACAACATCGGAAATTTTCGCAACAAGCCCATTGGATAAGAGCGAGAATACACCCATAGCAATCATAAAAATTACAAATCCCATAAGACCGCCGATAAGTATGCCAAGTCTCAATAGTCTGTTTTTTAATGTTGTTTTCTTTGTCGATTTCATAAAATGCACCTTTTCTTTCTCAAATCTGCTCAAACTTCATATTATAGTAGTAAGCATATAATAATTATATCGTAATTTGCTCATTTTGTCAAGTTTTAGCGACAAACTTCAGCATTTTTGTGCAAATTACATATCAAAAGTCACTTTTTCGCCTGAAATATGCCGTGAGTCATTGGCGATTTCGATAAGAGGCACTGTAAGCTCTCCCTTTTCATCAGATAAACGAAGAACTGTTATTGCAGTAAAATCAGGGCAAAGCGTTCCGCAAAGATAGAAGAACGGCAAATTCAGAAGATGGGAGAACAACGCCGATGAGGCTCCGCCGTGACTGAATAAAGCAATGGTTCTATCGGTGTTGTCGCCTACAACACGATATCCCGTTCCTTCTCTTTTATATCCGAGTGTCAAAAGCCAGTCGTCAGCTTGCTTTCCGACACGCTCAACCTCTGAAAAAACTTTATTCCCTGAAAACATCTTGTCCTTGGTCCATTCTTCGTCCATAAGGCTGAATCCGTTCTTTACAGCATATATAGAGGTGTCCCAGGGATGTCCGTCCTGATAAACTTCTCCCCCGTTATCGCTACCCCACTTTATCTCTCTTATGAAATCCAGCTTTTCAACTTCCAGCTTCAGAAGGTTTGCAGTATGTAAAGCTGTTTCGTAAGCTCTTCCCATCGAAGAGGAAAAAATTTCACCGATCCCCTCGTTTTTCAGTCTGAGAGCGGCTCTTTTTGCCTGCTCGTGTCCAAGCGGCGTCAGGCAGTCATTTACATAATCCGGGTGTCCGTGACGAACAAATACAATTCTCATCGCTTACTCCTTTATATAATCAGTTCGATATTCTTCTTTTTTCTTTTTTTATTGAGATACAGATTTAAAAGAAATCCCTTTTCATAGCTTAACGCCCCAGCGGGACAGCTCGTAACACATTTCATACACCGTATGCAATCCTTACTTGTAGCTCCGCATTTTATAGCATTCATAGGGCAACTATCACCGCAGATATTACATCCGGTACATTCCGCAGAGACTTTTATCTTCACTGATACCCTGCTTCTCCATCCCGGTAGAAAATCAGCAAAGATATTCTTTTTCTTTTCAGGGATTCTGACGGCTTCCTTTTTCTTCAGCCTTTCAATAAATAATGAAACAGGTTTCTTGTCAAAAATAAAATCACCGTCAAGGAAGGTATGTCCCATAGGGATGATTGCAGCCGACGTTACTATAGCTGAAGCCAGCTCCTGCGCTTCTGACAACACGTTGCCATACGAAATACCACCATAAGTAACCGCAAATGCAATATAATCGGCTTCAAGCTTTTTCAGAAAATCCTTTACAATCCTCGGAATATTCTGACAATATACGGGAAACACAACCACAGCCGTTTCACATCTGCCGTATGTATTAACACCATCCTCTATGTTATACGCTTCACAGCAAAGCTCCCTTGCTATATATTCAGCCACCGCAAGACTGTGTCCCGCACCTGAAAAATAATAAACTTCTGTCATTTCAGCAATCCAAATACTCCTGCATAATTCTGCACTCCGGTATTTCCTGAAGTGAAAATCCCAGTACATCCTTCATCTCACTTATTATTTCTTCTCTGGATTTTCCACATCTTCTGCTTGCAAGAGAAATTTCTATTGCGCTGAACGGAATAAGTCTGCTCTTGCAATTATAGAATCTTAAAAACTGCGTATGATCTTTGCATTTTTCTATACTACAGCTTGTATGCAGAGCTTTGCCACCTTCATCCGGTGAAATCCATCCGCATTCCTTTATAAGTATATCCTTAACTTTGTTCCAGTCGTATACGCCTCCGCAGATTCTGTCAAGATCAAGATGTACGAAAGCGGGTATGTTACCGCTTCGGGATGAACTTCTGATACTGCGTTTCAGCGGTGAAACAAGGCTCGGAACCTCGTGAATGGCCTCCACAACGTTACTCACAAGCTCATTTTTGTATCCGCTTATTCTTTTTATAAAATTATCACCGTAAGCCAGCTGTTTCATAGTCATAAGAGTCTGAAACTGTCCTTGCTTCAGCGGTGGATGGAACGTAATCACTCTGCCGACGTTAATCAAAAACGAAAGCAACTTATTATCAGAAAAGCTATATGCAAGCGCTGGTGCCATGTGATTATAATAAAGTCCCAACATCTGTACAGGTTCGTTTCCTGCTACAAAATAAGGAACCCGATTATTCACAAGTTCAGGATAGAAGAGCAGATACGCAAGAGACGGACAAGCACAGGTATTCCCGCTTAAAGCGTACAGCTTGCGATATATTTTTTTCAGATCCTCTTTGCTTACCGTACGTTCAATAAACTCGACCGAAGTAAATACGTCCCTGGCGTTTTCAATGCTCTTTTTTGCCGATTCCGACATAAATGGTATCACCCAGGTAAGAGCAAGTATTCTGAGTTTTTTCACCTTAGACAAATAATACAGCATATACGTAGAATCCTTGCCACCGGTGTAGAACAAGGCAACGTCAAACCTTGATTTATCTGACTTTGGAATATCATCAACAAGCGGCAATATGCTTTTCAGATTCTTTACGTCATCTGCCGTCTGACACATAGGGCAATTTCCTTCGCCGTCAAACTCGAGGCCGGGGATGATAAAATCATTTGCTGAACAGCTTTTACAGAATCTGGCTTCAGACAAGCTTTTCGGAATATACGTAAGCTCATTTTCCGTAACGACCTGCTTTCCTAACAGTTTATCTATTATCATTTTCTCGTCATCATCAAGCTCTTTAGGTAAAGCGGAGATAATTGCTCTTTGCTTTTTTGAAAGCTTTATTTTACTTTTAAACAGATTCTCTTTATTTCGCAGTCCGTAGTAGATCAAAGCATTGTTTTCAAACTTCCATCTGTTCTGAAGATAGTGCATCCGCTTCACTCCTTTTCTTTTGATATATCATTATTATAGCAGAAGAGATGACAAAACGCAATAAAAATAAAAACCGCTTAATTTATAATCAAGCGGTTAAAAATACGTTCATCTTAAAATATAAACGAGAAGGAGCCGTATATACAAAGCAGGAAGGTGAATATAAATCCTATTATAATATTCTTTTTATATTTGTAGCCCTTGCTTTTCAGGATAAATCCAACAACGACAGAAGATATCGGAATCGGCAGGAACAAAAAGAACACCCACATATTATTTAAGACCGTATCGTCATTTTCAGATGGCATCGAAACAGAAAGTGCCAATGCAAAAGAAATCGTAAAAAAGGAGGCAACAAAGAGGGCCACCGACAGTATTCTCCATACATCGATAGGTTTATTTTCTATAACCTTTACAGGATTTGTATACATATGTAAGTACAAAGCGGAATTTTCTTTCAATCCATCTTTTCTTATGATATACGACTGACCTGAGACAGTCAGGAAAAGCCATTTATCTGTTTGCGATATCTTTTCAATATCAGAAAAATAAAACTTTGACATACGCACTTTTTCATTGTTTCTGTACAATGAAACCACAACGTACTCATCGAAAACGCTGTATTCATACGTAGTTTCAGACATCCGTCTTAAAATGTTTCTCCAAGCGTTATTAAAAGAATAAAAACCTTTAATCAAAGCGATAAGACTTGTTAAAAACATTCCGACAGAAAACGCCATCATAATTCCATTATCAGCTGCACCTATAGACAAGATTATAAGCAATCCTGCCAGTGCAAGAGAAATAACCTGATTTTTTAAATTAATACTGTTTTGCAAACGACGAATTGAATTTATTTCATCCACCGAAAAATTTTGTCTGTAACTCTCATTCGGTATATTTTCTTCAACTAACGTTGTACATTCAAAACCAAGTATTTCATCAATAGAAATGCCAAATATTTCTTTTAAACGAATCAGATTATCTATGGTAGGAACTGTCTGATTTTTCTCCCAAAGACTTATTGTCTGTCTGCTGAGCAGTAGCTTCTTACCTAACTCTTCTTGAGACAACCCCAGCTCTTTTCTGTGCTTTTGAATGTTCTCTCCGATTGTCACCGGTATCTCCCCTTTCTTTGTATTCATATTATACCAGATACCCACAAAAAAAGAAAGAAGATATTACTTGCATATGTCAAGCAGGACTTTACAATGAGCATTTATACGTTATAATTAGGTTAAATCTATTGTTGAATACCCTGCAGCGTTCAGTTTTCTTTCTATTGAGTAGAATTCCGAAAAATCTTTTGAATACGCGTTCCATCCGATTTTAATCAAAAAATCTTTTAATCTTGTTACTTTAGTAATTTTGCAGAATCGGATATGATGATTATCGGTAAAAAACTCATAAAACCCGATTGGTCTTGTAGCGCACCTTCCACCAACACCTTTAAACTTTCTGTCCGGCAAAGCGTCAGTTGACATTCCAAAAGCGGAACTAAAATTTTTTGCACATTCATCAAGACATATCTTTTGATATTTTCCATCGTTATCTTTAAAAGATATTTCTGTTTTGTTTATTCCTGTTATATTCTTAAAAGGTACTTTAATTACCGTATCATCGCATTCAATGTGGTATTCTTTTTCCATAATCTTAAAGTATCCTTGCTTATTCATACAATATCCCCCTTCTTTAAAATAATTATATCGCAAACCTTATTGTTTGTAAAGAAAAATCATATTCCAAATACAATACGGATGAATATTTCCTGCATTTCAGCATATATTTTAAGTACAAAAAGAAAATAAAAATATTTTCAAAAAACTATTGACAAATTCAATTCTACGTGATATAATATATAAGCACTCATACAGAGGCATTAATATCGCGGGGTGGAGCAGGGGTAGCTCGTCGGGCTCATAACCCGAAGGTCGTCGGTTCAAATCCGGCTCCCGCAACCAAATAAATTCCTCGGACTTGTTCCGAGGATATTTTTTTACCTCTTCACTCTTCACTCTTCACTTTTCACTTTTCTCCCTCCACAGAGGAATTTTTTTGGAAGTAATAAGTAATAGTGAATAGTGAAAAGGTATCAGATGTAGCTTTTTGCCGTGGCAAAAAGCTTTTTTATTATATCAGATTAAAAATAGTTTTTAGATTCTGCATTTTTTTCGGCACCTCTACTCAAAAAAATTCCTCGGACTTGTTCCGAGGATATTTTTTTACCTCTTCACTCTTCACTTTTCACTTTTCTCCCTCCACAGAGGAATTTTTTTGGAAGTAATAAGTAATAGTGAATAGTGAAAAGGTATCAGATGTAGCTTTTTGCCAAGGCAAAAAGCTTTTTTATTTTGCAAAATCTGCAATAGTAGTCCCACCACAATTTCTATAAATCGTGGTGGGATTTACGCTTATCCATCATCCTGAACGTCATTTTTAAACCTTCTTAACCAATACCCTGCTATTGTTGAAGAAAGCATTGTTGTCAGAAACAAAACTGTAACAAATTCTGAACTGGCGATAACACCGATAAACGATCAATTTTACGATACCGCTCTAAAAAAGAACCGCTTTTCAGCGGTTCTTTCGTTATCGATTCGTATTTTCTTCTAAAAAAGGATTAAATAATATCCATTACAAGAGTATTCAGTCTCTCGGCAAAATTATCATCAAGAACAACCGCTGTCTCTGTGCCGTCTGACATTCTCTTGAGCTTAGCTGACTTATTAGCCATCTCGTCGCCGCCGATTACCATACAATAAGTAGCGTTTATCTTGTTGGCGTACTTCATCTGCGCCTTGAAGCTTCTGCCTGAAACGTCACATTCTGCCCAGAATCCGAATTCTCTGAGCTGTTTAACGAGCTTCATTGCGTAAACGTTTGTTTCGTCGTCGAAGGAAGCGATATACAGGTCGCACTTCTTTTCAGGGAGGAACTGAAGTCCCTGATTCTCCATAACCATAATAATTCTTTCGAGTCCCATACCAAAGCCGAGACCTGCGGTCGGATTTCCACCGATTTCTTCTACAAGTCCGTTATATCTGCCACCTGCACATACAGCACCCTGAGAGCCAATTTCGTTTGAAATGAACTCAAATACTGTATTTGTGTAATAGTCAAGGCCTCTTACGATAAGGGGATTTATTGTATATTCGATATCAAGAGCGTCAAGTCTTTTCTTTACGCTTTCGAAGTGTGCTTTACAATCATCGCAGATGAAGTCGAGGATAGTAGGAGCGTTTTTCTTGAAGCTGCTGCATATTTCACTCTTACAGTCAAGAAGACGCATAGGGTTTCTGTCGAGTCTTTCAAGACAGGTGCCGCAAAGCTGGTCCTTGTACTGTGAGTAATACTCTTTAAGTGCCTTGTGATATTCGGCACGACACTTAGGACAGCCTATACTGTTGATTTCCAGGGAAATATTCTTTATACCAAGGGTTTTTATAACGTCATTTGCAAGAGCAATAACCTCTGCATCAGCAGAAGGTGCGTAAGCGCCGAGAACCTCTATACCAAACTGGTTGAACTCACGGAGTCTGCCGCTCTGGGGAGCCTCATATCTGAAGCAACGGGTAAAATAGTAGGTCTTTAAAGGTAAAGCGTCGTTTAAAAGTCCGTTTTCGATAGAAGAACGTACCATACCTGCCGTACCCTCAGGCTTTAAGGTTATACTTCTGCCCTTCTTATCATTGAATGTGTACATTTCCTTCTGTACAACATCGGTTGTTCCGCCTACGCCACGCTGAAAAAGCTCGGTGTGTTCGAAGGTAGGTGTACGGATTTCCTTGCATCCGTAAACCTCAGCAATCTGCTTTGCTACCTGCTCTACCGTGTGCCATTTATATATATCCTTTGGCAGTTTATCCTCTGTACCACGGGGTTTTTTAGTTACTAATTCCATTTTCTTTTATTCCTTTCATTTATCAAAACAAAACAGGCGTACCGAAGCACGCCTGTAAATTACAAAATTAACCTCTGACAATTTCACGCCAGTCAAGGTCACCACGTTCAAGCGCATGAATAAGTGCCTCCGCAGTAGCTATATTTGTTGCGAGAGGGATATTATGTACATCGCATAAACGCAGAAGATTCATCTCGTTGGGTTCGTATGATTTTGCATTTAAAGGGTCACGGAAGAATATAAGAACGTCTATTTCGTTGCAGGAAATACGTGCAGAAATCTGCTGATCTCCACCCTGAGCGCCACTTAAATAGCGCTGGATATGAAGTCCTGTAGCTTCTGATACAAGCTTTCCTGTTGTTCCTGTAGCGCATAAGTTATGTCGGCTTAAAATACCACAGTATGCGATACAGAACTGTACCATAAGTTCTTTTTTCGAATCGTGTGCAATTATCGCAATATTCATAATTTAACCTCTTCAGATGAATTTCTTTTATACTTAATTCTTTATCAGTTAATGTTGATTGTAAGAGGAACGTCCTCGCCAAGAATTCTGCTGGCAATAGCCATGTATGCCTTCGCACCTGCACATGAAGGAGGCAGAGGCATACCCTTTGCACCGCAGATCTTGATATTATTATCTTCGGGTACTACACCGATAAGCTGGATACCTACGGAATCCATAACCTCATCTAAATCGTAGAGAATTTCTTCTTCTTTGAAGTTCTGGCTTACCTTATTAATTACAAGACGCTGATTTGTACAATTCTTTACGTAAAGGAAGTCAGAAAGAATCGCACCGTCTCTTACACATACGGTATCGGGTGTTGTAACCATAAGAATCATTTCTGCCGCCTTGATAACGCTGAATACAGAGCTACCTACACCGGCTGTATCTATGATAATATAGTCGAAATGCTGACGCATTTCTTCACATACACCCATAATTTTTTCGGGATTGATATCTATGAAGGGGTTTCTTGTAGCACATACAAGATATAAGTTTTCTACTGTCTCAACCTTTGTTGTAGCAGTAAGAATATCTATTTTACCTTCAAGGTATTCACCGATGTCGTGTTTGATTTTATCCTTGATGCCCAGCATAATGTCAAGACATCTCAGACCGAAGTCAAGCTCAACTAAAAGCGTTCTTTTTCCTAAAGTGGCAAGCGAACGTGCAACGTTTGCGGAAGTGGTAGATTTACCTGTACCGCCCTTACCCGCTGTAACTGCTATAATCTGTGACATAAATATCGCTCTCCTTCTATAAAATATTCAGCTATTATATTTATCTATCTTAAGATATTGTACCATAAAACAACAGATAAATAAAGGGTTTTTATGCATAATTTTAAAAATTTGTTAAATAAACAAAATAACACTCGTGTTTTTTGTGCATATTGTTCAAAAATTTAACTATTATCTTCTTTTTTAAAGAAATTTCTTTCAGGTCTGCCGGGAGTATTTGTATCCTTTCCTCCCCAGGGAAGTGTAACCTCCCCTTTTTCGTTGATAACAGGCTGATAGTTATCATAGAAATATGACTCGATAATGTTTCTTATCATAAGTCTTGTGAACTCGCCTTTTTCAAGAACAATACCAAAGCATATCTGCGGATCTTCGGCAGGATAATAGCCGAGGATAGTGGAATTAAAGGTATTTTCCGTTACCTGGGGTGTACCTGTTTTTATGGCTACACCGTAAGGAAGATCGGCAAGCTGTGTGCGACCTGAGCCCATAGGCCACTGAACGTCATCCGCTACCATTATCATTCCCTCTCTGATAACCTCGAAGATATGAGGATCTGCGTCGATTCTGTTTGCTATAACCGGCTGTGTCTTTTCTACAACCTGAGTACCGTCGTAATTCGTGACAGAATCCACAAGATACGGCTGATAGCGAACACCATCGTTTGCAAAGGTAAGAGCAATGGTTGCGAGTGTAAGCGGAGTTACTGTCGTTTCAAGCTGACCGATAGACGCCTGAATGGTGGAACCCGGAGTCCAGTCACCACCGAGATCCTCTATATATTCAGGGGTGCTCATCTTTCCTGAAAAGCCTCCGATTTCAAGATTAAGATCCTGACCTACACCGAACCAGCCTGCAACCTGAGCGAGATATTCTATGCCCATCTGTCTGCCCATATCGTAAAAATAAATATTGCAGGAATATCTCAGCGCTCTTTTTACAGATATATCTCCGACGAAGCCCATAATACATCCCGGGCGATAATCGGAATAGTAGGTATATATACCGCCGCAGTAAACCGTTGTATTTTCATCGGCGATGCCTGAAGTGAGAGCCGCTGTGGCAGTTATCGTCTTGAAGGTCGAACCTGGTCTGTAAAGACCATAGATACATCTGTTATACGTCGGATTGGGCGTATCTTCAGGCGGATTATTTATAAGGCTGACATAATCGTTTATATCGTAGTTCGGATAATTCGCCATAGCGAGAACGCCACCGGTTTTGGCATCAAGTACGACCACGCCGCCGGCATCTACTTTATTACCACGTGTGGGATCGTTATTATAATGAAGCCAGTTTATGTGGTTATTCAATATAGCCTGCACGTCATTCTGAAAATCATAATCTATCGTAAGTCTGATAGAATTGCCTTCCTGCGCCTTGGTAGTGATAAGGTCAGAAATAACGTTTCCGTCTGAATCCTTGGAAATAGTGCGTATGCCGTTTTTACCACGCAATACGCTTTCCATAGCACTTTCAATTCCCCACTTGCCCGTTACGTCATTGAGAGCATACCCTTCATCAGCAAGCTCCTCGTACTCTTCTGCGGAAATCGCACCGATTCTTCCGAGAACGTGAGGCACAAATTCGCCGCCGAGATAGACTCTTGTAGGCTCCTCGACGATATCTATACCTTTTAACATAAAGCTCTGTTCTTTAAGCTCTATTACCGTCTGAAGCTTTACATCCTCCGCCATCACGTATCTGTTTACGTATGAGAAATCCCTTATCTGCATTTCGTAGCGGACACCGGCAATATTCCTTCTCATTTCCTGACCGTAAACGTCAGCAATTTTGTATTTTTCATAAAGGGCGTTCATACAGTTTTCTGCGGTTGCATAAACGCCAAGCTCCAGCTCTTCACGAAGAGCGTCGATTTCATATTCGTCTCCGGTGAATTTATATGGAGTTGTCTTGGTTATAGGCAGAGTATCTGTCCATTCTTCGTTTTTATCTTCAAGAATCTTCAGAGTCTTGCATATAACGTCATTTTCGGTTCCGCTTTCAAAAAAAGCCTTCTGTATAATAACCTTATATACAAGCTTGTTGGAGTTGAGTATTACCCCATCCGAAGTCATTATCTGTCCTCTTGAAGCCTGAACGGTCTGATTTATTCCATAGACGCCCGTCGTCTGTGAAAGATAATATTCACCGTCTACGATCTGTATCTGCAAAAGCTCAAGAGTGCAGGCAAATGACAAGGCTATGACCATCACAACAAGCACAAGATTACGTATCAGTTTGCCAAGCTTACTCAATTTTTCCCTCCGTTAATATCTTACCTTTTCTTCGTTTACATCCACACCACGGAACACACTTCCGATTTCATCATCCGATACCTCTACGCCAAGCTTTTTATTCAGAGATTTTACAATCAGATAAATAACAGCGGCGCTTGGTATGGTCACAAGCACAGAAGGAAGCATATACTGAAGAATAATTATATCAAGATGCGGATTTCTCCATAATACGTGCTTGAATAAAAGCTCCATAAGTTGGGTAATAACAAGGGTCGCCGTTGTCATCCAGAGGAAATTTATTATATTTCTGTGAATGAGATTAACAACCAGCAGCGTCACAAACATACAGCAAGGCACGAGCCATATGGAAGTAAAACCAAAAAGTCCGCCCGTTGCCATATCCTGCATCAAGCCTGCAAAAGCGGCAAAAACGCATCCGCTGAGTTCTCCTTCGTAAAATGATACAGCGCAAGCAATGGCTATCACAAAGAACGGTTGCCATTTATATACAGGCAAGGTGGACTGCAATATAAATCCAACTATAAGCATCAGTACGTAAAGTACCCACCTTATTACGCTTCGTACAGCCTGTTTTCTTGTGGTGACGCCTAAATTTACAATTCTGAAATTCATCAGTCAACTACACCCTGCCCTTTAAAATGAGTTATAACAACACAATCGGTTATTTTATTTACGTCTACCGCAGGTTCGATCGTAACTCTTACCGCAAGTCCGTTCTCTCTGTAAATTTCCTTGACCGTTCCGACAAGAAGATCCCCGGGGAAAATTACTCCTGCAACAGATTTTACTATTTCGCCTTTTTTTATGTTTTCAGGATTATCAATGTAGCTCATAAGACATTCGCCATTATTCGCATGCTCAACGTCATTGTTGATAACACCTACAGCCTTGCTTTCAAGCGTCATGATACCTATGTTTATCTCGTTTGAAATAACGGTAGTAACCTTCGCGAAATTCGGTCCTATCTCACTTACCATACCGACAAGTCCGTCAGCTGTCATAACGGGATCGTAAAGGGATATTCCATCGTCAGAGCCTCTGTCAATGGTAAAACCGCCGTAAACATCATTGGAATTATGTGATATTATGTTACACGGAGCCGAAAATTCGAAATCGTCATTTTCTTTCTTTATTTTCAGTATCTCTTTAAGCTGTTCGTTCTCGCTTTTAAGAGCGTCGTAATCTATAATGCCCTTATATATTTCGTTAAGCTTTGCTCTCAGCTCTTCGTTTTCGTTTTTATATTTGTCTGCATTTGTAAATTTATCAAGAGTATCCTCAACCCAGTTGGAGATCGAATTAGACATCTCAACAAAAGGCTTTGTTATGGTTGTAATTATAGTTTCGGGTACGGTTGAAAAGCCGCCTGATACCGCTGCATATATTACAACACCCAATACAAGTGCAAATATACCCACTATAATTTTAAATTTTATACTGCTGAAAAAATCCCTCATAGCCTTTGCTCCTTGTATTTACACTGATATTCTCAGTTCCGTATATAACACATTATGACTAACTGAAGATACAGTTAGCCATAATTTTAAAATCGATTATTAATATCTTGAATCATCGTCTGTGAGAACGTCCACAAGCTTGTCGATATTCTCAAGTACCTTGCCCGTACCATCAGCAACACAATCAAGAGGTCTTTCTGCAATCTTTACAGGCATACCTGTTTCTTTGTGGATAAGAAGATCAAGTCCCTTGAGGTTTGCACCGCCACCCGCAAGAGTGATGCCCTGATCGATAATATCAGCGGCAAGCTCAGGAGGAGTCTTTTCGAGTGTAACCTTGATAGCGTCGATTACGTGGCTTAAGGGCTCTGAAAGAGCTTCTCTGATTTCTTCTGAAGTGATAGTGATATTTTCAGGCAGACCGTTTAAAAGGTTTCTACCCTTTATATCCATAGAAGGCTCGTTATCTGTATAAGGATAAGCAGAACCGATAGCAGTCTTTACGTTTTCTGCCGTTCTTTCACCGATAAGAAGATTGTACTTTTTCTTGATATAGTTGATAATTGCAGAATCAAATTCATCGCCCGCTACTCTTACGGAACGTGAGGAAACGATGCCGCCAAGAGAGATTACTGCAACCTCACTTGTACCACCACCGATGTCTACAATCATGCTACCTGTAGGCTCTGCTACAGGAAGACCTGCACCTATGGCAGCTGCCATAGGTTCTTCAATTATAGATACACGCTTTGCGCCTGCGTTCTGTGCCGCTTCCTTAACCGCTCTGCGCTCTACGGCTGTAACACCTGAAGGAATACAGATGATTACTCTTACTCTTGAAGGACCGAAGGAACGTCCCTTCAAAGCTTTTCTGATAAATGCCTGAAGCATACTTGTAGTCATATCAAAGTCAGCGATTACGCCATCCTTTAAAGGTCTTACAGCAACGATAGAGCCGGGTGTACGACCGATAACGTCCTTTGCCTCCTGACCTACGTAGCGTACTCTGTCCTGCTTTACGTCTACGGCTACAACGCTGGGTTCTCTTATTATAATGCCCTTTCCTCTCATGTACACAAGAGTATTAGCAGTGCCAAGGTCAATACCAATATCCTTTGAAAACATTTTGTTACCTCCGATTATATATTAACATATTTCTATTTACTTTACTATTATAGCACTTTTTTCGCTTCCATACAACTAAAAAAACGCTTGAATATTATATAAATAATTGTCAGTTTTTTTCAGTAATTTATGCAATTTGCATCATTACTTGCCGGTAGAACCGAATCCACCTTCTCCACGTGCAGTTTCATCAAGAGAATCGCACTGTGTATAACTGCATAAATCAACAGCCATGATAACCATCTGCGCTATTCTGTCTCCGTTTTTTACGGTATAAGCTTCATTGCTGTGGTTGATTATAGCTATCTTTATCTCTCCTCTGTAATCGCTGTCTACAACACCGACGCAGTTTGACAGAGATATGCCGTACTTAGATGCCGTTCCGCTTCTTGGGAAAATAAACCCGCCGTATCCTTCCGGAATAGCCATAGCTATACCCGTAGGTATAAGAAGTCTTTCGGAAGGATTTATAACGACGTCTTCATCAAGACAAGCATATAAATCAGCACCTGCACTGCTTATTGTTGCCCTATGAGGCAGTATTGCGTTTTCATTTACTTTTTTTACACAAACGTTCATAATTTTCTCTTTTACTGAACTCCTCTGTAGTATAATCCTCTTGTCAGCTTGCCATCAGGCTTCACGTCGTTAAGATACATATCAAGAACTGCATTTGTATCCGTTTCATCCGTAAACTTCAGAAGTATAAAATCAAATTTCTGAATATCCTTCTGTCTGTCGCTGAGATAAAGAGTATCGGGATTAAAAATCTCTACTGCATTATCATCGCAGTAGCACGGCATCATATTTCCCTGCCTGTCGGTAATGCTGTGAGGACAGTCCTTTTTCTTTGTCCTGCCGCAGGGTTTATTATTGTTTATCGGACATCTTCTCGTTATCATCAAAGGCAATTTGCCGTATCCTATTATACCCGTTCTGATAAACGAACCCTTGCAGATATCCTGTGCGTCCTGCATCGTAAGCTCAGGAGATAATACAGCATCCGCTACTCCGATTTGTTCATAATACGTAAGCGAACATGAATTCGTTATATTCAACCTGAAGCTACCGAAAACCTTCATATGAAGCTTGTTGATGATTTCAATATGAGATAGCGTATGGGCACACACGTTTTCATAGCCAAAGGCTCTGAGCTTTTTCAGGGTGGCTTTGACTCTTTCCTCGCAGTCACCGAGGAAAACGGGTGGCACAATTACGATTCTGAATTTATCCTCAGTATTTTCATCGAGCAGATTCATAGGAACGTATATATAGCTGTATTCATCCTCTGACAGCACCTGAGTGAGCTGTTCTTTTGTGGATACCTCACATCTGAATTCGGGACGTAGCTTCTTTTCGCTGTTCTGCTTCTGCTCCTTCAGACGTTTTATCTCGTAATTATTCGTGTTCTTTTCGAGAATCTTTTCTGATAAGGACGCTATAGCCTTTCTTCTCAGTTCGTTAAGCTCCGACGCCGGAACCATAAGTCCCTCGTCTACAGCCGCTGTTATTTTTCCTGCGGAAAACAACGTTCCGCCAAGCTTTGAAAGCTGTTTTACAACGTATTCTTCATCTATGGCTTTATTTATAGCCTTTTCCGATTCGTTGCCGATTATAACTGCTTTACAGCCGCAGGCTTCAGCTCTTATCAGTACGGGTTTATCTGCTTTTATTTCAGCCGATATATTTACGTTATAACGTACGTAGGGTTTATGATAAAGCTGTTTCATTGCCGTAAGGGCCTTTGGTGCGGAAATAACGTCCTCCTTGGTTCTCACACCCTGCATATCTGCAAAATTATCGTTAAAATATCCTGAAGTAAAGCCGCTACGGGAAAATACGCATTTCAGACTTTCAAGATCCGGCACGCCGCCGTCAAGTACCATTCTGCAAGCATTTACGGTACCCGCTACGTATTCAGGCCGCTTCATCCTTCCTTCGATCTTAAAGGAGGAAACTCCCGCCTCTTCAAGCTTTTTCAGGTATTCTATAACAGACAAATCTTTAAGAGAAATAACGTTCTGTCTTTTATCCGACGTAAAATTAAGACGGCAAGGCTGAGCGCAAAGCCCTCTGTTTCCGCTTCTGCCGCCCAGTACACTACTCATATAGCATTGGCCGCTTATACATACACAAAGAGCACCGTGAACGAAAACCTCGGTTTCAATATCACAGCCCTCTGTTATAGTCTTTATTTGTTCGAAGGATAATTCCCTGCCAAGCACTACTCTTGAAAAACCAAGTCTTTTCAGAAGTCTTGCTCCTTCGGGAGAATTTACAGTCATTTGCGTGGAAGCGTGTAACGGCATATCCGGGACAAGCTCTTTTACTATCCTTGCAACGCCGAGATCCTGAACGATAAATCCGTCAACGTCCGCTTTTGCACAGCTTATAATCGCTTTTTTCAGAGTCGGTATTTCCTTGTCAAAAACAAGTGTATTGAGAGTAACGTATACTTTTACAGATGAATAATGACAAAGCTTAATCGCCTCGCAAAGCTGTTCATTGCTGAAGTTGGAAGCATTTTTTCTTGCAGAAAAATTTTCTTCTCCAAGATAGACTGCATCCGCTCCTGAATTTACTGCGGCAATCAGACTATCCATACCTCCGCAGGGTGCTAAAATCTCACTCATAACGTAAGCTGTCCGTCGTTTACTATTTCGTTCATCTGTGCAGAAAGCTCTGCATACTTTTTGCGAAGTGCATTAAGCTCATCGTTAAGAGCCTTTGTTTCTGCATTCTTCTGTGTAGCGTATTCATCAAAGGTCTTCTCATATGTAGCAACCGTAGAGCGAAGCTGTTCTATCTCTTCACTGTCGGCTTCGGTATTCTCTTCCGATGCTTTTCTTTCACACTCTGCTTTAAGCTGTCCGATATTTTCTTCAAGCTCTGCATTGTTTTCCTTTAAAGCCTTTATTTCGTTGCTGAGCGCTCTGTTTTCTTCTATGAGTCTCACTTCTGCATCAGGATCAACCGTTGCATACTGTGCCTTTAACGCACGTAGCTCATCCTGGGACTGGGATAAGGAAACCTTTAATTCAGCAAGCTGTATTTCAAGTTCAGAAGCTTTATCCTGTGCATTCTTTACCTCTTCTGCCGCCTTTTCTTCGATTTCCTTTATCTTATCTGCGGTTTCTTCGGAATTATCGATAATCTGTGCATTATCATAATTTGTCTGTGCGATATCAAGTGCTACAAGCATAACGATGTCTGTAAAGGACATAGTTACACCCATATCCTTCACTTTTTTTATTCTTGTGCTAAGATCAGCGGCGACCTTTTCAAGCTTTGCGGGATCCTCGGATTTAAGACTGAAATCGTGTCCGCAAATAGAAAGTTTTACTTTTTCCATATTACCTCCGGAAACGGGTTATATATTTATCTTATCTGAAAAATTTCGTTTTAGTTATAAGTATAGCTACAATAACGGCAAGTACGGTAGAAAGAGCTATCGGGAACCAGGCATAAGGCATAGGCAATCCCACGTTCATGCCGTAAAAGCTGAATACTATAGTCGGTACTTCCATGATAATTGTGAGAACTGTAAGTACCTTCATTACGGTATTCATATTGTTTGAAATTACACTTGCAAAGGCGTCTCTTGTACCAGACAGAATGTTGGAGTAGATGCTGCTCATTTCGATAGCCTGCTTTACTTCGATAAGGACGTCTTCGAGAAGCTCCTGATCTTCTTCATAAAGCTTGATTACTCTGCCACGAAGTATCTTTTCAAGTACGCTTTCCGTAGATTTAAGCGACGTTGAAAAATAGACAAGGGATTTTTCAAGACCTAAAAGCTGGATAAGCTCCTTATTCTTCATAGATTTCTGAAGCTGTGCTTCTGCATACCCTGACAATTTATCAATCTGTTTAAGATACTGCAGATACTTGCCTGCCGTTCTTAAAAGCAGGCTGAAAATAAAACGTGTTTTATACTGCGTCTGTATTCCCTTGACAACTCCCTTTGAGAAATCGTCAATAATCGAATTTTCTTTAAGAGATACAGTAATAACGTTGCATTCGGTAAGAATGATACTCATAGGCATTGTGTAATAGCTGATTACGTCATCCTCATCGGATACCTTTTCGGCAACCGGATAGTCAAGGACTATGAGCGTTGTACCGTCATCGCTTTCAATACGTGAGCTTTCTTCTTCGTCGAGTGCAGAACGTATAAAATCACGTTCAATATTGAAATCGTTTTGTAAGGATGAGATTTCGGTTTCTGTGGGAGAAACGGCAGAGATCCAGCAACCCGGCTCTGCGCTTTCTATCTCAACAATACTATTGTTTACCGTCTTGTAAAATTTAAGCATAAAAACCTCTTTCTCTATGCAGAAAGAGTCTATGCTGATGACAATTCCTGCACAGTTATTTTATTTTAAAACTTTTCCCACAAGGGTCCGCAGTCATTGTCTATCACCTCATTAAAATTTTTTGCTGAATTTTAGCCTCTAATATTTTAGCATAAATCTATTTGTTTTACAACACTTTTGCTAAAGATTCTTTAAAATTTCATTGTTTTTCTTTTACCGACTTTATTTCTGCCTGTCGTTTACTGTAAATACAGCCGCAATAATTCTGTCTGTAAAGATTATACTGTGCCGAAAGCTCTATAGAGCGCTTGTATCCGTTACGCTTTTTGAAATCGGAATAAAGATATTTTACACCGTATTTTTCGCTTAAACTTCCGCCAAGTTCATTCAGCTTCTGTGAGTTTTTATGAGGGCTTACGGAAAGAGTTGTGCAAAAATAATCATAGCCCTCTTCTTTTGCTCTGACAGCTGTCTTTTCAAGGCGCAACAAATAACAATCAAAGCATCTTGCTCCACCCTCGCAAAGCTCTTCCCTTCCCTTGGAAATTTCGAAAAAAGCTTCGGGTGAATAATCGCCGTCAACGATTCTGACGGGATTTCGGAACTGTTTTTCTTTTATAAATCTTATCAGCTCGTTTTTTCTTTTCAGATATTCGTCATATTCCGTTATATTGGGATTATAAAAGAAAACCGTTATATCAAAATACTCAGACAGATATTCTGTCACGTAGCTACTGCAGGGTGCACAGCATGCATGAAGAAAAAGCCTGGGTACGCCATCGAGACTTTTTATTATTTTATCTGTTTCAAGCTGATAATTAATCACCTTGTTTCACCAGCTTTTCAGAAACTATCTTTTTCAGCTCATCAATAGAGCCTTCTTTTATATCCTTACCTTCAATTATGATAAGAAAGCCTTCTGCCGTTGAAATATAAGCCGTATCCTTATTAAAATCCACCTCGTTGACAGAATCCCAGGATATAATGCCCTTATTGACGTCGTCCTTTTTAAAGCAAAGAGCAGATGCGGTTATCTCGATTCCGTTAAGTGTGCTACCGCTGTTTATCTCATAAATATCCTTTGAATATCTTCTGATAGCGTAAAAAAGCACAGCTATGAAGACACCTGCCATAAGCGCCGCACATATAGTTGCTATAAGTAACCACATCATTCCCGTAACAAGGGCTGATACAAGCGCAACCACTGCAATAACCGCCATAAGCACCATATATACGGTAAGCCCGACTCTGGTGTTTTTATTCTTTTCGACAATCATATATCTTACGTACTCTTTTATATTTTTTTCGTTCCAGCCGATAACTGCATCAATCATCTTAAATTCCTTTCATTGTAAGAGAAATGCGCTTTTTAGAAGCGTCGATTTCAATAACCTTCACCTTTACGATATCGCCTATTTTCACCACGTCAAGAGGATGCTTTACATAGCTGTCGGAAAGCTGAGAAATATGCACGAGACCATCCTGATGTACGCCTATATCTATGAATGCACCAAAGTCTATTACGTTTCTTACGGTTCCGCTGAGTACCATTCCGGGCTGTAAACTGTCTATATCTGCGATATCAGTTCTGAGTAAGGGCGCGGGAAGCTCGTCACGGGGATCTCTGCCCGGCTTTGCAAGTTCATTTACAATATCAGATAAAGTCATAGTACCTATTTCAAGCTCTTCGGAAAGCTTCTTTACGCCAAGCGCATTAACGCTGTCTCTGATACCCGGGATACCGCCCTTGACGTCCGCAAGCTTAAAGCCGCACTTTTCTAAAAGCGCTTCCGCCGCTTTATAGCTTTCAGGGTGAACAGAGGTACTGTCAAGAGGGTTCTTACCATCTGAAATTCTCATAAAGCCTGCACACTGCTCATACGCCTTTTTACCAAGCTTTGCAACCTTGAGCAGTTCACTTCTGCGAGTGAATTTGCCGTTTTCTTCTCTATAGGCAACAATATTTTTCGCTACGGTATTATTTATACCTGAAACGTAGCTTAAAAGCGAAACCGAAGCTGTGTTGAGATCAACGCCTACGTTATTTACACAACCTTCAACAACGCCGCCGAGAGCGTCGGACAACTGTGCAGGAGGCATATCGTGCTGATACTGACCTACACCGATAGCCTTGGGATCGATCTTTACAAGCTCTGCTAAAGGATCCTGAAGTCTTCTTGCGATTGAAACCGCACTTCTTAAGGATACGTCGTATTCAGGGAATTCTTCTGCCGCAAGCTTACTTGCAGAATATACGCTGGCACCCGCTTCGGATACCACCATATAGCTTACCTTCGTATCTATTTCTCTTATAAGCTCTGCAACAAACACTTCGCTTTCGTGGCTTGCTGTACCGTTTCCTATAGCGATAACAGTTACACCGTGCTTTGCAATGAGCTTCTTTATAGTTGCCTTAGCCTCGGCTATTTTATTATGCGGAGGTGTAGGATAAATTACGGTAGTATCTATAACCTTACCCGTACCATCTACAACGGCAATCTTACAACCCGTCCTGTACGCAGGATCAAGACCTAAAGTAACGGAATTCTTAACGGGAGGCTGCATTAACAGCTGTCGTAAATTATCTGAGAAAATATGTATAGAGCTGTTGCAGGCGTTTTCTGTGAGTTCGTTTCTCATTCTTCTTTCAAGCGAAGGATGGATAAGACGTTTATAGCTATCCTCACAAGCGGCACGAACTATTCTGCCGTTTTCGTTTTCCGCCTTTACGTACGCCTTGAAGATATGTCTCATAACACGCTCTTCGTCAGGAACAACAGCAACTTTGATAGCTTCCTCTCTTTCACCTCTGTCGATGGCAAGAAGTCTGTGAGCGGGTATTTTCGAACCTCTTTCGCTGTAGTCGTAGTAATTCTTGTATACGGTTTCCGCTTCGGGATCGGTAGCCTTGGTTTCTATCATCGCATAACCAAAATACTCCTCGTAAAGCTTTTTACGAAGGTCGGCATCATCAGATACCATTTCAGAAATGATATCGGACGCACCTGCGATAGCCTCTTCCACGGAGGATACGCCCTTTTCCTCGTCAATATACAGCTCAGCTTCACGATTTGCAGAAGCAAGAGACTGCTCCATTATAAAATCGGCAAGAGGCTGTAAGCCCTTTTCTTTTGCAATACTTGCTCTTGTCTTTCTTTTAGGCTTGAAGGGACGATATATATCCTCAACCTCGGCAAGTGTAACCGCATTAAGAAGATCCTCTGCTATCTTTTCTGTCATATTACCGCTTGCTTCAATAGATGCGGATACCTCGTTCTTTCTCTGTTCAAGATTACGAAGGTATGTCAGGCGGTCGCTGAGCTCTCTTAAAAGCTGGTCGTCGAGTCCACCCGTAACTTCCTTTCTGTATCGTGAAATAAAAGGAATGGTATTCCCTTCATCAATAAGCTGAACCGTGTTCTTCACCTGTTCATCCTTGATTTTAAATTCCTTTGCTATCTGCTGTAAAATATCCATCTTTATTACCTTTCATTAAAAATCAGAATAATTTTCCTGTTATCTCAAACACAGGACCGTGTTGCCATAAAAACGTACTCAGCTGTATTTCAAAGCCTTCACCCTGATTGCAGGCAAAGTCAATAGGCTTAAGCTTAGGAAGGCCGTATCCCGCGAGAAGATTCATAATTACGCCCGAATGAGTTATCACAGCCGCTGTCGTAACCTCGTTTGCCATCATATCCTTGAATATTTCTTCAAGTCCGTCAAGACATCTGAGTGTAAAATGTCCAAAGCTCTCCCCGTTCGGAGGTGCGGCATCGTATCCGCCTTTAAGCCATTCAAGATAGGTTTCGTCACCACTCAGCTCCTGCTGTGTTTTGCCTTCGTAATCACCGAAATCGCACTCACCGATATTATCTATTCTTTTAAGAAGCCTGTCCGGATATATGATTTCCGCCGTCTGCAGACAACGCTTCAGAGGGCTTGAATATACCTTCTGTACTCTCGGATAGACGTCAAGCGCCTTTAACGAGGATATAGCCTCCTCACCCTCTTCGCATAAAGGTAAATCCGTAATGCCGATATACCTGCCATCAAGATTGCCTTGTGTTATTCCGTGTCTTATCATATAGATTCTGTAATTTTTCATCATTTTTCCTTTCTTTTGCAGAAAATTTATTCATTTATATTAAAATTCTTTATTAAATTGTTTTTATTTGCTAAAAAACGACGTCGTTTTTTGTATAAAATTGCGCTTTACAATAAGCTATATTTGAGTTATAATATACTTTGCGAAATATTAAACGGAGTGAATAGAAATGAACAATGAGTTTCCCCGCATACTATCCCTACTCAGAAAAGAACATGGACTTACACAAAAGCAGGTGGCTACCGATCTTGACGTAGCGCAGGCTCTTCTCTCTCATTACGAAAAAGGCAAAAGAGAATGCGGTCTTGATTTTCTTGTCAAGGCGGCTGATTACTATAACGTATCAACCGACTATCTTTTAGGCCGTTCTCCCGTATCGAGCGGTAAAATTATTACCGAAAAGGATATACCTGAAACAAATTTCAATGATAAGAGCGAATCAAGAAGCGGCGACCTTATGCTGACACTTAACAAAAAGCTTATCACCAACAGCATCGAGATAATATTCAATCTGCTCGGAAGGATCAAATCTGCAAAGCTCACAAAGAACATTTCCTCTATGCTGATGCTTTCTGTTTACAAAGCCTTCAGAATAACTCATCTTACAAACACGAAAAACGATAAGAATATATTCAGAATACCGGCTCAGACAGCGCCATATCTGATAAACTCAGCTATCTGTGTTGATGAAAGTAAAGCTGTATCCGCAGCAAGAAGTGAAAATTCTCCCACTGCACCAAGCATAACCACAAGCTCTATAGAAGAGGATTTTGAAAAACGTGGTACAGCGCTATTAAGTCTTATCAAAAATACCGAATCAAGAATACTGAGCCTCGATAAAGATTAACGTTATATTGGAGTACGCTATGAGAAATTTTTTACTTATTGTCACAGCAATCACAGCTGTAATAGTTACCGCAGTTATAATAACCGAGACACTTTACAAAAAGGCGATAAAGGGTATGTGACCTGCTATCGCAGATTTTTAAAAAATTCTGTAAGCAATGCTGCACATTCATCCATCATTATTCTGCTACGAACAAGCGGCTTATGATTAAAAGGATATTCAAAGATATTCATCAGAGAAGCACAAGCTCCTCCCTTTTCATCAAAAGCCCCGTAAACAAGTCTCTTTATCCTTGAATTTATTATAGCTCCTGCACACATAGGACAAGGCTCTAACGTAACGTACAAGGTACAATCTGACAGCCGCCAGGAATCAAGCTTCCTTGCGGCTTCTTCTATTGCAATTATTTCTGCATGTGCCGTCGGCGAATTATCCGTTTCACGTCTGTTATAGCCTCTTCCGATGATTTTTCCATCACCATCAATAACAATCGCACCAACGGGACATTCACCCATCTGAGCCGCTTTTTTTGCAAGCTCAATGCATAACGTCATATATTCTTCGTCTGCTGTCATTTCATATTCCTTTTTAACAAATATACATTAATTATACTACAAATCAAAGATAAAATCAATATCAACAAATAAAAAACTCAAAAATATGTTTTTTTATTGACATTTACTAATTCTTATGGTAAAATAAATCTATAAGCAACTGAAAAGAGATTTCTCAATCAGTTATGCCAAACGATGTGATTCTTGCGAGGAAAGAAAATGAAGAAGAGATCAATAATAGCTTTTGTTTTAGCCGCATGCATACTGACTACAACAGCCTGTAACAGTAATACAATTGTAATACCTGACGAACAGAATAATTCTTCTCTTGCTGAAATAGTAATAGACAGAGGAAACGAAGTAAAAATCGACGTAGAAGGTCTTGACGGACGTCCCTTCATCCCTGGTGGTTCTGCAATCACAGCATCCGCTGCAATTCTCGGCTTTTACGGCATTTCCATTAAGCCTGCCGATTTAAGAGGGTATGCACCCATTGTGGAAAGCACCTCCTTTGTTGACGGTACAGAATCTCCTTGGGAAAAGGTTATCGGCAATCCCAAGGGTAGAATTTCCTTCTACTTCGCTCCTCCGATAGTAGAAATGCTCAAGAAGTTTTACGATGAGAACCAAAAAAAATGCCAGGGCAGAACAGTAAAGGATGTTTCCGGTTCTGACCTTGCGACTCTCAAGGGATATATAGACAGTAATAAGCCTATTGTTGTCTGGGGCACAATTACAGGCAATGCCGCTGTCCCCGTTGAGGATTACTCATGGAAAACCGATAAAAACGAACAATTCATCGGCAAGATGTCTCCTCGTTGCTACGCTATGATAGGCTATAACAATTCAGAAGTTATACTTATTTCCGACAACGGCAAAGTTCTCAACGTTATGAACGAAACCTTTGAAGTAATGTATGAAAGTATGGAATCCCAGGCTGTATTAATTGAATAATAAACATTCAGACATGCAAAGTCCCGTACCTGTTCCAGGTACGGGATTTAATATATTCCATAACTCTCATTATGATTGAATTTTTCTCAACAAATGAGCGATAGACAAACAGAAAATAATCAGATATTATTATATAAGGAACTACAAAAAATAAAAGGAGGAATCTATTATGCTAAAGCTTGGCGAAAATATAAAAAAGCACAGACAAAGGCGTGAGCTGACTCAGGAACAGCTTGCAGAGGTTTTCGGCGTTTCGGCACAGGCTGTCAGTCGCTGAGAGAACGGTGCGACTTATCCCGATATTGCACTACTCCCCTCAATTGCAAGCTACTTCGACACGAGCATTGATGAAATTGTCGGTTTTGATACAACTCGCAAAGAAGAAACCATCAAGGAAATTCTAAAAAAGAACAGAATACTGCACAATAACGGAGACACAAGAAAATCCATTGAGCTTTTGCGACAAGCACTTACAGACTTTCCGAACGAATCAAGATTGCTTTATTGTCTTGCACAGTCATTGTATAGCCTCCATTTTCAGAGTGGCAAGGCATTCACAGAAGAAGGCAGAAGAAATGCCGCAACAGAAGCTGTTGATTTATTAAATAAGGCGCTTCGATATGCGGACGAAAAATTTGACGAAGGTGGATGTTGCCGTCAGCTGTTGGTATTTAACTATCTGGAAATAGGAGAATATGAAAAGGCGAAGGAGGTTGCAAAAAAAGCCCCGTTTATGCCCGCCTGCCGTGAAATGCTCCTTCCACAGACGTTGCAAGGACAGGAAGCAACGGAAATGTATCAAAGGAATATCCTGTACTTCATGATAGGCTTATACCACAACATATCCGAGCTGAGGCAACGTGGCGAATACACCTTCCATCAGAAGCTGGAAATCTCGCTTATGGCAGAGAAATTGCTTCTTATAGTTGGCGGTGAGAATTCAGGCTTCAGGCAACTGTTTTCCAACACACTTCAGATACTTAAGCTACATATCGGAGCGGGAGATAAAGAACAAACTATTGAATATCTTGAAAAAGCATTGCTATATGCTGATAGTTGTGAAAAAAGACCGGATAAAACAAAGTACGACGTTCCATGGCTTTGTTATTGTGAAAACAATTCCGAAAACGTAATGAAGCATTCGCAGGAAAGCTTATATGAAAATCTGACAGCCTTCATATCTCACCACGATTTAGAAAGCTGGCTGAAAGACGATAAACGCTTTATAGCCGTACTCGAAGAAATCAAGTCGTATTGCTAAGACAAAACCCCTGAAGGATTTTTAACATCCTTCAGGGGCTATTTTTAATTCAATCAGCCATTCTTTTTCTTTGCTTCGATTTCAGCGAGTGCAGCCTTTCTGGAAAGTCTGATTTTTCCCTGATTATCGATTTCAAGAACCTTTACAATGATTTCGTCGCCAATGGAAACAACGTCTTCAACCTTTTCAACTCTTCTGTTTTCAAGCTCGGAAACGTGTACCATACCATCCTTACCGGGAGCGATTTCTACGAAAGCACCGAAGCTCATAATACGAACTACCTTGCCCTTGTAGATTGCACCAACCTCAGGAGGAGATACGATAGCCTTGATCATAGCGATGCAGTTGTTTGCCTTGTCAAGATCCTGACCGCAAACAAATACGTTACCTTCTTCATCGATGTCAATCTTAACTTCGAAGTCAGCGCAGAGCTTCTGGATAACCTTACCACCTGTACCGATAACTTCACGGATCTTGTCAACAGGTACCTTGTAGTTGAGCATCTTGGGAGCGTACTTGTTAACAGTAGGACGAGGCTCAGGAATAGCCTTGAGCATAATTTCATCAAGAATATAGTTTCTTGCCTTGTGAGTTGTTTCGATAGCCTGACGGATAATTTCAGGAGTAAGACCGTCAATCTTGAGGTCCATCTGGATAGCTGTGATACCATCGTGTGTACCTGCTACCTTGAAGTCCATATCGCCGAAGAAGTCTTCAACGCCCTGAATATCAATCATTGTATCCCATCTGTCGCCTTCTGTGATAAGGCCGCAGGAAATACCGGCAACGGGCTTCTTGACCGGAACACCAGCATCCATAAGAGCGAGTGTAGAACCACAGATAGAGCCCTGGGAAGTAGAACCGTTGGAAGAAAGTACTTCTGATACAAGTCTGATTGCATAGGGGAATTCTTCAACGGAAGGAATTACGGGAACAAGCGCACGTTCTGCAAGAGCACCGTGACCGATTTCACGTCTGCCGGGACCTCTGCTTGCCTTTGTTTCGCCTACTGAGTATGCAGGGAAATTGTAGTGGTGCATATAACGCTTTGTATCTTCTTCGTCAAGACCTTCAAGCTTCTGGCTATCACTTACAGGACCAAGTGTAGCGATAGTCATAACCTGTGTCTGACCTCTCGTAAAGAGACCTGAACCGTGTACTCTGGGTAAAAGACCAACTTCAGCAGCGAGAGGACGGATTTCATCCATTCTTCTGCCGTCAACACGCTTCTGCTCATCAAGTAACCAACGTCTTACAATGAACTTCTGAAGCTTGTAGATGCATTCGTCGATCATTGCGATCTGTTCGGGATACTGTTCGTCGAATTCAGCGTGTATTTCATCCTTGATAGGCTGTAAACGTTCTTCACGGATATTCTTGTCATCTGTGTCGAGTGCGAACTTAACCTTATCTGTATACTTATTCTGGATTGCTTCGAATAAATCGTGATCAACGTCCATCGAGGGGAAATCAAACTTGGGCTTACCGATTTCTGCAACGATTTCCTTGATGAAAGGAATGATGGACTTGTTGATTTCTTCGTGACCTGCGGCAATTGCCTTAATCATTGTTTCATCGTCAACTTCGTTAGCGCCGGCTTCGATCATTACAACCTTCTTTTCGCTGGATGCTACAGTAAGCTGTAAGTCGGACTTCGCTCTCTGCTCTGCATCAGGCATAAGTACGATTTCGCCGTCAACGAGACCAACTGAAATACCGCCTATAGGACCGTTCCAGGGAACGTCGGAGATTGCAACAGCAATAGAGGCACCGATCATAGAAATGATTTCGGGCTGTGTATCGGGATCAACAGCAAGAACTGTCATAACGATAGCAACGTCGTTTCTCATATCCTTGGGGAATAAGGGACGCATAGGTCTGTCTACTACACGGGAAGTGAGGATAGCCTTTTCGCTGGGTCTTCCCTCTCTCTTTAAGTAGCCACCGGGAATCTTACCTACAGCATAAAGCTTTTCTTCGTAGTCAACCGCTAAGGGGAAGAAGTCTACGCCTTCACGGGGCTTAGGGCTTGCTGTTACGTTTACCATAACTACTGTTTCACCATAGTGTACCCAGCAAGAACCATTTGCAAGACCACATACCTTGCCTGTTTCAACCATAAGCTCTCTGCCGGCAAATGTGGTTTTGAACGTTTTGTAATTCTCGAACATTTTATGTTCCTCCTTGTTTTTATCTTAGAGAAACAGCTTTAGCAATAAGCTCAATAATGCATAAGGCATCACTCAGCTTAATGCTAAATGTCCTGTTTCCCATAATTTCCGATAGTTTTTACAGCTCTTTAAATAAGGGTTAAAGGGCAGAACAATAAATGCTCTACCCTTCTTAATCTCTTACTTACGAATACCGAGCTTTGCAATGATTGCACGGTAACGTTCAATGTCCTTCTTCATAAGGTAGTTTAACAGATTACGTCTGTGACCAACCATCTTTAAAAGACCTCTACGTGAGTGGTGGTCCTTCTTGTGTGTCTTGAGATGTTCTGTTAAATCGTTGATTCTCTTTGTGAGAATAGCAATCTGAACCTCAGGAGAACCTGTGTCGTTTTCGTGTGTACGGTTAGCTTCGATAACCGCTGTCTTTTCTTCCTTTAAAAGCATAATTACACCTCTTGAATTTATTTGCAGTAGTCATAGCGAAGGGTAACGGTGTTTCTCATTAAGAGCATCAGCCACAGCGCCAAGATTCTGCATTATTATTTTGTGTGCAAAGCACAACAATAGTATTATAACACATTGCTTACGGTTTGTAAAGTGTTTTTTCGTTTTTTCGAAGAAAAAATTTTAAAACAGCAATATATTAAGGCTATTTTGAAATCTTGTTCACGTTTTGCTCAAACGAGAACAGTTGTCAGCTGGTTTTTTTCTTTCTTTTTTTGCCCTCTTCACGGATTATTTCAGGCAATTTACCTTCCCTGATGCAGTCTGCATCAAGAATAACCTTTGTGATAGTCTCGTCAGCGGGTGCATCAAACATAACGTCGGATAATGCCTCTTCTACCACTGTTCTGAGACCTCTTGCGCCCGTTTTTCTCTCAACGGTTTTCTTTGCAATCTCTTTAAGAGCTTCATCGGTTACCTCAAGCTCTATTCCGTCAAGACTGAACAGATATTTGTACTGCTTTATTATAGCGTTCTTGGGTTCTACAAGAATCTTGACAAGAGCATCCTCATCGAGATCGTCAAGAACCGTTATAACCGGAAGTCTGCCTACAAGCTCAGGAATAATACCGAATTTTACTAAATCCTCAGGCTCAATCTTTTTCAGAGCTTCGTTGAGGCTCTTATCCTTCTTGCCCTTTACGTCTGCGCCAAAACCCAGAGCTGAGGAGCTTGTACGGGAAAGAATCGTCTTATCGATTCCCTCAAACGCACCGCCGCAGATAAACAGAATATTCTTTGTGTTTATCTGAATAAATTCCTGATTAGGATGCTTTCTTCCGCCCTGAGGAGGAACGTTTGATACCGTGCCTTCGATAATCTTCAGAAGCGCCTGCTGAACGCCTTCACCGCTTACGTCTCGTGTTATGGAGGTATTTTCGGATTTTCTTGTTATCTTATCAATTTCGTCAATATAGATAATTCCGTGCTCAGCCGCTTCAATATCATAATCAGCCGCCTGAATAAGTCTTAAAAGAACGTTTTCTACGTCTTCGCCTACGTAACCTGCTTGTGTAAGTGTTGTGGCGTCTGCGATAGCAAAAGGAACCTTAAGAATTTTTGCAAGCGTCTGTGCTATCATAGTCTTACCTACACCGGTAGGTCCGAGTAACAGTACGTTGCTCTTCTGAAGCTCTATCTCGTTATCCTCGGTTTCATCACCCATAAAGTTTCTCTTATAGTGATTATACACGGCTACACAGATAGTCTTTTTCGCCTTTTCCTGGCCTATTACGTACTTATCAAGCACAGCCTTGAGCTCAGCAGGTCTGATAAGCTCAAAGTCGTTTTCGTCCTGCTTTCCACGCTTTTTGCCACTCTTTTTAAGGCTTTTATCACGTTCAACAAGCATATCGTAGGTGGCTATAATACATTCATCGCAGATACAAGCATCAGGAGAACATATAAGTCCGTTTACCTGGTCTTCCGTCTTGTTGCAAAAGCTACATCTTCTCATTTAAGTCGAATTTTCCTTTCAAGTGCTTTATCTCTTTGCTATAACCTTATCAACAAGACCGTATTCACAAGCCTCGTTTGCTGAAAGATAATTATCTCTTTCGCAATCTCTGTGAAGCTCTTCATACGTCTTTCCGCAATTTTCAGCCATAATTTCTTCGAGTCTTTTTCTGGTAAGCTCAAGATTTCTTGCATGAATTGTAATATCCGTCTGCTGACCGCTGAGTCCGCCGCCGATAAGAGGCTGGTGAATCATAACCTGAGAATTGGGCAGGCAGAATCTCTTACCCTTAGCGCCGCTTGAAAGCAGGAAAGCACCCATAGAAGCAGCCATACCTATGCATATTGTTGAAACGTCGCACTTGATATAGTTCATTGTATCATAAATAGCCATACCTGCTGTTATAGATCCGCCGGGGCTGTTTATATAAAGAGATATATCCTTATCGGGATCCTGGCTCTCTAAAAAAAGAAGCTGTGCAACAACAAGTCCGGCTGTTACGTTATTGATTTCCTCGTTAAGCATAATAATTCTGTCGTTTAATAAACGGGAAAAAATATCATAGGCTCTTTCGCCTCTGCCTGTCTGTTCAATGACGGTTGGTACTAAGCTCATAATCGTATTCCTTTCTTTAAATATGTCTGAATCTTTTTGACATAAAGTTACTAAAAGGGAGTTTTTTCTCCATTATCCTAAAATCAACCAAGAGCTTTCCATTAGAATATAAGGAAAGCTCTTGTTATTCTTAATAAATTATTCTGTAGCTTCTGTTACTTCAGCTGTTTCACGAACAAGATCGAATGCCTTTTCAACCTTGAGGTCTTCAGCAAGCGCTTCAGCGGAAACTACGCTCTTAACCTTTTCGATATCCATCTTATAGGTTTCAGCCATTTCCTTGTATTCGTTCTCAATATCTTCGTCTGTAACAGTGATATTTTCAAGCTCAGCAATCTTTTCAAGAGCAAGTCTTAACTTAACCTGCTTTTCAGCGGGCTCCTTGAAGTTTTCCTTGAACTGCTCAATTGTTGTATTTGTAAACTTGAGGTAATCCTGAACTGTGATACCCTGGTATCTGTTTCTGTATTCCCAGTCACGGATAAGGTCATCTACACGATTGTTGATCATAGCCTCAGGAACTTCAGCCTGCATCTTTTCGATAACCATTTCTGTAAGATCGGCATCAAGCTTAGCCTTAGCTTCGTCATCAGCTCTTGCCTGAAGCTTCGCTCTGATGTCAGCCTTGTATTCATCAAGTGTATCAAAGCCGTTATCCTTAGCGAATTCATCATCGAGCTCCGCATATTCCTTACCCTTGATTTCGTGAATCTTGCACTTGAATACAGCGGGCTTGCCTGCTAAGTTTTCAGCGTTGTAATCTTCAGGGAAAGTTACGTTAACGTCAAAGTCTTCGCCGATATTGTGACCAACCATTGCATCTTCAAAACCGGGGATGAAGTGACCGCTACCGATTTCAAGGGAGAAGTTTTCTGCCTTGCCGCCTTCAAATGCTTCGCCGTCAACAAAACCTTCAAAATCGAATACTGCTGTATCACCCTTTTCAAGTGCTCTGTCTGTAACGTCGATAATTCTTGCATTTCTTTCACGAACACGCTGAATTTCTGCATCGATTTCTTCATCAGCAACAGTCTTGACAGTCTTTGTTACCTTTAATCCCTTATAATCAGCGATTTCAACTTCAGGCTTTACTGTAAAAGTAGCCTTGAAGCTTACACCGTTTTCCTTGCTCACTTCTGTTACTTCGATATTGGGCATATCTACAACATCAAGCTTTAATTCTTCGATAACGTCAGAAACTGCCTTCTGATACATGCCATTTACTGCATCTTCATAGAATACGCCTTCACCGTACTGAGTTTCAATCATCTTACGGGGTGCCTTACCCTTTCTGAAGCCAGGGATAGAGATGTTCTTCTTCTGCTTTAAGTATGCTGCCTGAACGGCTGCTTCGAATTCTTCAGCGGATGCCTTGAATTCAACCTCTACTGTATTAGTAGCTGTCTTGTTGTTTGAAATGATTTCCATTGAAACGTTCCTCCATTTTCACAGTCGCTTTGGCTTCTGTGTTATTATTGTATTTTGTATTTTTATTCCTGCACAAGTACAGGTGTAAATTTGACGTAATCTGCCGATACCATACGGAATTCAGTGCCTTCGTATTCTCCCTGAAATGCCTTAGGGAAGCACCAGCCACCGTGAACGTGTCCGTAAAAGCATCGTTTTATATCGTACTTTTTCAGTACTTCGAGAATATAATAATTCTTCTCGCCGCCATAAATTGGCGGATAGTGAATAAACACAACGGGTTCAAAACCGGTCTCTACAGCCTTTTTTATCGAAGTCTCAAGTCTTGATGCCTCTCTTGAAAGAAGCTTTGCATCCTGAGGCTCACCGTCGTCGTTTATCCAGCCACGTGTACCGCAGATTGCGATATCACCTGCCACGTACGTATCGTTATGAAGAATGGTTATATTATCAAAGCCATTCTGTTGTAAAAAATTGCTCATCTTCGAATTGGTAGTCCACCAATAATCGTGATTGCCTTTTAATATAACCTTACGTCCCTTCAGCTGCTGACTTACGAATCTGAAATCCGGCATTGCCTGTTCGAGACTCATTGCCCAGCATAAGTCACCGGGTATAACCACCACGTCTTCATCTGAAACAAGACTGTTCCAGTTTTCCTCGATACGGTTCGTGTAATTATCCCAGCCGCCGAAAATATCCATAGGTTTATTCACCCCGAAAGGCAGGTGCAAATCACCCATTGCGAATACTCTCACACGAAAACTCCTTATTTTTTACTTGTTGATAAAATCTATTACCACCTTGGACATATCCTTGGCATCGACTGAACCCGTGAAGCGGATTGCCTTATCCTTGGTATCGGAGAGAGCCTTAGGACAAGTTGTGCCTGTGAGCTTTTCAAGCTTACCGATAAGCTCAAACTCATCGATATCTGCTGTGTCTCCGCCCAGCGCCTCATATACGGCGTATCCGAACTTGTAGGGATTTGCAGTTGAAGCGATAAGTGTCTTTGCTGTATCGCCGGTAGCCTTCTTATAGTCCTCATAAACCTTATATGCTACTGCTGTATGTGTATCCATAAGATAGCTGTATTCGTCGAATACCTTCTTTATAGTATCCTTTGTCTGCTTATCATCACAACAACCTGCATAGAATAAGTCCTTTAATGCAGACTTTACGTCATCATTTACTTCGTACTTACCTTCTGATTTCAGCTTGCCGAACCATTCATTGATAAGTCCGTCATTTTCACCTGTGAGATGATAAAGAAGTCTTTCAAGGTTACTTGAAATAAGAATATCCATTGAAGGAGAAACAGTTGTATAGAAGGGTCTGTTTCTATCGTAGATACCTGTGTTTATAAAATCGGTAAGTATATTATTGGCATTTGACGCACAGATAAGCTTGCCTATGGGAATACCCATCTGCTTTGCATAGAATGCGGCAAGAATATTACCGAAATTACCTGTAGGAACGACTACGTTGAGCTTGTCACCGAAATTCAGCTCACCATCCTTTAAAAGCTGTACGTAGGATGAAACGTAGTAGATAATCTGAGGAGCGAGTCTGCCCCAGTTTATAGAATTTGCACTTGAAAATACTGTATTTGCCTTTTCAAGCTCTGCAATCATATTTTCATCTGTAAATATCGCCTTTACACCATTCTGGCAATCATCAAAGTTACCAACAACGGCACATACGTTTACGTTATTACCTTCCTGAGTTGTCATCTGACGCTTCTGCATTACGCTTACGCCGTCCTCAGGATAGAATACTGTAATGGAGGTTCCCTCTACGTCCTTGAAGCCTTCAAGAGCAGCCTTACCTGTATCACCGCTTGTAGCAACAAGTATAGATATCTTCTTATCACTTATCGTCTTCTTCGCGGAGCAAGTAAGAAGATAAGGTAAAATCTGAAGAGCCATATCCTTGAATGCACAAGTAGGTCCATGCCAGAGCTCAAGAATATACGTACCGGTTAAAAGATGTGAGATTTCTGCTATATTTTCTGTAGCAAAATTCTTATCGCTATAAGCGCTGTTTACGCAGTGGCGAATTTCATCATCCGTAAAATCCGTAAGGAAAAGCTTGAAAACCTCATATGCTCTTTCAGCATATGACATTTCGCACATTGCCTTTATCTGTTCTTCTGTGAACTTAGGTAAATTTTCAGGTACAAATAAACCGCCTTCAGAGGAAAGTCCCTGAGAAATTGCCTTTGCACTTGTTACGTTTACGCTTACGTCACGTGTACTTCTGTAATTCATAACAAACTTCCTTTTGTTTTAAAATTGCGTCTCATAACCTGTGGTATCAAACGCATCTTCGTAATAATCAAACGCTATAACGTAAGGCTTTTCGGTGTTTGCCACCGTAACTTCCGCTATATCGTATCTCGGCTGATATTCCAGCCCGTATTCATATAAATAGCAATCTGCGGTTGCTATTATTTTACCTTTTTTCTTGTAATCGACTGCCTCTACGCCTCTGACCAGACTTCGGTATTTACGTGTCTTTACCTCTACAAAGGCTATAAATCCATCTTTTACAGCTATTATATCAATCTCACCGCAACGCTTACGATAATTCCTCGCAACGATCCTGTATCCGTTTTTTTCAAGATACTGCGCTGTGTAGTCCTCACCGAGCTTGCCCTTGCGGGACTTATCGTTCTCAACCGCCATTTTGCGCTTTTTCCTTTGCGGCATAGTATTTTTTCAGAAAACTCTTTCTATGTACCTCAGAAGCATCGTATTCGTCAAGCATCTGATAATGGAGCTTTGTACCATATCCCTTGTGCTTTTCAAACTGATACTGAGGATATTTAAGAGCAATATCCTTCATATACCTGTCTCTGGCAACCTTGGCAAGAATCGATGCCGCCGCTATAGATGCGCTGGTAGCGTCACCTTTTACAACAGTATCCGTCTCAACCGAAAGCTCAGGAGCTTTGTTGCCGTCAACCAGCACCATATCAGGCTTTACAGATAGCCCTTCAAACGCTCTTGTCATTGCAAGCATCGTAGCCTCAAGAATATTAAGAGTATCTATTTCCTCAACGGATGCAGTAGCTATACAGTAGCTGACAGCCTTCTCTGTAATCTCATCGAAGAGCTGTTCCCTTTTCTTTTCGGAAAGCTTTTTGCTGTCATCAAGCCCGTCAAACTCCACGCCTTCAGGGAGGATAACAGCCGCCGCATAGACGTCACCTGCAAGAGGACCTCTTCCCGCTTCGTCTATTCCGCAGATTGTTCCTACTTCTTTTCTGATGATACTGTCAAACCTGTATAATTCACTCAGGTTTTTCAAGTGAGATTTTACCAAGCTTACCACTCCTGAATTCATCGAGTACAGTAATCGCCGCACGTTCTAAATCGGGTTCGCCGCCCGAAATCAACATACCACGTTTTTTTGCTATCATTTCAAGTGTTATATCCTCGTTTTCCGCGATTTTATAACGTTCTCTTGTCTTCTTTGGATAATTGTCCCTGAGATAGGACAGAAGGCTGTCTGACAGCTCATATACGTCCATAACGTCATCCTTGATAGCGCCTGTGTATCCGAGCTTTATCGCAACCTGCTGATCGTCGAATTTTGGCCAGAGAATACCGGGTGTATCCAGCAATTCTACATCCTTGTCAAGAGTAACCCATTGCTGACCTCTTGTAACACCGGGCCTGTCCTCTACCTTTGTCTTACCACTTCTGGAGAGACGATTGATAAAGGATGATTTACCGACGTTCGGGATACCTACAACCATTACACGGAGAGGGCGTCCGATAAAGCCCTTTGCCTTTCTCTTCTGTAAAAGTGCGGACAGCACCGATTTCACCGCAGGGATAAAGGAATTAACCCCCTTACCGCTTCTGCAGTCGCATATCAGCACCTTGAATCCCATTGACGTGTATTTCTTCTGCCACAAAGCTGTGACGTTATCATCTGCATAATCGCATTTATTCAGAATAATAATCCTTGGCTTGTTTCCTGTAATCTCGCTTATAATAGGGTTACGGCTTGATTCAGGCACTCTTGCATCCACAATTTCGGCAACAGCGTCAACAAGCTTAAGATTTGCTTCTATCTGTCTTTTTGTTTTGGTCATATGACCGGGAAACCATTGAATGTTTGAAATCTCTCCCATTTCCAGCGCCCCTTATCTGACTACACCGAACTGATCGACGGGTAATACACGAAGCATATTTTTTCCGATTACGCATCTGACGTCGATCATACCTATATCATAGCTTCGGCTGTCCTTTGACTTATTACGGTTATCACCAAGCACAAATATGTTGTTTTCCGGTATTTTTACTTCCTTATTATTAGGGAAATTCTGCTGAATATTTGTAAGTGAATTCGTATAAGGCTCATCAAGAGCTTCGCCGTTTCTGTATACAATACCCTTGCTGAAATCTATACGGATGGTATCTCCGGGAAGACCGATAACACGCTTGACGATAATCTTACCGTATCCGTTTGTGGCAGCGTTATACAGACGAGGTGCATAAACAACCACAATATCCTCGTATTGCGGCTCATACACCATATCTGATACAATGAGCATATTCTTGTGTTCAAGAGTGGGAAGCATAGACTCACCGTCCACAATAATAGGTCTCGCCACAATCGTAAATATCAATAAAAAACACAGCATAGCAGAAAAAACAAATGCTATCCAGTCATAGAATTCAAGATAAAAAGAATTGCTTTTCTTTTCATCGGAAATCTTTTCTTCGCTCAAGCTTTTCTCTTCCATATTGTGTCCCTTCTGTAGAATAAAAAAGAAATATCGAATTGCAACAATAACGAACTTCCGTTCGTTATTGCATTACAATTTCGACTCAGGATAAAACGCTTAAGATTAAACCTTAGACTTAACCTTTGCAGCCTTACCAACTCTGTCACGCAGATAGTAGAGCTTAGCTCTGCGAACCTTACCTTCTCTTACTACTTCAACCTTTTCAACTGTGGGTGAGTGTAAGGGGAAGACTCTCTCTACACCGCAACCGTGAGCAACTCTGCGAACTGTGAAAGTTTCGCTGATACCACCGTGCTTCTTAGCGATAACTGTTCCTTCAAAAATCTGAATACGGAACTTGTCACCTTCTGCGATACGTACGTGAACCTTAACTGTGTCACCTACGTTGAACTGGGGAGCAGCTTCCTTTAAGCTGTCCTGCGCAATCATTTTTAATGCGTCCATTTTTTCCTCCTGGTTTTCGGGTATTCTTGCATCGGCCTTTTCCTCCGTCTTTTTTAAGTACGGATAACGGCTTTCTTTTACCGTTAAATGCAGCGGACTATCCGTTTTAATGTCTTTGTGCTTTTGCACTAATGGCATTAAACACGCTGGCAAAATTTGTAATTTACATCACACCATTTACCAACGGATTTCAAATGCTTTAATATTATAGCACCTTTTAACGAAATTTGCAATAGTTTTTTGTTAAAATTTCATTAAAATTTTGCTTTTTTATATCTTTTTTCAAAATAATTCTGAGATTACATGAATTCCGAGCCGTCTTTGCATAATATTTTGCTTCTTACCACGTCAATTCTCTCTATTTCTTCGCCGCTGTATTTTTCATAAGCTTCAAACAAGAGCGATGGATTTATAGTAAAATCGCATCCCGAGGGCAGATAAAGCACGAATCCGTCGTCTGTGATATTCTCGGTGGTGATATGAGGTTTTAAGTCAACGGTAGATATTCCCCTCTTGGTTTTCTTTTCAACCTCAATCGCAGACAGGTCAAGAAAAGCCTTAAGCTTCTGCATGTTGCACTTTATAGAAATTTCATAAACGGACTTTTCTATCTCGGTATGCTTTTTTACAGGCCGTGCAACTTCAGTTACTCTTATATCAGGAGGCAATACAGCGTTCAGCTTGTCCATTACGTCAGAATAACTCATTTCACTTGTGAGCTTTATATCCATCGATTCCCTTATTCCTTCGGTACCGAGAGACAAAGGAAGATTTATATTTACGTAAGTGTGGGGGTTAAAGCCCTGGGTGTGCCACACGGGTATATCCGTTCTTCTCAGCGCTCTCTGAAAACAATTTATAAGATCAAGTGCAGAGATATACTTTGCCCTTCCTGTTTTCGAAAAGAATATTCTTATTGCTGTTGTATTATTCTCCATATTTAAAGCAAGCCTTTCCAAGGCACTTGTTTATTCCGCAACCTGCGCATTTTTCACGGCAATGAGCGGTAGTCTTTTCTTCGTGCGCCTTTTTATTTTCTGATATAAGGAAATCCTTTGTGAACAGCATATCCATATGATCCCAGGGAGCTGTTTCATCATAGCTTCTGGTTCTGTTAGCGTAGAACGCCTTATCTATTCCCGTATTTATAAACGCCTGATCCCATATTTCAGGCTTGAAATATTCATTCCAGCCATCCAGCTTACAGCCGTTCTTCCATGCATCGTAGATAACCGCTGAAACTCTTCTGTCGCCCCTTGCAAATACAGCTTCAAGAATAGTAGTTTCGTAGTGGCTCCAGCTTACGTCTATTCTCTTACCACCCTTTGAACGGACGATATCAAGCAGATATTTCTGTCTTTCGTCTATCTGCTCCTTTGTTGCCTGCGGTTCAAATTCAAAGGGAGTAAAGGGCTTGGGGATAAAGGTAGAAAGAGATATAGAAATGCTGATACCTCTTTTACTGCGCCTTTCAATGGTATAGTATAAATCTATGATCTTATCAGCAAGAGTCTTTATAGCCGCAATATCATCAAGAGTTTCTGTAGGAAGTCCGAGCATAAAATACAGCTTTACCGAGCTGTAGCCTCCTTCAAAGGCAATCTTACAGCTTTTCATTATATCCTCTTCCGTGATATTTTTGTTGATGACGTCTCTCAGTCTCTGTGAACCTGCCTCGGGAGCAAAGGTAAGGCCGCTCTGTCTTACGCTCTTTATCTTCTTTACTACCTCATCGCTGAAATTATCTATTCTGAGCGAAGGCAAGGAAAGATTGACCCCCTTCGCATCCGTATAATCTGTTATATCGCAAAGAAGCCCTTCTATATCGCTGTAGTCACTTGTAGAGAGTGAGCATAAAGAAACCTCATCATAACCCGTGGATTCCGTCAGATTCTTAACCTGCTCTACTATCGTCTTCTTGCTCTTTTCTCTGAAGGGTCTGTAAATAAATCCCGCCTGACAGAAACGGCAACCTCTTATACAGCCTCTTAACACCTCAACAACAGAACGGTCATGCACTATCTGTGTAAAAGGTACAACGAAGCTATCCGGAGAATAAACGCTGTCAAAATCGGCAATTATACGTTTTTTCACCTTTGCGGGAGCGCCACATTTCGGAGTAATTGCAGACACGGTTCCGTCATCATTATATGAAACGTCGTAAAGAGAAGGAACGTACACACCCTCTATCTGCGCCGCTTTTTCTAAAAATTCCTGCTTTGTACCACCGTTCTTCTTGAACGTAAGAGCAAGCTCCATAAGCTCTAAGTTGACCTCTTCCCCTTCTCCGAGAACAAACAGGTCGAAGAAATCAGCAATAGGCTCAGCATTGCATACGCAAGGACCGCCGCCCATTACTATGGGGAATAAATCCTTTCTGTCTTTTGAATATACGGAAAGTCCCGCTAAATCAAGCATAGAAAGAATATTGGTATAGCACAGCTCATACTGAAGAGTAAATCCGATGAAATCGAAATCCTTTATCGGATCAAGGCTTTCAAGTCCATATAGCGGTATATCATTCTCCCTCATTGCTTCTTCCATATCAGGAAGCGGCATAAATACTCGTTCACACCAATAATTCGGCTTACTGTTCTTAAGAGAATAAAGAATTTTCATACCAAGATGTGACATACCTATATCATACGTATCAGGAAAACAGAAGGCGTATCTTATATCCACCTTGCTTTTATCCTTTATAACAGAATTTACCTCTCCGCCTATGTATCGTGAAGGCTTCTGTACTTTTAAAAGTATTTTATCAAGCTTTTCTTTAATCATTTTCTTCTTCCATTCCTTTAGACTGATAATTATATTATATATTGTACTACATTTTTAAGATTAAAGCAAGTCTCAGCGGATAAACTGTGCTAAAATCAGATAAAAAACAACGAACAGAAAGGATATACTTACTTTACCGTTATAAATAAAGCAGTATACCATAGTAACTCCGACAACAGTAACCGCAAATGATATTGCAACGATTCTTTTCAGAACTGCAGATATTTTATAATCAAGAAATCTGTTGAACAATATATCGATAATTACCGCTCCGTCAAAATACCCCACCGGAATAAGATTGAAAATGCATATCACGATATTGACAACGGAAAAGATATAAATTTCTCTTACACTGCTGAAAAACGTAGTCCCGATACCGAATATTATAAAATTCAAAATACAACCTGCCGAAACTATAAAAAGTCTTTTGCCAAAAGTGAGCAACTCAATATCGCTTTCTATGCATATACCTCCCCCGTAGAAGGTTATACATCTTAGCTTTGATCTGCACAAAAGCATTGCTATGAGATGTCCCGCCTCGTGAGTCAGTGACGCTATAAGAGAAAGTGTAGCCGTGCCGCTTGTATCGATAAAGACAAGCAATCCCACAACGGCAAAGAAAGTGAAATCAAACTTTATTTTGGTTTTTCCTATAGATAACATAATAAGCCTCCTGTCTATATACATTATACGGACAGAAGGATTTTAAAAGAACGATATAAAACAAAAACTGCCCCGTTTTGCAGGGGCAGTCCGTTTGTTATGTAATTATTCAGCCTTTTCAACAGGTGCATCAGGAGCATTCTTCTTAACGCTTTCAACACCGTTCTTGCAGCTATCCATAGTCTTGTAGCCTTCGGATGTAGCGATGATCTGACCGTTCTTTGCCTTGAGTCTGAATCTGAATTCGCCAGCCTTATCCTTGTAGATTTCGTACTTGGGGTTCTTGATTACTTCATAACCCTCTACTGTCTGATCTTCTACACCAGCAACGCTGTTTGTCTTAACGCTTTCGATACCCTTCATGCAAGCTGCATCTGATGTGTAAACTTCAGAAGTTGCGATTACCTGACCGTTTGTAGCCTTAAGATCAAACTTAACACCTGTAGATGTCTTTCTTACAACAAATTTGCCCATTGTTAACGCCTCCGTTTTAATTAATATCCTTTTAATTTGCGGTATATATTTACCGCCTTTATGACATTATACTACATTTTTTGCAAAAAGTCCATAGTTTTTGTAAAAAAATCATTAATTTTTTACTAATTTCAGGAGAGTCCCTTTGCCTCCTGCAATGTGATTCCGTTATCACCAAGTGGAATAGCGTGATCAAGTCCTACAAACTTTCCGTTTTCCTGCCAAAGTACTTCCTTGACAAAGGCATATTTTTCTTCGTCCCAGGTCTTGAAATCATCCAGTACAAGTCCGCCCGTATCACCTGAGTTTGCATTATAACACCAGAAGGTGTGATTCAGATGATAGTTCTTTATAAGCTCACGCATATACGTCATCCACTTGAGGTTAGGCTCTTTCATAAATCCGCCCCACTCACCGATAAGAAGCGGTGCTATATTATCCGTATGGATATAAAGCCAGTTATCCTTCCAGCAGTCCTTCATAAGGCTGTCATAACTATAATCACCTTTAAACCAGGGCTGTTCATATACAGTAGGACCATAATCGTGAGGAGAATATACAAGCTTGTTCTGATACTTACCTAAATTTACGGGATAATCTCTGACTCCTCGTAAATTTCCGCCCCACCAGTTGAAATAATAATCCTTTTCGTTTGTAGAATGGAAATCAGAATTGGTGTTCAGATCCATCGGATAAATTTCAGTACCTTCTACAAGAATCAGAACGTTGGGATTTTTAGCAAGAATTCTTGCCGCCGCCTGCTCAGCAACGTATTTCCAGTTATTCGGCTTTGTGGAATCATTCCAGATAGCCGCACCATCACCTTCAAAGGGCTTTCCGTGAGGTTCGTTTTTCAGGTCGTAAGCTATAATTGTATCGTTATCCTTATATCTGTCTGCCATCCATTCAAGTGCGCTGTAAAAATCCTCTGCACTCACTCTGTCAGTATACCAGAGATTTACCACGTGTCCCGAAGCGTTGGTTTCGGCACTATGTATATCAGGCATTACCTTAAGTCCGTTTTCTTCTGCAAGCTTTAAGAAATATTCAAAAATCTGCAGGCTGTTCATTCCGTTAAGCTCTGTATTATAAGCATTATTATAATTTGCTTTGGGATACTCCCCTGCCGCCCAGGAATTTATAAGCTCTGCTGATATAGGTACTCTTATAAGATTAAATCCGTGATCTGCAATAGCTTCAACGGAAGGCTTCAGTTGGCTGTTCCACAGTCCGTCAAAGGTATTTGTACCCGTGTTGTAGCCAAACCAGTTGACACCCGTAAGCCACACCTGTTTGCCGTCCTTGTCAAGGATTCTGTTTCCGTCTGTATAAAGCCAGTCGTCACCCTGAACCGCATCCTCGCTTCTTTCAAGAAGGTCATCCACGTCTGCAGGTGGCTGTGAATTATCGTTATTATTGTTATTGTTATTATTGTTGTTTCCCTGGTTATTCTGATCGTTCTGATTTACTGTGCCGACGGTTACTGTACAAGCAATACCGTTTATTTTAGCGTCGCTTACCTTAAGCTCTCCCTTAACGCCAACGTTACCGCCGACAACAACAGTTCCACCCTTAAAGATGTCGCCGTTATATTCTGCATTCTTTATAACAAGCTTATTGCCGTTTGCCGTGTACGTACCATTCCATCCTGAGCAGGACACAAGTCCTTCAATGGTCATCACAAGCTCCCATCCGCCTGTTAAATCTGAAGGAGAATTATTGGTGACACCGAACTGAACGCCGTACATTGTTGTATCTCCGTCAACCCAGGAGTTATCCGTGGAATATTTAAGGTTAAAGCCGTCAGCCAGAGGCTTGTTTTCATCTGACGTTGCAGACGAAGTTGTGCTTTCAGGCTTGCTGTCTGCACCCTGCTGACTCTGAGTCGTTTCTGACGTAGCTTCACTATTCTGTCCGTTCTGAGAGTTTTCGGACGTGCTTTCTGTATCAGAATCAGGTGTACTGCTTACGTTTGTTTCAGAATCTGTTTTTGAGCTTTCATTTTCATTTCCGCTTTGAGTAACGCTGTTACCACCATTCGAGGAATTGTTAGCACTTTGATTATTTCCGCTACATATAATAATGAGCGCTATTACAAGAGCAATTATCACTGCTCCCATTCCGGCAAAAGCGATATAAACCCACACAGGAAACTTTGCTTTCTTACTCTGCGAATCAGCTTCAACCGAAGTCTGTTCAGTCATTACTTCTTTTTCATCCATTATAGTACCCTTCCCCCTTACTTATTTACAGGCTTTCTCAGAATAGAATGCGGCGGGAAAACGAGGTCCGATTCTATCTGCAGTTTTTCGGTGGCTCTGTTTGCAATTTCCGTTTTTTCACCCTTGGAATTTATAACGTAAGGAATTTCAAGTCTTACAGGCTTTTTTCCCGGTGCGAGTATTTCAAGCTCATCACGTACCGTAAAATAGTTGCGCTGTGTCAGATTGATAATTCCATCTTCGCAGGAATCAACCACACCAACAAAATCAAAATCTCTTATATAACCGCTGTTCTCATAATACTGTGAAGCATCCTCTTTTCCAAGATAAAAACCTGTACAGTACTGTCTGTGGCTTACCTTGTATACCTCTTCAACCGCCCATTCGGGAACAGGTGAACCATTCTTCACCGCATCCATTGCAGCTCTGTAGGCGTTGGTTACAACAGCAACGTAATAAGCGGATTTGGCTCTGCCTTCTATCTTAAAGCTGGTAACGCCAGCCTCCTTCAGCTTATCAAGATGTTCTATCATGCACATGTCCTTGGCGTTAAGTATATAAGAGCCTCTGTCATCCTCAAAAAGCTCGTAATATTCACCCGGACGTTTTTCCTCCACAAGATGATATTTCCATCTGCAAGGCTGGGCGCATTCACCCTTGTTTGCATTTCTGTCAACCATAAAGCTTGAAAGAAGGCATCTTCCCGAAAAGGAAACGCACATAGCACCGTGTACAAAAGCCTCTATATCCATATCAGCGGGAATCTTTTCTCTTATCCTTCTGATATTGTCTATATCTACCTCTCTTGCGAGGACGATACGGTTTGCACCCATTTTATAAAGCTCGTTTGCTGTAACGTAGTTTACTACACCCGCCTGAGTCGATATATGAACAGCAAGCTCCGGTACGGCGTTTTTTATAACCGAAAGAGCTCCTATATCACTTACAATCGCCGCATCTATACCGCAGGAATATGCATTTCTGATAAATTCAGGCAGTATCTCCACTTCAGCGTTAGAGGGTACTATATTGCAGGTAAGATATACCTTTACGCCTTTGTTATGAGCGTATTCTACTCCCCTTTTCATCGTGTCAAAATCAAATTTTGCCGCAGCCGCACGCATACCGAACATTGTACTGCCGAGGTAAACCGCATCAGCACCGTAATCTACTGCCGATTCGAGGCACTCGTAATCGCCTGCAGGTGATAATAATTCAATCATTGCTTGTTCCTTTCTTTTTCCTGAATAACACCTGTTCTCGTATGAAAACAGGTGTTAAACGGGTTATATTCAGTCAGCGATTGCATCATCAAGTCCGCAGATGCGGAGATTTTCTTCATGCTCGCTTATGGTTTCTGCAAAAAACATCTCCATTGTTTCGGGATGAGCGCAGAAATAATAATAATTCGTATCAGGTGCATAAAGCACAGCCTTTATTGCATCCAGTCCGGGATTGCAGATAGCACCTACGGGTATTCCGTTGCAGGTGTAGGTATCATATGCATCGAACATAGCCTGATTTTTTGAATACTCGGATGCGGGCATATTAGGCTTGATTCTTTCAGTCACGTAAAGCGTGGTAACGTCTGATTCAAGTCTCGGGAACACGTCGGGGTTATTCAGTCTGTTCATAAAGGCTGATGCAACGTATCCCATATTTTCTATAGAGTCAGCCTCTCTCTGAACAACAGAAGCAAGTGTAATAACCTCATCAAGAGTCATATTCAGCTCATTCATTCTGCTGTAGTATCTGGCTGTAAGCTTGTTGTTGAAGTTCTGATAGATAGCGTCGAGAGCTTCTTTTGCATACTCCGTTGTATCTATCTCGCTGTTATCCTCGAGCTGAGGGATTATATAAAATTCGTAGGTATCGGGGAAAATGTACCCTTCCATCTGATAGAACTTGAGAGGTTCATCTTCAAGGCGCTTCTGGAATTTGTAGGTCTTTTCAAGATCTTTGCACTGTGCCAGAAAATCTTCTGCACGGCAAACGAGATTCTCTTCAAATATTTCTGCAATTTCGTAAATCGTCATACCCTCGGTTATCTGAACCGTAACCGTCTGATTTATAGTTGTGACAGTCTGCAGATTCATAAGAAGTGCGCTGTACGACATCGTTGTATCTACGGTAAACGTACCTTTTATAAAGTCGTTTTCAGCGTCAGCCATCTTAGTGTACATAGTAAACACGTCAGGCATTGTGATGATGCCAAGGCTGGCAAGATCCTTTGATATATCGTCAATGGTCGAGTCCTCAGAAATATATATCTGCGCCTGGCAATACGTTTTGCCGATTCCGGTAAAGTCAAGTGCCGATTTTACTATGTAGACTGCAAGAAAAGCCGAAACGGATACTATGAAAACAGATAAAAGCGCACCTGCAAGAATATGGCTGAAGGTTCTTTTGTGTCTGTTTTTAGCCTTTATTTTCTTTGCACGTTTCTTTTTATCGGCAAGATACTGCTGGTATTCCTCTTCCGTAACTTCATCCTCTTCCTCAGAAATGTCTTCAGAAAGTGCTTCGGGAGTCTGATGAACTTCCTCTTGCTGATATGAAGTTTCAGGAGAAACAGGCGTCATGGGTTCGGTGTCAACAGGCTTATCAAATTGGACTGTGCTTTCCGTTGTTCCGACGTCTTCTGCACTTACTTCCTCTTCCTTTTTTGACTTAGGGAGAGAAAAAAGAACGTCATTAAGAGTTTTATTGTCCATAAAACCTTTTCCTTTCTAAGTATATTCAATCAGTAATTACTTCTGTTATCTGCTTGTCGAATCCGTCAACAGGTATATCGTCTCTGATAAATCCGCTGTAGCAAAGACCGAGTGTGTTTCCCGTGTATCTGCTGAGGAATTTATCGTAGTAGCCTTTTCCGTAACCGATTCTGTAGCCTTCTGTGTTAAAAGCAAGTGCAGGAACAAGACAAAGGCTGTTGCCCATTTCTTCATATGACAGTTTCCTGCAATAATCCTTTGGTTCGTTTATGCCGTACATTCCTGTGGCTGTATCGGACAAGGATTCTATAAGATAAAAATCCATTTTTTCTGGTGTGCATTTCGGCACGGCTACTTTCTTTCCGTTTTCAAGGCAATAATTTATAAAGCTTATTGTATCGACTTCGATTTTTGTTGAAATATAACACAGAATAATATCATATCTGCTGAAGTCAATAGTATTTATAAGCTTATTATAAACGCTTGCATCAAGCTTGCTTTTTTCTCCGCTTATCAAAAGCTCATTCCTTTTTGAAATAAGAGTCTTTCTCAGCGCAGTCTTCTGTTCCTTAAGAGTCATAGCTTACATACACTGTAAGGACTTGCGGATTGCACTCGCCTTACCCTTGCCCTTTACAAGCTCTGCAAGAGCAAGACCGAACTCTATAGCAACACCTGCGCCCTTAGCAGTAATAATATTGCCGTCAACGTAAACCTTCTCGTCACCAAGCTCTGCACCAAATAAAAATTGCTCAAAGCCAGGGAAACAGGTAGCCTTCTTCCCTTCAAGAAGATTCATCTTGCCGAGTATGGAGGGTGCCGCACAAATTGCGCCTATATACTTGTTATTTTCAACACAGAAGCGTATTGCTTCCTGTACGGTTGCATTCTTTTCAAGGTTTAAAGTACCGGGCATACCACCGGGAAGGACTATCATATCAACTTCATCAGATAGAATAACGTCACCTTCTACCATATCGGTAAATACTGTAATACCATGCGTGCTGGTGATCTGATCGCCGCCGATTCCTACTGTAGCAACCTCTACCTCGCATCTTTTCAGAATGTCAATTGGTGCTATCGCTTCAGTTTCTTCAAATCCGTTTGCAAGAAATACATATATCATAATGCTTTTCCTTTCTTTATCCGTTATACTCGGCGATGAATTTCTCAAGCATAAAGCAAGGTCTGTATGAACGCTTTGCCTTTCTGAGATTCTCTTCGCCCATATCCTCTTCTCTGTTTATATACGTAAGCTCTTTGCAGAACTCATTAGCCATAAGATAATTTATCATCGGATAAGTTCCGTCATATTCCGTAAGCGCCTTTTCTACGTGGGTAACAAACGTATCACTGTTAAGCTGTTCGCCATAGGAAAACGCCTGAATCCTTCCTCCGACTCTCAGAATAAGCCCTTTAAGTCCAAGTGCAGTAAAGTTATCAAGTCCGTTTTCAACACTACACATTTCTTCGGACTTTTCTTTACTCATTTCGCAGCCGTTTCTTTCACACCAGAGTGTACTCATTTTTCTGCATTCGTCTATATTTTCTTCGGTTATACGCTCATAACTCCAGTCTAACTGTCTGAAGCGGTTTATATAGTTTCTTTTTGAATGAAGCTTCTTTCCCGAAAGAGTCGAGAGACTTTCTGACGTGTAAACGTAGTCATAGAAATCCTCGTTTGTGTCAAAACTGAATTTCCCGGGGAATTCCTTTTCTAAAAGCATCTTTGCAGACTTATCCATCGTAATGAATTTAAGCTTTTTACCTTCGGCTTCGGAATGTTCAGAAAGCTCTTTAATAAGCGCTTTTATATCTCCGTTTCCGGCAGGAAAAAAGAAACCGTTTGAAGCCTTTACGATGAAATAATCCATAAATCTGCAGATAGTTATTCCATAGACGTTGCGCCACACGTAATTATTTGTAAAATTATATTCGCATCCGCGATAATCCGAAATCGCAAGCAATTCGTCTATCCACGGCTTGTCCTTTAATTCTATTGGTCTGAACTCCAACAAAGCTATTCTTCCCTTTTTATAAAATTACTGATTCTATGATTGCACAAAGCTCGTTATTTATATCCTCAACCGAGCGGACATTTTCGCCTTCTGCACAGCTTATAATCTGCCAGTTGTCGTATTTTGCCGTGTATAGTGCAGTTTCTCTGCATCTTACAAGAAAATCAATATTCTTTTCGTGTATATCCTTCTTGCTTTCGTCTCCGTCATATCTCTTTGATAAAAGCTTCTGGGAAATTTCAATCGGCATATCAAGAAAAATCACCATATCAGGCTTTGGAATAGCAAATTTTTTATATTCAAAATCCCATAGCCAGTCAAGATATTCGTCCCACTTATCTTTTTCAAGCTTCGCCATCTGATAAATTGCATTGGACGTGGTATATCTTGCCGCAACGATATTTCTTCCGCTTTTGTAATCGCTTTCCCAGTATTCTTTATAGCTTGTGTATCTGTCAACCGCATAGATACTGCTGGCAGTAAAACAACCAGTCATCATATCCTCTTCAGGAAATTTGCCTGAAAGATAATCCTTTACGATGCTTCCACTTGCACTCTCGTAATTCGGGAAGCTTATGAATCTTGCTTTATCTCCGAATTTGCTCTGTAACAAATCAAGCTGGGTACTTTTTCCGCATCCGTCAAGACCTTCTATTACTATAAGCTTACCTTTCAAATAGAACATTCCCTTCTGTTAAAGATAACTAATCTATTTTATTGTACCACATTTTATTGATTTAGTCAACTTTTATTTATCAGCACATTGAATGTTCTACGGTAATTACGGCAAAATATTTTTCATCGGTTTCATCAAGCTTTTTTCTGATATTTTCTACAAGCTCAGCATCAGATATTCTGAATTTAAAGGGTGTTACAAGATCGAAAATAAAGTTTATGTGCTGTGTGCCTTTTGTCATTCTGAAATCGTGAATGGAAAGCACCTCGTCTATTCCCTTCACTATACCCGTCACCATTTCCTTCATTCTGATAGTTTCCTCATCATCATTTGCAACGGGATCCATATGTATAGATACAATACTCTTATATTTTATTTTAAGGTCATCCTCTATAAGATCAATAAGCTCGTGCGCCTGCATTATATCCGATTTGCAAGGAACCTCGGCGTGCATTGAAATTATCATATTTCCTACACCATAATCATGCACCATAAGATCGTGTACGCCGATAATTCCGGGATAGCTCATTACCGTATCTTCAATTTCCTTCACAAGCTCAGGACTTGGTTTTTCACCGAGTAAGGGTGTAAGGCTGTCCTTAAAGGTATTAAAGCCCGTGTACAATATGAATGCGGCAACTAAAAGTCCTGCATATGCATCAAGATTAACACCTGTAAAAAGAGCAAGAAGCATTGTGAGAATAACAACTGTTGTAGAGATACAGTCTGTAAGGGAGTCCATTGCCGTCGCCTTCATCGTTTTGGAGCTTATAATCTTACCGAGCTTTATATTGAATAATGCCATCCACAGCTTTACAAGAACTGAAGCTATAAGAATTACCAACGAAAGTACGCTGAAATGGAATTCTTCAGGATTTATTATCTTTTCGACTGACGTCTTTCCGAGTTCAAAGCCCATAAGCATTATAATTACGGCTATAATGAGACCTGACACGTACTCCATTCTGCCGTGGCCGTAGGGATGCTCATTATCTGCAGGCATACTTGCCATCTTGAATCCTACAAAGGTCATTATTGACGATCCTGCATCAGAAAGGTTATTAAATGCATCCGCCATAACAGACACTGCACCGGAAATTATTCCTGCAACAAGTTTTCCGATAAACAGAAGTATATTAAGCACGATCCCCGTAAACGCTCCGAGATAGCCATAGTTAGTACGCACAACAGGGTCTGACGTATTATTTCTGTCTTTAATAAATATGCGAATAAGTAAATTTGTCATAATTTCCTCACTATAAAAAATTGAGGATCAAGAATAGCTCAATCCTCAATTTATCTTTTATCAGTTCTTGTCAGACATAAGCATTACCATAACTGCCTTCTGAGCGTGCAGTCTGTTTTCTGCTTCGTCAAATATCTCTGTAGCGTGTTCTTCAAACACCTTTGCTGTGATTTCTTCTTCTCTGTGTGCAGGTAAGCAGTGCTGTACCATAGCGTCAGGCTTTGCAACAGCCATAACATCATCGTTTATCTGATAACCCTTGAAGGCAAGCTTTCTCTGTTCTGCCTCGCCTTCCTGTCCCATGGACGCCCATACGTCAGTAAAGAGAACGTCGGCATCCTTTGCGGCTTCGATAGGATCGTTGACAAGCCTGAAGTTAGGATACTGCTTGCAGAATTCCAGAACTTCAGCATCAGGATAATATCCTTCGGGACAAGCAAGAGAAACGTCCATACCTACCTTGAGGCAACCTACAGCGAGAGAATTCGCCATATTGTTACCGTCGCCTATGTAGCACATCTTGAGACCTTCAAGTCTGTTCTTATGCTCTCTTACAGTCATAAGGTCAGCAAGTATCTGGCAGGGGTGGCAGAAATCTGTAAGACCGTTGATTACGGGGATAGAACCAAACTCTGCAAGAGCCTCAACCTCAGCCTGCTCAAAGGTTCTTATCATTATACCGTCGATGTATCTTGAAAGAACTCTCGCCGTATCCTGAACAGGTTCGCCTCTGCCTATCTGCATTTCACTTGCTGATAAGAAAAGTGCATTACCGCCAAGCTGATACATACCTGTTTCAAAGGAAACTCTTGTTCTTGTAGAAGCCTTCTGGAATATCATGCCCAGAGTCTTACCCTGAAGGTGATTGTGGGGAATTCCGTGCTTCTGTTCGTATTTCAGCTGATCTGCCAGATTTAAGATTTCCATAATTTCTTCACGGCTTAAATCAAGCATTTTAAGTAAATGTTTCATAATAAAATATCCTTTCTTTATTTAAGTAATTCTTCTAAAATCATAAGTCCCTTATCAAGCTCTTCATAGCTTATTGTAAGAGGAGGTAAAAGTCTTACCTTTTCCTTTGCGGTAAGAAGTAAAAGTCCCTTATCAAGAGCCTTCTTGACAATTTCCTTTGCTTCCTTGCCGTTTTCAAGCTCGATACCTATCATAAGTCCCATACCACTTACTGACTTTACGTTGGGCATCTTTAAAACCTTTTCTCTGATATAATCGCCCTTTGCTGTAACCTCTGCAAGAAAAGCTTCATCTGCCGCCTTTTTCAGTACAGCAAGACCGCCTGCGCAAGCGATAGGATTACCACCGAAGGTGGAGCCATGTGTACCGGGGGTAAGCACGTCTGCACACTTATCACCTGCAAGGCAGGCTCCCATAGGAATACCGCCTGCTATACCCTTTGCAAGAGTAATGATATCCGCCTTCTTGCCGAAATTATCTCCCGCAAGGAATTTACCTGTTCTTCCTACGCCCGTCTGAACCTCGTCAGCGATGGTAAGTACATCCATCTTTTCGCAAAGAGAGAAAATTTCATCCACAAAGCTCTGCTCAAGCGCCATAACGCCGCCCTCGCCCTGAATGTATTCAAACATAACGGCACATACCGTATCGTCAAGCTTTGATTTCAAATCTTCGATATTGTTTGCTTCAACGTATCTGAAGCCTTCTACAAAGGGGAAGAAATAATTGTGGAAAACCTCCTGCCCCGTTGCAGATAAAGTGCACATTGTTCTTCCGTGGAAGGAGTTCACAAGAGTAATTATATTATGTCTACCCTTGCCGTATTTGTCGAAGCTGTACTTTCTTGCAATCTTTATTGCGCATTCGTTAGCCTCAGCTCCGGAGTTGCAGAAAAACATATTCTTAAGGCCTGTAGCCTTACTGAGCTGTTCGGCAAAATCTGCCTGAACCCTTGTATAATAATAATTTGACGTATGTTGAAGGCTTTTAACCTGCTCGCAGACTGCGTTCACCCAGTCCTCATTGCAATAGCCGAGGGAGTTTGTACCGATACCGCTACCAAAATCTATATACTGCTTTCCGTTTTCGTCGGTAGCACACTGATTTTCGCCCTTCTCAAGTACAAGGTCAAATCTGCCGTAAGAGCCCATAACGTGAGCATTAAACTGTTCTATTGTATTCATTTTATATTCCTTCCGGTTATATAATCATTGTACCTGCACCCTCATTGGTGAGAAGCTCAATGAGTATTGAGTGAGGTATTCTGCCATCGATGATATTTGCCTGCTTTACACCACGTCTTACAGCTTCTACACAGCAATCAATCTTAGGAATCATACCGCCTGAAATAATACCCTGCTCCTTTAAGTAAGGTACTTCACTTACGCCTACAGAGTAGATGAGAGTATTTTCATCATCCTTATCTCTTAAAAGTCCCTTGATGTCTGTGAGAAGAATAAGGCTTTCTGCCTTAAGCTCTGCCGCAATTCTTGCTGCCGCTGTATCTGCGTTGATGTTATATACCTTACCATCCTTGCCTGCGGCAACAGTAGAAATAACGGGAATATATCCCTTCTCGAGTACGTTTTCGATTACCTTGGCGTTGATGTTTGTAATCTCGCCTACAAGACCTAAATCGGGAGATAACTGTTCAGCCTCTATAAGATGTGAATCAAGTCCGCAAAGGCCGATCGCTTCACCCTTGTGAGTATAAAGGAGATCGACAAGATCTTTGTTCACCTTACCGCAAAGCACCATCTGAACAATATCAATGGTTTCCTGATCTGTATAGCGCAGTCCGTTGACGAACTTACTTTCCTTGCCGACCTTATTCAGCATGGCATTGATTTCAGGTCCACCGCCGTGAACAAGAACTATTTTTATTCCGCAAAGGGATAAAAGAACTATATCAGACATAACCGCCTGCTTAAGTTCATTGTTTGTCATAGCATTTCCGCCGTATTTTACGACAACTACCTTATTGGCATATTTCTGTATATAAGGGAGCGCGTCACTTAATATCTGCGCTCTGCTTTCGTGTTCTACTGACATTTTACTTTTCCTTTCCCGTACTTTTTTAGCTTCTGTATTCAGCGTTTATCTTTACGTATTCATAAGTGAGGTCACAGCCCCAGGCAACCGACTTGTGTAAGCCGTCATGAAGATCGACAATTATCACTATCTCATCCTCAGACAGTATCGCAAAAGCCTTGTCTTCGGAGAAGTCAACGCCTGCACCCTTTTCGCATACCTTGACAACACCCTTATCAGATGACAAAAGAACCTCAACCTTGGAGATATCAAAATCACCTTCTGCATATCCGATAGCACACAGGATTCTGCCCCAGTTTGCATCAGCCGCAAATATAGCCGCCTTTAAAAGACTGCTGTTTATAACCGATAAAGCTACGCTCTTTGCTATAGCCTCTGTAGGTGCATTCTGCACTACGCATTCCATAAGCTTTGTAGCACCCTCGCCGTCTCTTGCAGTTTCTCTTGCAAGATTCATCATTACCGCATAAAGTCCGTTGAGGAATATTTCGTAATTTTTATCTTCTGCTGTAATTTCATCATTTTCTGCAAGACCTGAAGCCATAATGCATACGGTATCGTTTGTGGACGTGTCACCATCAACGCTAACCATATTGTAAGTGATTTCTGTGGTACGCTTTAAAGCCTTCTGAAGAAGCGCAGAATTGATATTTACGTCGGTTGTAATAAAAGCAAGCATTGTAGCCATATTAGGATTTATCATACCGCTACCCTTACTGATACCACCGATATGACATTTCTTTCCGTCAAGCTCAAATTCAACCGCAAGCTCTTTTTTTCTTGTGTCGGTTGTCATTATAGCCTCACAAGCAAGTGTACTGCCATCAGCGGAAAGACTGCTTGCAAGCTTTTCTATATTGTTCTTAACGGGATCGATAGAAAGCTTCTGACCGATAACACCGGTAGAGCCTACAATCACGTCGTTCTTATCAATGCCAAGCTGTTCGGCACAAAGCTCGCACATCTGCTCAGCAATCTCGATTCCGTTAGAGTTGCAGGTGTTAGCGTTACCGCTGTTTACGATAACAGCCTGAGCTAAACCATCTTCAAGATGCTTTTTTGTAACTGTAATAGGCGCACCCTTAACCTTATTCTGTGTATACATAGCCGCCGCTGTGCATTTCTTTTCACAGCTGATGATCGCTAAATCTCTCTTTGTGCTACCGGGCTTGATTCCTACGTTTATACCGCCCGCAACAAAGCCCTTTGCCGCACATACACCGCCGTCTACCGGCTTATAATTTTCAAATTCTACCATAATTACTACCTTTCAATATTAAACAAGACCTGTTGTTTCATCTATTCCCATCATTATATTGAGGCACTGTACCGCCGCACCGCTGGCACCCTTGCCTAAATTATCAAGACGTGAGCAAAGCACGATTCTGTCGTCATTGCCACAAACGAATATTTCCATATCGTTTCTGTCAGAGAGTGTGTTAGCCGCTAAGAAACCGTCAGCTAAAACGCCTTCGCCCATTTTTGGCATTACCTTTACAAGCTTCTGACCTTCATAATGCTCGCAGAAAATCTTATGAATATCATCAAGAGTGTACTTTTTAGGTAAAAGTCTTGTGATAATCGGAACTGTTACAACCATACCGCTGAAATAATCGCAGATTAAAGGATTGAATACGGGTTCATAGTCAAGTCCGCTTATCTTCATCATTTCGGGCAGATGCTTATGAGCCTGAGGCAGAGCGTACTGTCTGGGACTGTTATATTCGTAAGGCTTTTCGTCACCTTCGTAAACTGCAATAGCCTTCTTACCCGCTCCGCTGTAGCCTGATACCGCATGACAGACAACAGGATAATCTGCAGGAACTATTCCGCCACTTACAAGAGGATACATAAGAGATGCAAAACCGCTTGCATAACAACCGGGAACCGCTACACGATTTGACGCTGTAATCTTTTCTCTGTGAGCCGCTGACAGCTCAGGGAAACCATACGCCCAGTCAGGATTTGTTCTGTGTGCCGTAGAAGCATCAATGATACGCACGTTATCATTTTCTATAAAGGATACCGCTTCTCTTGAAGCCGCATCGGGTAAGCATAAGAAAGTAAAATCAGAAGAATTGATAAATTTCTTTCTTTCGTCATTATCCTTACGCTTTTCTTCGGATATTTTAAGTATCTCTATATCTGTTCTTCCTTCAAAACGCTGAAGAATCTTCAGTCCGGTAGTACCTTCCTGACCGTCTATATATACTTTTACGCTCATTTTTCTTTCTCCTGTTCATAAAATCACTTTGTGAGGAACAACGTCATTCCACATCCGCGTTCATCGTTAGGTCTACGCATAAAGCCGAGCTTTTCATAAAAGCCTTCCTTATCTTTTGCGGACATCAGATTTATCATAATCGTTTCGCCATCATCCGCTACAGATAATGCACAATTCATAAGTCTGTTCAGCATCTCTCTGCCGATACCCATTCCCTGATATTCAGGTCTGACGATTACGTCTGATATAAAGAACTGGTAGCCGCCATCTCCCACAACTCTCGCTGAGCCGACTTCCTTCTCTCCGTCAAGAGCAGTAATAGCAAAGACAGAATTGTTCTTTGCTGCGGCAAGCTGTCTTTCAGAAAGCTCATACCAGCCAACGCTTCTTCTGAATGAATTGATATCCTTTGGTATTCTGTATTCGTAAGTTATCATTAAATATTTATTCCGTTCAGTTTATTTTTTAAATCTGCAATCTGCTTCTTTACCGCCTCAGGTGCAGGGCCGCCGTCGACGTTTCTCTGCATTACGCAGGTATCAAGACTTATCGCATCGTAAACGTCGTTATCGAATACGTCGCAGAGCTTTTTGTATTCGTCAAGCGCAAGCTCTTCGAGTGTTGTATTCTTTTCAATGCAAACAGCAACGAGTGTGCCTGTAATCTTATAGGCTGTTCTGAAGGGTAAGCCCTTCTTTACAAGGTAATCCGCACAGTCTGTAGCATTGATAAAGCCTTTAGCTGCCGCCATTCTCATATTCTGCTTATTTACGTTCATTGTAGCAAGCATAGGAATAAAGGTGGAAATGCAGAGCTTTACCGTATCAACTGCATCAAATATAGCTTCCTTATCCTCCTGCATATCCTTGTTATATGCTAAAGGAAGTCCCTTCATCATAGAAAGAAGTGTCTGAAGGTCGCCGTATACTCTGCCCGTCTTACCTCTTATAAGCTCAGTGATATCGGGGTTCTTCTTCTGGGGCATAATAGAGCTACCTGTAGAATAAGCGTCGTCAAGCTCGATAAACTTGAATTCCCAGCTGCACCACATAATTATTTCTTCAGAAAATCTTGAAAGATGCATCATTAAAATAGAAATATCGGAGCATAATTCAATGCAGAAATCTCTGTCAGAAACACCATCAAGGCTGTTCATTGTGAATTCTCTGAAGTTAAGAAGCTCTGCTGTACGCTTTCTATTAAGGGGATACGTTGTACCTGCAAGCGCACAGGAGCCTAAAGGCATAACGTCCATTCTGTAAAGGCAGTCCTGAAGTCTTGTGAGGTCACGCATAAGCATCTGGGCATATGCCATCAGGTGATGAGCAAAAGTTATAGGCTGAGCTCTCTGAAGATGCGTATAACCAGGCATTACTGTATCAAGATGCTTTTCCGCCATATCTGTTATTGTAACGATAATCTCCTTTACAAGCGCCTCGATTTCCTTTATCTCATCCTTTAAATAGAGCTTTATATCAACTGCTACCTGATCGTTTCTGCTTCGTGCAGTATGTAAGCGCTTGCCCGCATCACCGATTCTCTCGGTAAGTTCTGCTTCGATAAACATATGTATATCCTCTGCATTGGGATCGAAGCTGAGATTTCCGTTTTCGATATCTGCTAAAATTCCGTTTAAGCCATCGATGATGGACTTGCAGTCATCGGCGCTTATGATTCCCTGTTCGCTGAGCATTGTAGCATGAGCTACAGAACCCATAATATCGTGTTTATACATTCTGGCGTCAAAAGATATTGAAGAGTTGAAGTCATTTACCTTTGAATCAACCTCTTTTGAAAATCTTCCCGCCCACATCATTTTTGACATATCTTTTCTTTCCTTCCTTTATGTTCATATCGCAAAAAGAATTTTCTTTCTCCGATATAAATATAAATGCTTTATTTAACAGCTACAAGGGAAAGCCCGGAAAGCTTCCCCTTTGTATCTGATAATTTTAAAATTACTTGTTATTTCTTTCTTCGTCAAGAAGAGCCTTAACCTTGATAGGCAGACCGAAGAGGTTGATAAAGCCCTTGGAATCTGTCTGGTCGTAAACGTCGTCTTCACCGAAGGAAGCGAAATCTTCGCTGTAAAGAGTATAGGGAGAAGTAACGCCAGCATTGATGATATTGCCCTTGTAGAGCTTTAATCTTACGTCGCCTGTTACAGTTTCCTGTGTCTTGTCAACGAAAGCGTCCATAGCCTCTCTTAAAGGTGTGTACCACTGTCCGTTATATACGAGGTCAGCATACTTTAATGCAAGACCATACTTGTAGTGCTGTGTTTCCTTATCGAGACAGATTGTTTCTAATACCTCGTGAGCGTGATAAAGAATTGTACCACCGGGAGTTTCGTATACGCCACGGGACTTCATACCAACGAGTCTGTTTTCAACTACGTCAAAAAGACCGATACCGTTTGCGCCACCAATCTTGTTGAGTGTCTTGATGAGCTTAACGCCGTCCATTTCTTCACCATCTAAAGCGGTGGGGATACCCTTTTCAAAGTGAATTGTGATGTACGTAGCCTTATCGGGAGCCATTTCGGGAGAAACGCCGAGTTCGAGGAAGCCTTCCTTATTGTATAAAGGCTCGTTTGCAGGATCTTCGAGGTCAAGACCTTCGTGAGATAAGTGCCAGAGGTTCATATCCTTTGAGTAGTTTGTTTCACGTGTGATCTTGATAGGAACGTTGTGCGCTTCTGCATATTCGATTTCCTGTTCTCTTGACTTGATGTCCCATATTCTCCAGGGAGCAATGATTTCAAGGTTAGGAGCTAAGGCCTTGATTGTAAGCTCGAAACGAACCTGGTCATTACCCTTACCTGTACAGCCGTGGCAGATAGCGTCTGCGCCTTCAGCCTTTGCGATTTCAACAAGTCTCTTTGCAATGGGAGGACGTGCAAAGGAAGTACCGAGAAGGTAGCCTTCGTACTTTGCGCCAGCCTTTAAAGTGGGGAAAATAAAGTCGTTTACGAATTCATCCTGAATATCTTCGATATAGAGCTTTGTAGCGCCTGTCTTCTTAGCTCTTTCTTCAAGTCCTTCGATTTCTGCATCCTGACCTACGTTACCTGCTACACAGATAACCTCGCATCCGGGATAGTTTTCGTGTAACCAGGGGATGATTATAGAAGTATCAAGACCACCTGAGTACGCAAGAATGATTTTTTTGATTTCTTTTGCCATTTTCTTTACATTCCTTTCTATCAATGACAGCTTGTGCCGTCGTCAATGTGAATTAATCAACACTGTATATTATACACCATTTTGCAGTTTTGTCAAGGAATTTTATACATTATTCCGTATATTATACAGTATAAACTGTATATTCTTTGAATTTATCGAAATTTGACGATTTTTTTCAATTGACAAAGCGAAAAAGTGGATATATAATTATAGTTATAAAGACTACAACACCCGGAGGAATTATGGAAATTCAGGAAAAACTGGAAATTCTGATAAAAAGAAACGGTTATAAAAAATCAGACTTTGCTTCAGCTCTCGGCATAACCTACAGAGCTCTGGCAAACTATATAAACGGCAGTCGTTTTCCGAGACAGAAAATACTCAGCGATATGGCCGTATTACTTGATACGGATGAAGAAACGCTTATAGACAACAATATATCTCTTTCCCTTTCATCAGAGGAAAAGCTTTACTTCTACGGTTCATCTGACAGCGAAATTCTTGAAAATGCAGACGAAGTACTCGCATCGGTAGAAAAGCTTCTTTCCGATAAGAAATTCACCGATGATGATAAAAGAGCCTTTTTCAACTGCGTCGCAGAAAAATATTTCAGAGAAAAAGCAAAAAATTCTGATTCCCCTATTGACACGGAGCTGTTATCGTGCTATAATACAAACAGTTGAGCAAACATTCAAACAATCAAAAAGGATTTACACTATGTCTAATAACACAGAAAACTGCAACGGCTGTGTGATACATGACGAAACGGTAAACGCCGTACGAGAAAAGATGCTTGAAGGTGAGCAGTTTGAAAAGCTTTCATTGTTTTTCAAAGCTATAAGCGATGAAACCAGGATAAAGATACTTTACTCCCTGTCCCAGTCCCGTATGTGTGTATGCGATCTCGCTTCCCTTCTCGGTATGACTGTTTCGGCAATATCCCATCAGCTCAGGATTTTAAAGCAAGCCGGACTTGTTAAAAGCGATAAAAACGGAAAAATCGTTTTTTACGAGCTTAGCGACGAGCACGTCACCACAGTATTCGGAAACGCTTTAGAGCACATTATGGAATAAAATTAAGCTATCATATGATACGCTTAATTTTTTACAATATCATTTGAACACTTGTTCAATCGTTCGTTTAAAGGAGAACAAACTATGGAACTGACGTTTTACTTAAAAGGTCTTGATTGCGCAAACTGTGCGGCAAAAATAGAAAAAGCTGTTCAGGCGCTGGATTTTATCAAAAATGCCTCTCTTAACTTTTCGACACAGAAGCTGAGAGTTATAACAGATAATAATGATAGTAGTTATATCGAAGATGAAATCAAGAAAATAGTTGCACACTACGAGCCTGAAGTGAAGGTTCTGGGAGAATCCGAGAAATCCGACTCAGAAGAAAATCACAAGCCGACGATTATAAGAATAGTTATATCAGCCTTATTATTTATCGCCGGTCTGATAACAGAGCTATCTGTAAAGAGTGATATTACAGAGATTATATCGGTTATTTTATTCGGCATCTCTTTTATTCTTGTTGCTTTCCCGGTATTCATCACAGCTGTAAAAGCGATTTTATCAAAAAATATCTTTAACGAAAACACACTTATGCTTATAGCAAGCATAGGAGCAATTCTGATTGGTGAAATGCACGAGGCTGTAGCAGTTATGCTTTTCTACTCCGTAGGAGAGCTATTCCAGAGCATAGCGGTAGGAAAATCAAGAAAGAGCATAAAGGCTCTCATCGGTACAAAGCCCGAAACAGCCGATATGCTCATAGATGACAAATACGTAACGGTTTCGCCTTATGAAGTACCGATTGGTGCGACCATCAGAGTAAAAGCCGGAGAAAAAATTCCTCTTGACGGTATAGTTATTGACGGCTCGACGCAGGTAAACAACTCGGCAATAACCGGAGAAAGTATTCCTGTGAATATCAGCGAAGGTGACGAGGTAAAAGCAGGCGGCATAAATCTTGAAGGCCTTGTAACCATCAGAACCACAGCCGATTTCAATAGCAGTACAATATGCAAAATGCTGGAGCTTGTGGAGGAAGCAACTGAAAATAAAACAAAGACAGAAAACTTCATTTCGGTATTTGCAAAATATTACACCCCGATAGTCGTTTTAGCAGCTATCGTAATATCTCTGCTCCCTCCCCTTATTTCAGGTGCGGCTTTTTCCGGATGGATAGAAAAAGGTCTTATATTCCTTGTTATTTCCTGCCCCTGCGCACTTGTTATTTCTGTACCTATGGGTTATTTTGCAGGAATCGGCAAGGCGTCCTCTGAAGGTATCCTGATAAAAGGAAGCAATTATCTTGAGGCAATTTCAAAATCAAAAACAGTTGTATTTGACAAAACGGGCACTATAACAAACGGAGAGTTTGAAATTTCATCCGTAAACCCCGTTGGCGTTTCAGAAAAAGAACTTATTGAAATAGCGGCATATTGCGAATACAATTCAAATCATCCTATCGCTCAGTCGGTAAAAAAGGCATTCACCTCTGAAATAGCTACAGAAAGAATAAAGGATCATACCGAAATAGCCGGAAAAGGTATCAGAACCACTATAGACGGCACAGAATATATCTGCGGAAATGAAAAGTTTATGCTGGAAAACGGCATTACCGCAAACAAATCCAAAGGTACGTCTCTTCATATTGCAAGAGGCTCTGATTATCTTGGCTATATAGAAATTGCCGACACTCCCAAGGAAACGTCGGCAAGGACTATTGAATTTCTTAAAAGCAAGGGTATGTATACCGTTATGCTGACAGGTGATAACGAAGCATCTGCAAAGCATACAGCAGATTTAACCGGTATAGACGAATACCACTCCAACCTTTTACCTGAAGACAAGAGCAGAATATTATCTGAGAAAAAGGCTTCGCTTAAAAAAGGTGAGAAAATAATATTCATCGGCGACGGCATAAACGATGCACCTGTTCTTGCTACTGCCGATATAGGCATAGCAATGGGCAAAAACGGCACGGATGCGGCTATAGAAACTGCGGACGTTGTTTTTATGAAGGATGACCTCGCACAGCTTGAGACTGCATACAGGCTGAGCCATAAAACGTCAGGAATAATAAAGCAGAATATAATCGTCGCAATCCTGATAAAGCTCGTTATCCAGGTGCTGAGCATACTTGGACTTGCAAATATGTGGTCAGCGGTTTTTGCCGACGTGGGTGTTTCTATTCTTGCTATTATGAATTCTCTCAGGATTCTTCGGAAAGAGTATAAACGCCACCGGGATGGTACGTAATTGCTCCATCCACTTCAAGATCTGCAAGGTATTCTGTCATTGTAGCAAAATCCACGCCGAGAAGTGACATAAGCTTTTCTCTTGTGACCGCCTCTTCCCTTTCAAGAATATCAAGAATTTTTCCTGCTATCGTTTCGGGTGGTTCCTTTACCGCAATACTCTCCTCTTGCTTTTTGTCGGTTGATACGGACTTTTTCGAATCCTTTTTACCCTTTCTTCTGAAAAAGCTCGGTGTTCCGTCAGAATAATCCACCGATGGTTTTTCTTCACCTCTCGCCTTATACACAAAGCGGTTTTCACGCGGTATCGTTTTCTTGTCTTTTCTGTGACGAGTCTTGGTCTGCGAAGCATCATCAAGCTCTATTTTCTTATCAGAAGGAGCTGACTTTATCGTCTCCTCAGATAAGACGGTATTTTTATCAACAATTTCTTTCAAAACGTCCTTTTCGGAGGGTTCGGACTCTTGTCGCTTGCTTTCGTTTTTATTCGCAGAAACAGGCTCTGATTCTGTCTTTTCGCAAAAGACTTCAAAATCCTCTTCGGGAGTCTCTGGAGCTACTTCGTTTTCCTCCACGGACGGCAGCTGTTTTTCATCGGATTCAATCTTATCGTTTCCGAGAGCCTCGTCTACCATATCATAGCTTTCTTCTGTGATTATTTCAGATACACGCGAATACGAAGTTAGTCTGTTCTTATCAAGATGAGTATCGTCCAGCTTATCCTTGTGTGTCTCGTAGTACTCGTTTATTACGTCATAGAAATCATAAACCGGATGCGCCCCGTCGCGCAGGAATCTGATTATCTTGCTGTACCTGCCGTCAAGCGTATCAGGTGGCATTGTAAAGAAAAGATCCCTGTCCTGATCAAAGGCGTTGTTTGCAGTCAGAAGGCTACCGCTTTTGTTTTCGCCACCGACAACCACGGTACCATAGCTGAGTCCTGAAATAATTCTGTTTCTGTGCTTGAAATATTCTCGGCAACATTGTGTATCAGGAAGCAGCTCCGATATTACGGCACCGCCGCTTTTCTTTACCTGCGCTCTCATTCCGAAAGAGCGGGCAGGATATTCTACAGTATGTCCACAAGCCAGAACTGCAACTGTCGGTACGTTTCTCTTGATGCATTCGGTATGTGCTATACTGTCGATCCCATCGGCAAAACCGCTGACAAGCACGATTTTACAGCCTGCAAGCCCACCGCAGATATTCACACCGAGACGAACAGCATATGGTTCAGGTCTTCTCGGTCCGACTATTGACAAAGAAAAGTGGTTTTTCAGGCAGGATAAATCGCCCTCGACAAAAAGAACGGTTGGCGGATTATAAATATTCTTCAGCATAACGGGATATGCTTTATCATCGATGGTGATAATATCTATCTTGTTATCCTTGCAGAATTTTATGATTTTGTCCGACTTATCAAGACTTGCTTTCCTGACGTTTTCTATTCTGTTTGAAGGTATAAGAGTCATATCGCCCTTACTTACCCTTTCGTATACCGCCTTTGCCGAGCCGTACGCTCTTATTATTTCGTAAATTTTGGGGTTGCCACCACCAAAAATCTGCAACAGGTAAATATAGTATCTCATAATACCTCCGTTATAGCAAATGCCACAGTTTTATCTGTGGCATTTGTTGTTAATTCTTAATTATTCGTTATCCTGTTTACGAATCTTGCCACGCATGATTTTACCGCTTACCGTTTTCGGAAGTTCATCAACGAATTCTACGATTCTGGGATATTTATAAGGAGCTGTGTTTTTCTTTACGTAATCCTGCAATTCCTTTTTAAGCTCCTCGGATGCAGTATATCCCTTTGCGAGAACTATAGTAGCCTTTACTACCTGTCCTCTTACGGGATGGGGTGCGCCGGTTACCGCACACTCTAAAACGGAAGGATGTGCAATAAGTACGCTTTCGATTTCAAATGGTCCTATGCGATAACCACTTGCCTTGATAACGTCATCGTTTCTGCCCACGTACCAGTAGTAGCCGTCTTCATCCTTCCAGGCTGTATCACCTGTATGATAAACGCCGTTGCACCACGCTTCATCAGTAATCTCATCATCCTTGTAATAACCGAGGAAAAGTCCGTCCTTACCCTTTTCTGCTCTTATTACGATTTCGCCTACTTCACCAACGGGAACGGAATTATCTTCATCATCAACAAGGTCTACGTTATACAACGGTGAAGGTTTACCCATAGAACCGGGCTTAGGCTCCATACCCTTGAGATTTGCAAGAATGGGTGTGGATTCTGTCTGACCGAATGCCTCCATAAGCTTGAGACCTGTGTACTGAAGCCACTTGTTATATACTTCAGGGTTTAATGCCTCACCTGCTATGCAGGAATATTTAAGATGTGTAAGATCGAAGTTTTCAAGTCCCTCTTTTATAAAGAATCTGTACATTGTAGGAGGTGCACAGAAAGAGGTAACCTGGAACTGCTCTATAATACGAAGTACGTCAAGGGGTACGAATTTATCGAAGTCATAAACGAAAATGCAGGAGCCGATTGACATCTGTCCGTACATCTTACCCCAGGCAGCCTTTGCCCAGCCGGTATCGGATATTGTCAGATGGATACCATCGGGATCAACGTTCTGCCAGTGTGCCGCTGTCTGAATATGTGCAAGTGCATATCTGTGGTTGTGAACAACCATCTTGGGATAGCCTGTTGTACCCGACGTGAAGTAAAGAAGCATAAGCTCCTTTGAATCGGTAGCAACTCTTTCCATAGTTTCGGGCATTTTCTTTATTTCTTCATCAAAGGATATCCAGCCTTCTCTTTCGCCATTAGCGATAAACTTTGTAAGAGAAATACCATTTTCCTTTTCTGCTTCTTCTACGTAGCCTTCAATATCCATATGGTCGCCCGTACAGATAATAGCCTTAACGTCCGCTCTTTCAAAACGATAGGTAAAATCGTGAGTGGTGAGAAGGTGTGTTGCGGGAATGCCTATAGCACCAAGCTTTATAAGTGCTATCATAGAAATCCAGAACTGATAATTTCTTTTAAGCACCAACATAACGCTATCACCCTTTTTGATTCCATAGGAAGCAAAAAGATTAGCCGCCTGATTTGAAAGTCTTGAAAGCTCGCCATAAGAGAACTTATGTACGTTTTCCTGAAGGTCAACGTGGATAAGCGCCCTTCTGTCAGGCTCAAGCTCACCGTATTTATCTATAATATCGTAACCAAAGTTAAAGTTGTCGGGGCAATTGATACTGAATTTATTCAGTATTCCGTTTTCATCAAAGCCCTCTTCAACAAATCTTTTATAATAATTTTTTACCTGTTCCATTCTTATTCCTTGTCCTTCCTAATATATTATCTTTCTATTTATATCAGTATAGCCAAGAATTTGCAATCTGCTCCGTTTGTAGCAATCATACCATGAGGATTCTTGCTGTCATAATATATGCAGTCGCCTTCGTTGAGAATTTCAACGTGCTTTCCTATCTGGATCTTGAGTGAACCGGAAAGAATAAAGTCCATTTCCTGTCCATCATGAGAAGACAGATATATAGGCTTGTCCTGTTCTTCCTTTTCATAAGGCGCTGTTACCAGAAGCGGTTCGATATGCTTATTCTTGAAAAGATATGCTAAATGCTGATATGCAAATCTTCTTCTTCTTTCAATTGGCAATCCCTTGTCCTTGCGGACGACTGAATAAGTCTTAAGCTTGGGGGTGACGCCTGTAAGAAGCTCGATAAGCTCGATGCCGAGCGCTTCTGCCGCTTCGTTAAGGAAAGAAAGCGAAAAATCCTTCTCTCCGTTTTCAAGCGAAATATATTCTTCAACAGATACGCTTGTATCTGCCGCCATCTGTTCTACAGTGATATCAAGACATTCTCTGGTTGCTTTGAGTCTGTCTGATACGTCTTTGATATTATAATCCATAATGACCTCCGAATTTTTTATCAAATTACATTATATCATTTTTTCTGCGAAAAATCAATAGTTTTACGTTTATATTTATATTGTTGCCGGCACTTTATACGGTAATATCATCACATATTGAGTTAAAAATGCCGTCTCCGATGCCATCAACGTTCTTTATTTCGTTTATCGAAACAAAATCCCCGTTGTTCTGCCTATACTCAACGATCTTCATAGCAAGACCTTCAGTGATAGCATCAAGCGTCATAAGCTCCCTCACTGTAGCGGTATTTATGTTGACCTTATTCTTTTCATCCGAATTCTGTTCTTCGTTGAATCTGTTCCATTCCTCTTCAACGTAAAGCTTTTCTTTGATAAACGCAAGGGTTTCTTTGTCCATACCGCTTATCAGCATAAGCTCATTTACAGATGTGAATCTACCAAGCTTTTCTCTCAGTAGCAGAATATCGTGTGCCAGTTCCCTTCCTATCCCTTCAACCTGCGAAAGCTCCTCATAGGTTGCCTCGTTCAGCTCAACTGCATCCGGCTTCTTGTAATGAATACCAGAGGTCGTTGGTTTATCGTTATAAGAGATAAGGTTTTCATTTTCAATATCAGCCTTAATCGTTTTGGCAAAAATCAGAAACAAAGCGAACAATATAACGCAGGTTGCAATAACAACAACTATAAAACGCTTGTATTCGTCCTTCATATTCTTTTACCTACTTACTGAACTGCTTGCAGAATACCGATACGGAGCATTCTTCACATCTGGGATTTCTTGCGGTACATACAAGTCTTCCGTGCCATACAAGTCTGTGACAGAATCCAAGACTCTCGCTTTTCGGCAACAATGCCGAAAGCTGTTTTTCAACGCTAAGAGCATCCTTTGTGCCATCGGTAAGACCTAATCTTCCTGATAATCTTATTACGTGGGTATCGCACACAATTGCCGGCTTACTGTACAGATCGCCGACTATAAGGTTAGCTGTCTTTCTGCCTACACCAGGGAGTTTTACAAGCTCTTCTATAGTATCGGGTACTTCGGAATTATACTTATCCCTTAGCATCTGACACATAGAAACTATATCTGCGGCCTTTGTTTTATATAAACCGCAGGATTTGATATATTCTTCCACCTCAGAAACTTCCGCCATTGCAAAGCTCTCTATATCCGGAAACCTTTCAAATAACGCAGGAGTAACCATATTCACTCTTTTATCGGTGCACTGTGCGGACAATCTCGTTGCTATAAGTAATTCGTGCGGCTTGCTATATGTAAGCGCACACTTTACCTCGGGATATTCTTTTTTTAGTCCGTCTATAAGTAAATTTGTACGCTGTTTTTTAGTCATAGCTTCACCTCATAATTACATATATTAATTATATGTAATATTTTGTCGAATGTCAAAACATTCGTTCTAACTAAATTTGGATAGTGTGTACTATTTCAGCAAAAGCACTACTAAATATAAGGTACTTAAGACTTAAAACATATACACACCACAGAACTGGAAATTTGAATTAACTCAAGGATTTTAATCGATTTCACAAAATTTATAAATTGCTAAACATATCCTCCTACTTCATCGACTGCTCCTCAACAAATCATTTATATATCTTTAGTGTTCATATGTATAAGATGGCTTACCGCATTATATATTCTTAGACAACGGTCCAAATTACAGCTAATTACTCTTTGTATCTATCATCCACGGTTTCTAGTATTTCTTTTACGCGTCTAATCGGAATACCTTCCGATACATTAATTATCATCCATTCACCATCTTCATCAATTGATGCATAATCATTAAGATAAGATACCCTTATATTTTCATCAATCTCACTACTTCGAATGTCAACAAACAAACCATTGGCCGTTTTTCTAAATTTAGCAACGACCTCTGATTCGTAATTCAAGCCAATCTCCAGCATATCAGCGTGAATTATATCATCACGTATCGTATCACTTGTTATCCAAGAATCACCCATACGAACGCTGCAATTCTTACCTTGGAGTGCATATACTAACGCTACTATACTACAATTTTTTTTGTGATCGATATTACTCTCGTTCTTTTTCCGATATCCCAAAACCCTGAGTTTGGTTGTTGAAGAAAACTTGGATAAACATTCAGATATAATTTCATCATAAGTCAACTCGTCGCTAATATTACCTATAAATTTTAATACTAAAACAACAGCATTTAGTATTACGCCAACCACTAAGCCTAAGCTCATTCCTTTAAGTTCAAAATTCCAAAATTGTACCGAAAGCCCTCCTATGCCAGAAATAAGCACTGCAGCAGTAACAATTTGATTTGAAATTTTTTTATAGTTCACCCTCTGTTCAACAAGAATTTGAATACCTGGAGCAGAAATGATACCAAACAAAAACAGTTCCATTCCTCCCATAACTGGCTTAGGGAGATTTTCTAAAAAACTTTGTAAAACATTAACAAAAGAGAAAATAATAGCTATACATGCCGCTATTATATAAGGTGCTACCGAATACGGAGATGTGAGCTTTTGGATAAACTTGTCAGGTTCTGTTCGTTTCATATCTCTTCGATGAATACTCATAACCGCGATGTTTTCTGCATAAAGTGTATTTGGAACAGAACCCAAAAAGCCAGCAACAATTATAGAAATCCCATGTGAAACAAGCGACGACCTCATCCTTTTTAACGTTTTGTCTGTAAAAAGCTTATTTTCCCCCGAATCCTCATCTATAAATTCAGCATTATCTAAATTTTCTATTTCGTTATAGGACACTTCATCATCACAGCACGTCATTTGACCTATAACTGTCACTCTGCTAATATTCTCTACAAAAACAATAATAGTAGGAGGAACAACAGCCATAAATAGACCTAAAAGATTAGGAGGAACAGTAAATAAAGGTAATTTAAACTCTGGTATTGAAAACCACATTGTGCCATCAAAAACACCTTCAGGAAAACCATTAATAGAAAAGGAAAGTATGCAACCCACTACAACGCCCACTACAATAGCCATATTTTTCAATACTTTATGTCGAACAAGGGAAAATAATATAATAGTAGCTAGTGTAGTAATAGCAATCAATGCCGCATTTCCGTCAATCATCCCATCCCCAATACCAAACCCCGAGTCTACGATAGCAGTATCGGCAAGTTCAAGTCCTATCAAAGATATTGCAGGGCCTATTACAGTTGCAGGAAAGATTTTCGGTAACAAATTCTTAAAAAATTTAAATTTGTATAAGATTGACAACATAATAAGCAATATCCCACTAAAAACATAGGACCATGCTACATACGAAAAAGCCATCGTTGGTGTTGTACCAAAATTAGTTCTCTCGTTAATAAGATAAATGGTCAACGTTATATATGCAAAACTAGATCCGATGTATGTCGGTATCTTTCCTCTTGATACAACAGTGAATAATATAGTTCCCAATCCGCTAGTAAACAAAACGAGAGACATATCAATTATTGTAGCGCCATCAAAACTTTTATTTACAAGCACAGGAACCAAAATAGTTGCTGGAATCATAGCCAAAAAATGTTCAAAAGCTAAGGGGATAACGCCGCTTTTTAAAAATATCCATTTCATTCTTCTAAAGAACAAGTATAACCACGCTCTATTAGTTTCATAGTTTTTAGTATTGTTTTTCATCGTATAACCCCTCCATTTTATTGTGTTAATGATTGTAAACTCGTTAAGTATAAATTTCACCCAATTATATAACTATGATTAACAGCATAAATCTTTTAAAAGAAAAAATACATAAATAAATATTAATTCACTAATTGTAAATTTAGCGTTCTCTCATTCTAATTACACACAGTTTTCTACCCAAAACGGATGTGTTTTTCACTTACAAAAAATAAGTAGAGCGTTTGAGGAACAATCAACAAGTGCAATACCGCCACCACATAAATTTATATCTAAATTATAAGTTATATTAAGTCGAATGTCAAGATATTAAATCAACTATACTTAATACATCTGTCCACATTAACAAAAGTGCCCTGCAAACAGGGCACTTTTATCAAGTACGTTATTCTTTATCTGCATCTTTTTTGGGAGTTGGTGCAAACGCAAAGATCAAGAAAGAAATTATAAATGGTATAACTGTCAAGCCAAGAACGAAAATCAAACCGATAAAGAAATTAAAGTATTTAAGACCGAAAACAAGCGTATAAACAAAAAGAGAAAGAATTGTGGCTAAAAATCCAACAAGCCACTCACCAGTTACTATGTCTGTGTATTCATCGCTTGTAAGTTTATTTTTCTGTGAATTAACAATAATCAGATTTATAACAGATAAAATTGTCAACGGGAAACACATCGGCAATAAACAATCCAGAAACAGATTGTCTGAACCGTGATTTACTTCTACAAATATATTTAAAACCACAGGGCCGATAATTACGTACAAAAAGCTTATGATTCCGGTTATTCGTTTCAGAATCTTTACAAGTTTTGAGTCCTCACGTCGTTTACTCTTCAGCTGATCTACCGCAGATAAATTGTTATCAGTCTCATCAGAAGGCGTATAATCGGATTTTTTGTCGGCAACGTTGACCGCATTTTCGTCAGAAAAATATAATCGCTGGCTGTTCATCACGTTTTCCGCACTCTGTTCTGCCTGTTTAACAGATGAATCGGGCTTGTAAACAGCTTCGTTGCTGACTGGTTTACTTTTTATATTTGAATTTTCTTCGTATGAACTTGTTTTCTCGTTAGTGGTGTTGTGTTCCTTTTTGCAAGTTTCAAGTATCTTAGCGGCCGCAAGTGCATTGCAGAAACTGCTCAACGAATTATATCTGTTGTACCAGATTGCCTGATTTATGCTAAGCTGCATACGAAGTCCGTCAGAAAGCAAGTTTAAGTCATCGATAAGATAAACGCTTAAAAATCTCTTCTTTAAATCAAGAGCAAACGTGATTTCGGAACGGCAGTTCAGCGATTCTTCGTAGTTTTTGGAAATGAAGTTAAGTATTATTTCGCACTTTTTTATATGCTCCGCTATAAACTGCGGCCACTCGCTACCTACTTCTATACCCTCGTCAAACCACACGCGGAATCCCATTTTATCCAGCTGTTCCACAATAGGTAAAACAATCGCTGAATCTTTATGTGAATAAGAAATAAATATGTATGGCTCTACACCTGAATACACGTCTATTTTACGCATTATTTCTCCCCCTTTTCACAATATAATAACAATATATCGTTACATAATAATTCAGTTTATTATATCATAAATTGCCGTACTTTGTCAACACAAGCTTGTATAGTTACATCTTTACGTTGTTCCATCAAACAAAAAACGGTTATCGGAACAGTTCCGATAACCGCATTGGTGATCCACCCGGGAATCGAACCCGGGACACCCTGCTTAAAAGGCAGGTGCTCTGCCGCCTGAGCTAGTGGATCATATTTTATTGTCTGTAAATCACAACGCTATTTATTATACCAAATAAAAAAGCTTTTGTCAACACCTAAATCAGAAATTTTCTAAATTTTATTTTCTGGTGAAATATTTACCGTCCGACTGAATAATTTCAGTCAGACGGTTTTCATCATTTATAATCCGATTTGGCTTTTACGCTTTGAGCTCAAAGGATTCACAGTCCGTGCAGGACTTCTGTGTGGGGTTGGCTTCGTGTGTGCCGATTCTGATATGCTCAAGTGAGCAATAATCACCACAGCAGGAATGGTACTTGCAGTTTGTGATTGAGCAAGCGATATTCTTATTTGCGTGTTCTGTGTTCATAATATTACTTCCTTTCGTCTGAGAAATCATAAAGCTTTACGCCTTATAAGAATATTATAAACACACTTAGCAAAAATATAACTGAAAAAATCAAAGAATAAAATTTAATATATCGGATATATTTTCCGCAATATAGTCGGCACCATATTCGATAAACTCTTCCCTGCTACCATATCCGCAAAGAACACATAAGGATTTTATACCCGTCTTTTTTGCACCTATAATATCGTGCATTCTGTCGCCTATCATTATGGCGTTTTCTCTATCCTTGATACCTGCGCTTTCAAAAACGTATTCTATGACCTGCCATTTTTCATCTCTGCTATAATTAAAATCCGCACCGCCGATAAAGTCAAAATACTCCGTTATTCCGAAATGCTTTAAAATAACCTCTGCCAGTGGCTGTGGTTTTGACGTAGCAAGATATATCCGTATTCCTTTTTCCCTGAGTATCGCAAGTGTATCCTCTACGCCATCAATCAAAGCATTTTCATATACTCCTGTTGTGATGTAGCGCTCTCTGTATTTTTCTACCGCCTCGAATGCTTTATCTTCATCAAAACCGTAGAATTTCATAAAGGATTCCTTTAACGGAGGACCAATGAATTTTTTTAACATTGATTCATCATTTTCAGTTATTCCGAAGCTTTCAAGTGAATACTGTACAGACTTCGAAATCCCCTCATATGGATCTGTCAGAGTTCCGTCAAGATCGAAGAGAATATACTTATACGCCATTTTTTCTATCCTGTTCTATCAGAATTTTTACAGCCTCTACAGCTGTTTTTATAGCTCGTGTGCTGTCATGACATACCACATCAGGAAGACCTTTTCTTGAACGCTCGAAATTCCACAAGGCGGTAAACACAGCACCTGCCCTTTTACCTCTTGCAAGGCATACCGAAAAGACAGACGCCGCTTCCATTTCAGAGGCAAGACAACCGCACCGAACGTAGGCATTCCATCTTTCTGTAAGCATATCCGAAACAGGCATTGTGTGAGGCTCTACCTGACCGTAGAAATTATCCTTACTCTGTACGACACCCACAAAACAACGCTTGCCGTCCACGTTTTCAGATAAGCTGTCTCCCGCCTGCTTAAGTGCTGTTACCACGTCAAAATCCGCAACCGCAGGGTACACCTCAGGCAGGTATTCCTTTGACGTGCCTTCACTTCTTACAGCGGCACTGGCTATAAGAACGTCACCGCCACGGACCTTGTCGTTTATCCCACCACACGTTCCTACTCTGATGAAGGTATGAACACCACATCTTATAAGCTCCTCAACAGCGATTGCAGCAGAAGGACCGCCAATACCCGTAGATACAACGCTCACCTTCTCTCCGAGCAAAGTACCTGTGTAGGTGGTATATTCTCTGTTGGATGCAACAAAGTGTGCATCATCAAGAAAAGCAGCTATTTTTTCGACTCTACCGGGATCGCCGGGGAGAATAGCATATTTTCCGACCATAGATTCATTAAGCTGAACATGAAACTGAATTTCATCTGACAATAAACCCATAACAGCCTCCTAAAATATTACGTTTTACTCTTTTTGGATGGCTTTTTCTTTTGTTCATCTGCAGCCTTTGTAGTGCCACCAAGAACCGAAGGTGCAACCGCACTCTTCTTCGCCTCTCTCTTATCAATGCCCTCGTGAATCTTATCCCAGTTACCGAATATTGCAAGAAGTATTGCAAGGATAGTAATAAAAATAAGCGGGAGATATAAAGGAGAAGCCGCACCACCCAACATCTCGTGAAGAACGAACACACATATCATACCAACAAAGGAAAATGCCGCCGAAAGTACGTACTTTTTAAACATGACGAGAAATGCGGGTGTAACGTAGCACACAATTGAAAAAACGAGCCAGAACACAATCTCTCCGACTATTTTCTTATCCGCCGCATCACCTGTAGAAAGCATGGATACAGCTCCGAGAACGTTGAAGGTTATAGCTATAACGCCTACGGCTATAACAAGAAGTACTTTTAAAACTTTAACTAATATCTTCATTTTTCTGTTTCCTTTAATTTTGTATTTATATTATATATGATAACATATCCGAAGGAAAAATTCAATAGCAGAGCCCTTCACTTTTTACTATATTACGTGAATCTTTCATTCATAAAGCAAAAACGCAGAACTAAGAAATTCTGCGTTTATATAAGGCATTTATTCTGTTTTTTCGTAAGTATCGATAAACCGTGTCAGAAGCTCTATCAGTTTATTAATGTCCTCTTCTCCGAGTACATCCTTTATCCTGTTCATTCTGTCCGCAATGGAACTGTGTTTTTCCTGAAGCATCTCCTTACCCTCTTCGGTAAGACGGATATAAGTTACACGGCGGTCATCCTTTAACGTGACACGCTCAACGTAATTCTTATCTTCGAGCTTATTTATAGTCTGCGAAAGGTTCGGACGTGTATAATCGAGATAACTATTAAGCTCACCTAAAGGGAAAAGTTCGGTATCAGGTTTTTCTGCCATTATCTGAAGCATAGCGAGAAACACCCCTGATTCACTCTGATTCATCTGTGGGAACAGATTGCTGTTTTGTTTTTGCTGTACGCTGAGTCGTCCTATTGCAACAATCAGCTTCAGAACGTTTTCGCTCATAGCAATATCCTCCTTATCCTATAGATTTTTTTACATAGTTATTGCCATTATCTTATTTATATGTTATACTTTAATTATTAACTTATTATGAATTTTTAACAAATTTTGAGAAAAAAGCGAGAAAAAATGAAAAAATACGATATTATAATTATAGGCGGAGGTGCTTCAGGACTTGCCGCGGCCATTGCAGTAAAAAAATACTCTGATTTTACAGTTGCGATTCTTGAAAAAGGACAAAGAGCGGGCAAAAAAATATTGTCAACCGGAAACGGAAGATGCAATCTTACAAACTGCAGAATAGATAACGATTGCTATAACGGAGAAAGAACGCTACTCGGTCGCTTATCTTCGGACATAGAATCCACCGAAGAATTCTTTTCAGAAATGGGGCTTGCCTGCAAAAAGGATGATCAGGGCAGAGTATATCCCTATAGTATGGCGGCATCATCCGTGCTTGATGCTCTCAGATTCACAGCAACCGCAAAAGGCGTTGATATATTATGCGAGCATAACGTTTCTGAAATCAGAAAGACAAAGAGCGGATACGAAGCTGTCTGCGGTGCAGAAATAATAAAGGCCGGCTCTGTAATAATTGCCGCCGGAGGTTGCGCTACTCCTTCCCTTGGCAGCGATGGCAGTGGATACGTTCTTGCAAAAAAGCTCGGTCACAGCAAAACGAATCTTTACCCTGCACTTGCACCAATCAGAACGGATATAAATCTGGTCAAGGCATTGAAGGGCTTGCGCACCTATGCGAAGGCATCGTTATCGTCAGAAGGCAGAATACTTGCGGAGCAGACGGGAGAAGTGCAATTTTCAGACGGTGCATTATCAGGTATATGTATCTTCAACGTTTCTTCTATTGCGGCAAGATACGTCGGAAAGGCTGAAATAATTCTCGACATAGCGCCTGATTTCAAAAAGAAAGACATAAGCTATATGCTTTTTACCACAAAAGAAACAAGAAGCTCTCTCCCCTGCGAAGAACTGCTTACCGGGTTATTCCACAAGCGTATCGGACAATCTGTTCTTAAAAATGCCTCAATAAGTCTTAACAAGACCTGCGGAGAACTGACGGAAAAAGAAATATACAGAATATGCGACGTTATAAAGGAATGGAGATTTCCCGTTACCGCCGTATCCGACTGGTCTCTGGCTCAGGTTACGTCAGGTGGAATAAAGACAGAAGAAATAAACGAAAAGCTTGAATCCATCTTTGCAAAAGGCGTATTCTTCTGCGGAGAAATACTTGATATAGACGGCATCTGCGGAGGATACAATCTTGACTTTGCCTGGAAGAGCGGATATACGGCAGGTAAGAATTCAGCTGAATATATTTACGATATAAAAGGATAAAAAATGATAAGATACTCTAATATAACCGCACCGCTTGAATACAATGACGGTTGGCTGAGATTGTGGCTGTCCCAGAAGCTGAGAATTTCAGTTTCCGACATCAAGGAAATAACGTTAATCAAAAAATCGGTAGACGCAAGAAAGAAAAGTGATATCTGCTTTGTTCTTTCAGTTAATATATCCGTGAAGAACGAAACCGAGGTTCTGAGAAAGAACAAGAGCAACAAGAACGTTTCGTATATAAAAAAGGAAAAATATCTTTTACCCAAGACTGCAACTCTCTCAAAACGTCCCGTTGTCGTCGGCTTCGGTCCCGCAGGAATGTTTGCCGCTCTATACCTTGCTCAATGCGGCGTAAAGCCCATTGTTCTTGAACGAGGACTTGACGTGGACAGCAGAACAAAAAAAGTCAGCGAGTTCTGGGAAAAGGGTGTACTGGATACAGAGTGCAACGTACAGTTCGGCGAAGGCGGAGCGGGAACATTTTCTGATGGCAAGCTTAACACAGGAGTAAACAATCCGCTTTCCAAAATAGTATTCAACGAATTCGTAAGGCACGGTGCTCCTGCTGAAATTCTGTACGAAGCAAAGCCCCATATCGGTACGGATAAGCTCTTTGAAACAGTAAAAAACATAAGAAAAGATATAATCTCTATGGGTGGAGAAGTAATCTTCGGAGCGAAATATATAGACTACAAAGAAAAGAACGGAACCATCAGCGCTGTTATCTACGAAAAGGACGGAAAAGAATTTGTAATTGATACGGATAATCTTATTCTGGCAACAGGTCATAGCGCAAGAGACGTATTCTATACGCTCCACAATAAAGGCGTACTTCTGACTCCTAAGAATTTTTCCGTTGGTGTAAGAATCGAGCATACTCAGGAAGAGCTGAACAAATCAATGTACGGCGAATATTATAACCACCCTGCCCTTCCGGTGGCAGACTATAAAATTGCTGTACACGATAATAGTGGGCGTGGTATTTATTCCTTCTGTATGTGCCCCGGAGGAGCTGTAGTAGCCTCATCATCGGAAGAAGGCACTATCGTCACAAACGGAATGAGTATGTTCAGACGTGATGGCAAGAACGCCAACAGCGCTATTCTTGTCGGTATAACTCCCGAAGATTTCGGAAGCAATCCTCTTGATGGTATAGCCTTTCAGGAAAAGATAGAAAAGACAGCCTTTCTGGTTGCAGGAAAAAATTATAAAGCTCCCTGCTGTAAGGTAAAGGACTTTCTTGCAGGAACAAAAACAGACCTGCAGGGAAACGTTTTGCCGTCCTATAAGCCCGGTGTAAGTCTTATCCTTCCAGACGAGTATCTACCATCCTTTGTATGCGATGCGCTGAAATTCGCTATACCCCGTTTCGGAGAAAAGATAAGCTGTTTTAAAAATCCCGACGCTTTGCTTACAGGTCCCGAAACACGAAGCTCGTCACCCGTACGTATTGTAAGAGGCGACAAGCTTTATATAGAAGGTATAAAAGGCTTATACCCTGCAGGTGAAGGTGCAGGGTATGCCGGAGGTATCGTCACCGCCGCTATGGACGGAATAAAATGTGCAATGGCTGTTATCGGAAGATGAATCAGATATATAACTTTTCCATTTCCTTTTTCAGCTGTTTTATTATTCTTTTCTCAAGTCTTGAAATATAGCTCTGGGATATTCCGATAATATCAGCAACCTCCTTCTGCGTCTTTTCTTGTCTGCCGTTAAGACCAAAGCGCATCTCCATTATAAGTCTTTCTCTTTCATCGAGACGCTCAACAGCTTCACGAAGAAGCTTCTTTTCAACCTCGTTTTCAATATTGACGCTGACTATATCATCGTCAGTTCCAAGTATATCAGACAGCAGAAGCTCGTTTCCATCCCAGTCAACGTTAAGCGGCTCATCTATGGAAACCTCACACTTCTGCTGATTTGTTTTTCTGAGATACATAAGAATCTCATTTTCAATACATCTTGAAGCGTAGGTAGCAAGCTTTATATTTTTTTCTGCGCTGAAGGTATTCACCGCCTTGATGAGTCCTATAGAGCCTATTGAAATAAGATCCTCTATACCTATACCCGTACTGTCGAATTTTTTTGCAATGTATACAACGAGCCTCAGGTTATGTACGATCAGTATTTCTCTTGCTGTTTCAAAATCTGTTGCAAGCATCGAAATCGCTCTCATCTCCTCTTCCTTGGTCAAGGGAGGAGGTAAGGACTCCGCCCCGTTGATATAATCGACCTCGCATGCCTTCATAATTCTGAGCTTAAACAGCAGGTCGGTAAGAATCTTTCTGATATTTTTCATAGTACAAAATCTCCTTTTATATTCATATTAATATCTTCGGATTAAATATAGCGTCATATTCCTGGCGGGATTTCTCCATAACTCCTATAAGCGCATTTACGCTATACTGTTCATTATCGCTGATAACAGTAACTTTATCTACTTTAAAGGCATAAACAATGCCATTCCCTGCCACCGTAGAAACGGGGAGTAATCTGACACCTTTTATCTTTTCAATGCAAAAATCATTTATATCCTTTATAGCGTCAGGTAATACGGGCATACATTTTTCTTTTTTGCATATTATTACAGGCATACCGCTGAAACAATCCACAAGCCCGTTTGCGGTATCGGGTAAAGCGGATAGTCTTGCCACAAAGCCGTTGTTATATATTTCAATTTCGTATTTTTTATCTGCTCTGCCATTTTTATCGAAAATAAATCTCACTATACGTATCACGAAATACGCCACAGCTGTAGAAATTATTATAGTAAGCCCGTCTATATCGAAGTAAAGGGCGCCGTTGCTGTAAAACATTCCGAGCGGTGCAACAAACAGCCATAAGCCAAGCATAAGTCCTGCGAAAATAAAATTTACAAGCAGCAGGAAAAAGGTATTTTTTAAAAACGTGTTTAAATTCCCGAATCCGAAAGCAGAAAATGATAATACAATGCAGGAGATGATTTTTACTATCACACCTATAAGGACGTTGTCATCAGGAAGGAATATAACCAGAGAAAACGTTCCTCCTGTGACAGAGGAAAGTATTATCCTTATCTTCGATATGTACGTATGCGTAAATATACACACGGAAAGCAACTGGAAGTACGTAACGTACAGATTAATAAGAAAAAGAACATCTATATAAATTATCATATCTACCCCCCTTGTCTATTATAGAACAAAGCTTATAAAAATTTTGTCACAATAAACACACGGGTTTGTCTTTAGTTGTCAATAAAAGCCTGAAATCCTCATTTGCGTTATCTGCCATCTGCCAATCAGTACAGCAAAACGGAATCACCATAATAAGAGATAAAAAACCGAAGAAGACTAAGTCCTCTTCGGTTTATCGATTATGAAATTTCAGTGGCTTATTCTGTTTAATAATTCCTCTGCATTTTCAAGTGAGATTTCGCTGTTTTCATCACCTGAAATAATTCTTGCTATCTCCTTCTTACGTCCCTCGAAATCAAGAGATCTGATATCGGTATAGGTGCGGTTTTCATCACTTGATTTGCTGATAAGCAGATGAGTATCTGCTATTGCCGCTATCTGTGCAAGGTGAGTTACACAGAGTATCTGCCGTTTTCTGCCCACCTCATACAGCTTTGTACCTACCTTCTGCGCCGCTCTTCCGCTGATTCCCGTGTCGATTTCATCGAAAATCATCGTAGCTATATCATCAGTATCCGCAAGGACGGTTTTTATTGCAAGCATAATACGTGAAAGCTCACCGCCTGACGCTATCTTGCTCATAGCTTTAAGCTCTTCACCCTTGTTTACCGATATAAGCATTTCTACGGCATCCATACCATTTGAAGTAACCTTATCCTGAGTTATATCAAAAACAAGACGTATATCAGGCATATCAAGGAAGGTAAGCTCTTCGGAGATTCGTGCCGCAAGCTGTTCCGCCGCTGCTTTTCTCTTTTGGGTAAGCTCGGATGCAAGCTTTTTAAGTTTTTCACCCGTTTCCCTTTTCTCCTCCGATAGCTTTTCAAGAATGTCGTCGCTGTTATTTATTGTGTATAATTCCTGACGCCACTCCTCTGCTGTTTCAAGCAGTTCCGGAAGATCCATTCGGTATTTTCTCTTCATACGAAGAATATCGCTTAATCTTTCCTCACATTTAGAAAGAAGCTTTGAAGCGTCCTCGCTGTCGCCATCAAGTCTTGACGCCACTTCAGCTCTTATATCATCCAGCTCCACAAGAATATCCGATACACGTTTTTCAAGCTCACCGAATTCAGGAATTATTTCGCAAAGCGAAGCTATATTTCCCCTTGCTCTCTGAAGAAGGGTATACGCACCATTCTCCTCATCGTCGCCTGAAATCGACTGTACCGCACCATAGAGATTATCTTCTACGTATTCTACGTTGCGCAGTTCATCTATCTTTTTACTTACCGTATCCTCTTCGTCGGGAGAGAATTTGTATTCGTCCAGCTCTGTAAGGCGCTCGGTTAAAATATCAGCTCTTTCAAGCTGTTGCTTTGAGGTATCCGATACCTCCTTTATTTTTCTTGATATAGCCGAAAAATCTCTGAATACCGTTCTGTATTCACCAAGAAGCTCACCGAGACCAGCGTAGTTATCAAGTATCTCTCTTTGCTTATCTGCATTCATAAGAAGCTGATTGTCATGCTGTCCGTGGATATTGATAAGCTCGCCTGCTATCTCCTTCAGTACGCCGACTGTGGCAGTTCTTCCGTTTATTCTTGCTATGCTCTTACCGTCAATGGTAATCTCTCGTTGCAAAAGCAGTTCTTCCTCTGTGTCAAAGCCGTATTCGGTAAGCTTTGCACGTACTCTTTCGGGTACGTCGTCAAAGAGACCTGCAACTACCGCCTTTTCAGCACCGAAACGGACTATATCCTTACTTACTCTTCCGCCGAGTATGGCGTTTATTCCACCGATAAGAATACTTTTACCTGCACCCGTTTCGCCGGTAAAGACGTTCATTTTATCACCGAAGGTTATCGACGCTTTTTCGATAACTGCAAGATTTTCAATTGATAATTCTCTCAGCAAAACGCCGACCTCCCTTTTATACTATTTCTTTAAGCTTTTTGCAAAGCATCTTTGCATCTGCCTCGGTCTGTGTAAGGACAAATATCGTATCATCACCCGCAATAGTTCCGACTACGTAGGAGAGATTCATCATATCTATACCCGCACAAGCCGCATTTGCAAGACCTGAATGGCACCTTATAGAAACGATATTCATAGCATAGTCTATAGAAACTACCGCTTCAGATATAATGTTATGGAATCTTACAGTATGTACCTTGCTTGCCTTTACGTAGCAATTTACACCTGTTTCGCTGATTGACTTTTCTATATTAAGCTCATTTATATCTCTTGATACCGTAGCCTGCGTAACGTTATACCCACGTTCCTTCAGCAGGTACAGAAGCATTTCCTGAGTTTCTATTTCATAGGTAGATATAAGCTTTAATATTTCTGCCTGTCTTTTCTTTTTCATATCCGTATCCTCTATTTAAGCGGTGTCATAAGCTTATTATGTACAGCGTTATAGAAACCGCCACCGTCTATATCTACAAGCCTTAATGCAAAAGATGACCTTCTGATTTTTACCGTATCGTTTTCATCAAAGTCAATATCATCATCACCGTCAACGTTGATAATAACGCCACTTTTTTCATAGCCTCTGAAGGTGACCGATATTTCGCTGTCGGAAGAGAATATCATCGGTCTTCCGAATAAGGAATGGGCGCATAAGGGTGTAAACTCGATGCATCTGGCATCGGGAGCTATAATAGGTCCGCCTGCCGCCAACGAATAAGCTGTAGAACCGGTCGGAGTACTGAATATTATTCCGTCTGCTCTTATCTTCGTTACTTCAAATCCATCTACGCTTACACAGAATTCAGGTAATTTTGCATATTTGTTTTTCGTGAATACCACGTCATTTACGGCAATATACGTATCGTTATTGTTGTTGCAACCCACCTCAAGAAGCATACGTTCTGTAATGCTGTATTCTCCTGATTTCAGACGTTCAAGTCTGTCAATTTCATTATATTCGAGGGTCGTCATAAAGCCAAGACGTCCCGTGTTTATTCCGAGCAGGGGCTTTCCGTACTTTGCGGCGTATCGTCCCCACTTGATTATGGTACCGTCACCACCGATAGTAATCACCATATCCGACTTCTGTATAAATAATTCCGCTTCGTCAGATACTTCTCTGCTGTCGGAAAAGCCTGTAATATCAAAGCCGAGAGATTTCAGCTTTTCCGTAACCGCTTCAACCGTGTCAAGACTTTTCTCTTTTGAAACGTTGGCGCAAATGAATATATTCATCGGTCTCATCCTTTCGTAAGATAAATAAGATATTCCATGTTACCGTCGCCACCGTTTATCGGTGATACCGTAACACCCTCAAAAGAAAATCCGCAGGTGATCGCAAACTGCTTTATATCCTCGCATACCCTTTGTCTTGTTTTCTCGTCCCTGACGATTCCTTTTTTATTAAGAGAAGCTTTTCCAGCCTCGAACTGTGGCTTTATGAGAGCCACCAGACTGCCACCATCCTTCAAAAAACGTATAGCGGCAGGTAATACGAGCTTCAGGGAGATAAAAGAAACGTCTATACTTATAAAATCCACAGCGGGTATCTCATCAGTCAGGTTTCTGACGTCGGTTTGCTCCATAGAAATAACCCTGCTGTCCTTTCTGAGCTTTTCGTCCAGCTGGTCGCTTCCGACGTCAACGGCATATACTCTACCGGCTCCGTTCTGAAGCATACAATCGGTAAAGCCACCGGTAGAAGCGCCTATATCAATGCATATCTTATCTTTAAGGTCTATTCCGAAAAATCCGAGTGCCTTTTCAAGCTTCAGTCCGCCTCTGCCTACGTATTTTGGCATATCGCCCGTTATCTCGATTTTATCATCATCGGATACCGAAAAGGACGGTTTTGTGCAGACAGCTCCGTTAACGCTTACCTTACCTTCTTTTATCATTGTAGCGGCAACGTTTCTGCTTTTTACTATCTGTTTCTCGGATAAATACGAATCAAGTCTTATCTGCATTTTATTCTCCGATTATTTTTTTCATTCCTTCATAGTCAAGTCCGGCTATTTTAAGCTGGTTTACTACAGTATTGTGTGGTATAAAGGCGTTAACTGCCGTAACGCTGACTTTCCCTCTGTATCCGTTGCGGATAAGACGGGCGCATATTTTTTCTGAAATTGAGCCACTTTCAAAGGCTTCTTCAAAGAAGTAAATTTCGTCATAAGCCGAAAGTATCTCAAGGATTTTTTCTTCTATAGGGTAAATTCTTACTGCCTGCAGGACGTCTGCCTTATCTGATAATAAAATAGCGTTGGCTGTTATTCTGCCGTAAGTGAAAATTATCTTTTTATTACCGTTTGAAATATGTCTGTAGCTGTAATACTCCTTTGCACCGCTGTCATAGAACGCCGCACCTCTCGGGTATCTCAGAACAGCTATACCCTCATCGTCATAGAGAGCTTTTTTAAGACAGAAGGAAAGCTCCTTATTATCGGATGGCGAATAGATACAAGAACCCGGAACGGTAGTAAGCATAGGCACGTCAAACATACCGTGATGCGTTTCTCCGTCTTCACCTACAAAGCCTGCTCTGTCAACGGCTAATACGATATGTCTTTTTTCTATCGAGCAATCGTGTATGAGCTGATCGTAGCTCCTTTGTAAGAACGATGAATACACCGCAAATACCGGCAGTTTTCCACCTGCCGCAAGTCCTGCGGAAAAGGTTACCGCATGCTCCTCTGCAATGCCGACGTCAAAGAATCTTTCAGGGAATTCTTTATAAAAATACTGCAGACCTGTACCATATTTCATAGCGGCGGTTATTGTACAGATATTTTCATCTGTGCGGGAAATGTCGCACAGCTCTCTGCCAAACGCCTCGGTAAAGGTTACCGTGTCTGCGGATGCCGAATTTACCGGGGAAATTCCGTGGTATTCGCCTGAATTTTCCTCTGCGGGTGCATACCCCTTGCCCTTTTTTGTATAAACGTGGACAAGACAAGGTCTCTTCATCATTTTAGCAACGGATAACGCTTCCGTCATTTCTTCAACGTTATGTCCGTCTATAGGGCCTATATATTTGAAGCCTAAATTTTCAAAAAGATTGCTCTGATATAATGCGAACTTGAGCATTCTTTTTGTATTTCTTGCCGCACTGCCAAGTGTCTTGCCGATAACGGGTGTATTTTCGAGAATATCCTTGACAGAATTCTTTGTTTTATAATATTTCTGTGTGGATTTGAGCTGTGCCAGATACAATGCAAGGGCGCCTGTATTTTTTGAGATGGACATCTCATTCTCGTTCAGCACAACAACAAGATTACAGTTTGTCTTACCTGCATTGTTGAGTCCCTCGTAAGCTTCTCCACCTGTAAGAGCGCCGTCGCCTATTACTGCGACAACACTATGATCGTCACCGTCGAGCTCCATAGCCTTTGCCATACCGAGAGCGGCAGAAATCGAAATACTGCTGTGACCACCGATAAAGCTGTCATGCTCGGATTCAACACTCTTCGGGAAGCCTGAAATACCATCCTCTGTACGGATAGTGTTCAGCTTTTTCGCCCTGCCCGTAATTATCTTATGGGTATACGCCTGATGTCCTACGTCGAACACAAATTTGTCCTTCGGCGTATCAAAAACCGTATGCATCGCTACAATAAGCTCAACCGTACCCAAATTGGATGCCAGATGACCTCCTGTATTGGTTACGGTTTTAACTAAAAGATGTCTTATTTCAGAGCAAAGAATCTTCCTTTGCTCACCTGTGAGCTTTTTTATGTAGTCTGCCGAGATATCATTTTTTAATAACAATATAAATTCTCCTGCTGTACTGCAACATTAAACTATAACTATAGGCATTGCAAGTGATACGATCATTCCGAGCAATGCACCGCAAAGCACCTCTAAAGGAGTATGACCTAAATATTCCTTTAAATCCTTTGTTTCATCTGAGTTTTTATCTACAAATTCGTCAACTTCATCATCGAATTTATCCATATATTCTTCGTCAAGCTCGTTTACGACTCTGCGGAGTCTGTTGATTTCTCTCGCATGGAGTCCTGCGGCTCTTCTTACACCCATAGCGTCATACATAACAACTATTGCAAGTATCATCGCAAGAGCAAATTCTACCGAGCATATTCCGCACACTCTGCAGGTTGCCATTGCAGTAGAGCATACGCAGGCTGAATGTGCCGAAGGCATACCGCCTGCACCCGTGAGTCTTTCTGCGCAGAATTTTTTTGTTGTGATTAGATGAAGTAACGTTTTGATTACCTGAGCTAAAAACCAGCTCAATACCGCTATTACCAGAACTACGTTTATCTGATCCGTTCTCATATACTACCTACTTTTTTCTTCCCAATAATTTATTTGTTAACGCTTTAAGAAACTCGTTATTTTCAAAGCTTTGAAGCGACTTCATTGCCTTTTCGGTATATTCGCCTGCAAGTTTTCTTGCATTTTCGAGTCCCATAAGCGTAACTGTTGTATTTTTATTCTGCTTTTCATCACTTCCGACAGGCTTACCAAGTGTTTCCTTATCCGAAGTAACGTCCAATATATCGTCGATTATCTGAAAAGCAAGTCCTAAGCTGTAAGCATAATTATACGCCGCTTTCTGCTTTTCCTCATCCGCTCCTGCCGCAATACATCCCATAAGACATGCCGCAGCGATAAGCTGTGAGGTTTTATAGGAATACATTTTAAGCAAAAGCTCTGTATCCTCTGTATCTCCACCAATATCGAGCACCTGACCGCCAATCATTTTATACGAGCAATCACTCAGCACTCTTATCATATTCTTTACCTTTATCGGCTCAAGATGTGACGACGCCAGCACGTCAAAAGCTTTTATTGTAAGCGCATCTCCTGCAAGAAGTGCGGTCGCCTCGCCGTACGCCTTATGGCAACTGGGCTTTCCCCTTCTCAGATCGTCATCATCCATGCACGGCAGATCGTCGTGAATGAGTGAAAAGGTGTGTATCATTTCGATTGCAAGTGCCGCAGGCACAGCATCCTTCTTTTGCCCGCCACAAGCTCTGCAGAACTCATAGGCAAGCATCGGTCTTATTCTTTTTCCGCCTGCCGAAAGGCTGTATGCAGAAGCCTCAGACAAGCTCTTATATTCTGTGCTTTCTTTGTCAAGTCCGCTTATATATTCACAAAGCTCCTTTTCAAAATCAGCGGTATAAAAATCCATCATATCCTGATAGGCTGTATCAGGAGCAGGATAGCCGTTTTTTAAAATCTCCACCTGTTTTATGTCCTTTCCGTTGTTGACAATCTTCAGATTTCGTCAAAATTCTGAACTGTAAGCTTTGCATCAGCTATATACTTTCTGCAGAAGGCAACCAGCTCAACGGCTTCCTTATAGAATTTCATCGAATTATCAAGTGTAATATCAGGCTTTTCCATTTCTGCTGATATTTCATCAAGTCGCTTCATAGCGGTTTCGAAACTCATTTTAATCCCTCTTCTTTAGTAATCTTCTGAACGTACGCCTCAATGCTACCGTCCTTCAGCGTAACTGTAATTATATCCTTTTCCACCACGTCATCAACAGTCTGCAGAATCTTGCCCTGCTTTTCCGCAAAGGAATAGCCTCTGCTGAGTACAGTAAGCGGATTAAGGGCGGATATATAATCGCTTCTGCTCTGGAGCAGAGCCTCATATCTGTTTATACAGCCCATTGCCGACGAATAAATGTTTTTTGAAATAAGCTCAAGCTCCCTGCTGCAGGAATCGAGCTTTTTATCCGGAGTCAGAGCCATTATATGCTTTTCCGTATTGTCAAGCCGTTTTTCAAGCTCCTCAAAGCGGTACAGAAGAGTACCCCTTATAAAATTGAAGGTCGAATCTATCCCTGCGATAATATCCCCTATAGGTACGGGTGTCACAAGCTCTGCCGCCGCAGAAGGCGTGGGAGCTCTCTTATCAGCCACGTAATCAGAAATTGTCGTATCCGTCTCGTGACCTACCGCTGATACGGTAGGAATACGGCTTTTGAACAATGCCTTTGCATACTCGACGTCATTGAATGCAGAAAGATCCTCTGCACTTCCGCCGCCTCTGCCGATAATTATAACGTCGGCATCGGTATTCTGAGCAGTCTCTATACCTTTTATGAGAGATGCCGGTGCAGTCGACCCCTGAACGGTAGCGGGTATAACAACAACGTCCAGTACAGGTAATCGGCGTGACAGAATATTAAGCATATCCTGAAGTGCCGCACCCTTTATGGCGGTTATTATACATACCTTACGAGGGATTGCGGGCAGTTCTCTCTTTTGGGAAAAATAGCCTTCTTTTTCAAGGATCTGTTTAGCCTGCTGAAAAGCAAGATACGCTTCACCTACGCCCTGAGGCATGATTTCGGTAACGTAAAGCTGATTCGCTCCGTCTCTTTCATACACCCCTACACTTGCGTGAACAAGCACACTCATACCGCTTTGAGGCATAAAGGAAAGCTTTGAAGCGTAACCGGAAAACATAACGCATTTTATAGATGCCGTATCGTCCTTCAGCGTAAAATAGATATGTCCCGAAGCCTGATGCAGAGTGAAATTGGATATTTCCCCGTTTACGTACACGTCGTTAAGAGCCTTGTCGCCCTTTACGATAGTTGCAAGACGTCGGTTTATCTGTGATACCGTAACGGTAAATATATCAGGCATCTGCGCTGTTTTCCTTAAAATAAGCGTTAAGAACTCCGTTTATAAATCCTACGTCGTTCTTTTCGGCGTATTCCTTTGAGAATTCGACAGCCTCGTTGATTGCCACCTTATCGGGAACGTTATCACAATATTTCATTTCATATATAGCAATCTTCATTATCACCATATTGATAACTGAAATTCTGTTTACCGCTCTTGAAGGAGAGTACTTTGAAATAATATCGGTAAGCTCTTCTTCGTGTTCGATAACTCCGTTTACAAGCTTTATAGAATCCTTTGTATGCACAAGCTCAAAGGTCTCCTCGCAGTCCTCGATAATCTCTTCGAGTGTGCCGGAATTAAGCTGCATCTGAAATAGAATAAGAAGTGCAGCCTCACGCATTTCGTGTCTGGTTAATTTCTTGTCGTTCATCTATATCTATGTTCCTTGAATTTTATTCAGCGTCTTTTGTTTCGCTCAGCATAATATCGGCAATCTTTACATTTACCTTTGAAACAGCCACGTTAGCCATATTCTGGATAGCTGACTTGATATTCTTCTGAACTGCATTTGCCACGGCACTGGCCTTGTAGCCCTGAAGCACGATTATGCTGACAGTAATTTCTACTGCATCGTTTTTAAGTACCGCTTTTACAGGAGGAATGAATTTGCCTGCAAGCTGTGTTACCTTGTCACCGGTAGCAAGATGATCTCCATCTGTTGCTACGCCGTTTATTTCAGTTGCGGCGACCTCTGCAATTTTAACCAGAACCTCATTGGATATCTTAAGACTTGCGGTTGAACGTGTAATCTTATCTGTCATAATACTGATTTCCTTTCTGATCCTTTACTGTATTTATAAATCACAGAAAATGCTGACTTCCATTTTTTGTTATTATACAGCCATCATAATAATTATACACCAAAAAAGAATAAAATACAAGTGGTAAAAGTACATTTTATGAATACATTTTACTATATTCCTGATTATCGTCATCAAGAAGCAGACTTACAGCCGTAAGAGCGAGTACGTTATATATTTTTTTGTCACTTCTGAAAGGTCTTGGTAATTCAAAGGGCTGTACCACCCTGCCCGATAAAGTAACAAGTCTGCGATTAAGCGAAACGGTAAGAAAATCATCGGTAACGCTTGTATAGGAAAAAGTATCCATAGCAGAGCATCCGCAGGTTATAACGGGAAAATCACTGCAAAGCAGAGTATCCATCTGGATATCAGAGGTAGAATCTGCAATACAGCAGGAAAAAACACGGTGTCGCATTCTCTTGTAATCGGAAATACCTCCGAGTACCGCTATTCTGCTCCCGTTTACCAGTATATCAGGCTCATTGGATAAAACCATATTTACCGTCCTTCCCTCGCCCGACGCCCATAGCCCGCTTTTTGTGAATCTTCTTACGTAAAAGCTTTTTTCAAGGCCGTCGGCAATGTAAGAAAAAAGCTCCTCTCCGTCATCTATAACTGCAACGTCCATAAATTTCACCTCAGTATAATATCTGCTTTATTTACGGATATATGCAAAAAAGAGGCTGTAAAAACGATGTTTTTACAGCCTCGGAATTTTATCTTACTTCCACAATAAACTTTATTGCGGTGCGGTCTTCTCCATCAATGTTCACCGTTGTGAATGCAGGTATGCAGACGATGTCCACGCCTGTAAGAGCCATATAGCTTCTTGCAATCGCTATTGACTTTACCGCCTGGTTCAGCGCTCCTGCACCGACAGCCTGAACCTCAACCTCTTCGTTTTCACGGATTACTGCCGCAATAGCACCTGCTACTGACTTAGGTACCGATCTTGCCGAAACCTTTACAATTTCCATTTTAACCCTCCGTAATTAATTACTGTCAGCATCTGATTCTTTCTATTGAGCTGCAGACGCCTGTCCTCTCATTTATTTCCATAACAACGCCGCATATTATCTGCTCGCCCTGAGCATATTCGTAGCGCTGTGGATAGCCTGTAAGCATATTGTTTATTATGATATCCTTTCTTATTCCGAGAACGGAGTCGATAACGCCCGTCATACCGACGTCGGTGATATACCCCGTATGACCGCCGAGAATTTCTTCGTCCGCCGTCTGCACGTGAGTATGAGTACCGAGCACGGCGGAAACTCTGCCGGCAAGGTAATGTCCCATAGCTCTTTTTTCAGACGTTGCTTCTGCGTGAAAATCAACTATTATTGTTTTTGAGCTGATTTTTTCAAGTATTCTGTCAACGCAGTAAAAGGGATTTTCGAGATTCTGCATATATACTGTACCAAGGAGATTTATAACCGCAACCGAATAAGATCCGAAATCAAGAACCGTAAAGCCCTTGCCCACCACCTCGTCAGGGTAATTTGCAGGTCTTAAAACTATGTCGCTTTCCTCGTAAAAGGCATCCATTTCCTTTCTTCTGAAGCAATGGTTACCCGTTGTCACAACGTCAACGCCGCTATCCAGCAGATATTTTGCGGTAACGGGAGTTATACCGTTTCCGTCTGCGGAATTTTCTCCGTTTACTATGACGAGCTTTGCATCATACTGTTTTTTCAGCTTCGGGAGCTTTTCCCTGAGATTTGCGCAGGACTTCTGTCCTACTACGTCTCCGATAAAAATTATATTCAATACTACACATCCTGATTGTTAAAATAAAAACAAGCGGCTGATACAACAAAGCCGCTTGTTACTGTTCTTGTCAATCCCGTGCGGTTATGTCACTATCAGAGTTTCTGACTTAATTATAACAAAACATAATAAAGAATGCAAGATATTTATTAAGAAATTACGTGTAGTTTTAATAAGAAGATATTGTACTTCTTTGCAGGTACTCTACAATTCCGTCGACTATCGCCTGGGCAATTCCCTCCTGATGGGTAGGATCGGCAAGAGCCATAGCTTCCTCGTAATTGCTTACAAAGCCCATTTCAAGAAGCACCGACGGGAAATCCTGCTGTTTTGTAGTCCACATATAGCTGTACATATCGCCTCTGTTACAATCAGCGCCGTCATAGTATACGTTGTTTGTAAAATACCCGGAAACGTTGTTTGTTATCGCCTTGGCAAGCGGCTGTGAATAAGACGTATAGTAGAAGCACTCCGTACCTCTTGCATCCTCATAGCCAGCCTTATTTGAATGTATCGCTATATAGAGATCACAACCGTAATCCCGCGCATAATACGGTCTTCTTATAGTATCGTAGAACACGCTTTCCGTCTTCAGTCTTACGACGTTGACACCCATAGCGCTGAGCTTTTCTTCAACAAACTTTGATACGGCAAGGTTAGCTCCCGCTTCTTCGATATGACCGATTGCGCCCGGATCATCCCAGTCGAATTCGGTTTTTCCGTGACCGGGATCGATAACTACCGTCATATTTGTAATATCGTTTGTGAGAATCTGGAACTTGAAATTAAGATTGCCCTGCTCATCATAGGTTGCGCTGTTACCGGCGTAGACACCGGGCTGTCTCAGCTTCAGAACCAGTCTGAACTTAGGAACGTTACCGACAACCACCTGCTCCCACTTACCCCAGCTGAATACAGAGCAGGTATCAAAGGCAGGTAAAGCTGTTACCGACGTAACGTTGTCAAAGGTTATATAAATATATTCGGCTGTAAAGTCATCGAGGTAGAAATCACCATCATAACCTGAATAATATTCGTTACCTACAGGAGTAACCGTGAAGGAAATCCTGTCTTCAAGCGTCATAGAGATAACTGAATCACCTGCTGAATTTCCTATTGAATTTACAACAAGAGGATTGAGATCGAGTCCTACGCCTTCGATAAGCTCGCAGTCTTCTGCCAGGAATCGCTTTCCTGAAAGGGTTGTGTAATATTCATCCCAGGCACCGTCGTAATAATCAAGCGTACCCTCAGGCAGTTGTCCGCAGTCGGGAGGATTTACAGAATCGGTATTATATCCATCAAAGATGTATGCGAAGTTCTTGTTTATTCTGATAAAGGACACCTGCTTGTCTGCAGTTATGCCGGGAGTCATAGTACCGACAACCTCACCCGTACCAAAGGAACTCTGATCTTCAGGGATAACGTCCTCAATCTTTACCTCCTCCTTAGGAGGCTCCTCTTTATTTACAATAATCTCAGCACCTATATACGTGCGAGCATAACCCATATACGTGCCTGTAATCTCAATGTTACCAAGATACTGTTCTTCTCCGATTATACCCTTGGGAAGCTTGTATTTACCTGTAAAGGAAGCGTATGAGGAGTTGATGTCTACGTCATCACTCTTTGTATTTTCCTTCAGCTTTATCGTCGTACCGTTTATCGTTGCCGTAACGTCAGCGCCCTTATAGGCAACGGCTAAAACCGAAAGATAAGTTTCGCCGTCAACGTACATAACCTTACCCTCAGAAATAGCAGAGCCAACAGATTTAAGTACGTTTATTCTTCTTTCAATATTGTAATAAAGATATTTATCCTTATGGCTTATCGAGAAGGTGTTCATACCGATTTCAAGAGGCTTTTCAAAATAGAAGTTACCCGCTTCGTTCAGCTGAAGCTTTTCTCCGTCAAAATATACGTCGAAGTTTTCGTCAAAGGTACCCATAAAGGATACGGAGGTTTCATCGGTAGAATAGTTAAGATAATAAGGTGACGTCATAACCAGCTCTTCGAAAAGGCTGTCAACGTTAATCTGTTCATTGAAATACTTAACAAGAGTATCGGTAGTACCCATCACGTTCTCTGAAAAAGAATCAAAGGAATAGAACACACTACCGTTGCAATTATCGTAGCCATCAACGATTGCGAGTTGTTTCAGGAGCTGGTCTTCGGAATACCAGCCATCCTCCGTTCCTAATTTTTCGTTGTGATGAACGAAATATACAGGAATACCCGTTGATACGGATAAATCACTCCACCAGCCTGTCAGCGTCTCAAATGGTAGAAGCTCATCTGTAAGAGAGCCTGAGGCGTCTGCAGAAATAAAATCAACGTACTTTTTTTCTACGTAAGCTTTTGTATCTGCAAATCCGTCCTTGAGCGCTTCAAATTCCGAATACGTGGACGAACCTGCTTCATCGGTTTCTGCGTTTGCCCACACGTCGGATGCATCCAGTCCGACAGCAATCGTATTATCTGTCAGATGTATAACGTCACATACCATCTTAAAGCGGGATTCTATAACGTCATAAAGCCAGTTCTTATAACCAATACCGGAGCCTGTTTTCATGTACTCGTCATAATATTCATTGGTATTAAGACCGTAGAAGCCCGTGAGAATAATTCCATTGCAAGGATATTTGAGAGCAAATCTGTGTGCCTCGCTTACAAGATAGTCATTCTTATATTCACCCTCAGGACAACTTTCGATCACTTTTGAAACGTCGAAATACAGATATTTGTGCAGTCCGTATTTTGCGGCTATATCAAGGGTTCTCTTCAGCTTGTCATCCTCGTTGTTCATATTTGTATCAAAACAAGAACTTTCGCCGTAAGGGTATATGTAAATGCCGTTAAGACCATAAGAAACCATCTCGTCCAGCTTTGCGGACACTTGATTCTCATAGTCTTCGTCACTTATTTTTCCGATATCCAATACCGTAGCCTTCAGATTTTCACTGAGTGACAGCATAGGCTTTATTATCTGTGGAGGCGTCTGTTCGCTCTCCTCGATAACCTCCTCTGAAGTGCCGTCGCTTATTGCATCGGACACCTCTTCTGCATAGGCTGTTACGTTTGACAGCAATGTGACTGCCGCCATAACGCCCGCAAATAATTTTATTATTCCTGTCTTCATATTCTCCTCGTAATTAACCTTCTTATGACAGCAAAGGCTTTATTGCCTCGATTTCAGCGTTTACCGCACTCTCTACGCTACTGTCAGGTGAAAAAATAAACTGGTAGCTGTAAAGGATGATACCGCTATAATTATCCGCTGTCCTTGCTTTTTCTATCTGTCTTTTTATAATCTGCTTTTCATTTATCCATTCATATTTCCCACTGCCTGCCCAGGTATCTTCGGTTCCTATCTTATAAACTGCAAGACCAGGAATAAGCTTTTTGCCTGTGCCTTTAAGCATTTCGTCCCACTGGTCAACAACCTCGGCATAGGGCTGGCCGCTATTATCAAAGCCGTAGTATATCTGGGGTGCCATATAATCAACATAGCCTGCTTCTCTGCTCCATTTTTCTACGTCTGCATACAATTCGTAGAGATTGTTATGCACGTTTCCCTGAGCGCTGACGCCGAACAAAGCTGTGCTGTTGTGGGATTTTACGGCATTATACATTTTATACACCATTTTCGTGCAATTGTCAAGTCTGAACTGTGATAAATCGCTGTATCCCGAAGCCGAAAAGGATTTGCTGTCGAACCAGCTTTCCTTTGTGGGATAGAAATAATCATCGATATGAACCCCGTCCACGTCGTATTTTGAAACTATCTCCGCAACGCCCAGAGCGATAAGATCTGTAACCGCGTCGTAGGCGGGATTGAGATACCAGTAGCTACTTACCTTACTGATGTAATCTCCGTCATTATTATTGTACCACTTCTTTACAAGATAGCTGTCGTCAATCTGCGGTGCATCGTTCTCCTGAGAGCATCTGAGCGGATTTACCCATGCATGGAAGGAAATATTTCTCTTATGAGCCTCTTCGATCATAACTTCAAGGGGATCAAAGCCCGGATCTTCACCAATATAGCCGGTACAATATTTTGACCAGGGGTAATAATCCGATTTGTATATAGCGTCGCCATACGGCCTCACGTGAACGTAAACCGTGTTAAGCCCGAGCGATAAAGCGTTATCGTAATATCTGCCTATTCCCTCTGCAAAGGAGCTTTTGCTCTTGCCTGTAAGTATCGGATACAGCTCGAAATATGAAATCCATACACCCTTTGTTTCCTCGTGATTGAGCGCCTGATAATTATTTACGGGTAAGTCCGTATCATCAGGCACGGGAGCGGGCTTCACCGTTGTTATAACGGTTGTTGTCTGGGGTGCAGGTGTTGTTACCGTGGTTGTAGTTTCGCTTACCGTTTCTACTGGAGGAAGCGTTACCGTTGTCTGCGGCGGGACGGTCTGAGGCTGTGTAGCGAAAGAATCCGTTACCTCGCCTGACGCAATCGTAGTACCGCTTGTCTGAACAGAAGAAACAACAGACTGCTCCATTGAAGCATAAGACGAAGTCTCATCTTTTTTATCGGTTTGTGGGGATAACTGTGTATCAACGGGAACACCCGTTATTTCGTTACCGTTATAGAACGTATATGAGTTATTATCTGCAGGAGTGCCTTGTATTACAATCGCTCTGCCACAGCCTGCTGAGGCTGTCGCAAGTATAATTGCAAGTAATCCCGCAATTATGTTTTTTATTCTTTTCATAGGGTTTATATTTAATCCTTCTGCATATAAATGCTGACGTGCCGTAGAAAATCCCTCACGTTGCATTATGGGTTATTTTAAGTATATTAGTCAGTCTATGTGAATATTCTCTTGGTTTATTTTCAGGCGGAAATTATATTTTCCTTATAAATGTAGTCAAGGGATAGTGTGATTTCGTTTCATATCAGGTGCAAAATATTACACAAAATTGCTATAAAAAATTTGTACATTTTTTCCTCAAAACCTTGTTAAATTATTGACTTTTGAATTAAGATATAGTATAATTGACTATGTATTAAAAAAACAGGAGGCAACCAAATGGAAATGAATAAAACCAAGGGACTTACTCTTACCGAAAAGATCATCAAGAACCACATTGTTGATGGTGAAATGATCAAGGGTACAGAAATAGGTCTCAGAATTGACCAGACACTTACACAGGACGCTACAGGAACAATGGCATATCTCGAATTTGAAGCTATGGGTGTTCCCCGTGTAAAAACCGAAAGAAGCGTAGCTTATATTGATCACAATACACTCCAGTCCGGCTTTGAAAATGCAGACGATCATCGTTTTATCGGCTCTGTAGCAAAGAAGCACGGCATTTACTTCAGCAGACCCGGTAACGGCATCTGCCATCAGGTACATCTCGAACGATTTGGTGTACCCGGCAAGACTCTTATCGGTTCTGACAGCCACACACCCACAGGCGGCGGTATCGGTATGATTGCTATCGGTGCAGGCGGTCTTGACGTTGCGGTAGCAATGGGCGGCGGTGCATACTACATAACAATGCCTAAAATCGTAAAGGTAGAGCTTACAGGCAAGCTTAATCCCTGGGTAGCCGCAAAGGACGTAATCCTTGAGGTTCTCAGAAGATTATCCGTTAAGGGCGGCGTAGGTAAGGTTATCGAATACTGTGGCGAAGGCGTAAAGACCTTATCAGTTCCCGAGCGTGCAACTATCACAAATATGGGTGCAGAGCTTGGCGCAACAACCTCTATATTCCCCTCTGACGAAATCACAAAGCAGTTCTTAAAGGCTCAGAAGCGTGAAGAAGTATGGGTAGAGCTTTCTGCCGATCCCGATGCTGAGTATGACGAAGAGCTTACAATAAATCTTTCCGAGCTTGCTCCTCTTGCGGCTTGTCCTCATTCACCCGACAACATAAAGAGTGTAGAAGAAATCGGCGCTATGAAGATAGATCAGGTATGTATCGGTTCCTGCACAAACAGCTCACTTCTCGATATGATGAAGGTTGCACATATATTAAAAGGCAAGACCGTTCACCCCGACGTATCCCTCTCAATTGCCCCCGGTTCAAAGCAGGTTCTCAACATGCTTGCTGAAAACGGCGCTCTTGCAATTATGATCGATGCAGGTGCAAGAATCCTTGAAAGTGCCTGCGGACCTTGTATCGGTATGGGACAGTCCCCCAACTCCAAGGGTATCTCACTCAGAACCTTCAACCGTAACTTTGAAGGCAGAAGCGGTACAAAGGATGGTCAGATTTATCTTGTATCTCCTGAACTTGCAGCTGTATCCGCAATTGCAGGCGTACTCACAGATCCCAGAACACTCGGTGAAATGCCTGATTTCCAGCTTCCCGAGGAATTCATTATAAATGATAACATGATCGCACTTCCCGTTGACGAAAAGGATATGGATAGTGTAGAAATCCTCCGTGGTCCCAACATCAAGCCCTTCCCCGAAACAGCTCCTCTTCAGGAAACAATCGACTGTGGCTGTTCCTTAAAGGTAGGCGACAACATCACAACCGACCACATTATGCCTGCAGGTGCAAAGATTCTTCCTCTTCGTTCCAACATTCCTGCGATTTCCAACTACTGCTTTACAGTATGTGACGAACAGTTCCCCGAAAGAGCAAAGTCCATGGGACAGAGCATTATCGTCGGTGGTGTAAACTACGGTCAGGGTTCATCAAGAGAGCATGCCGCTCTTGCACCTCTTTACCTTGGTGTAAAGGCTGTTCTTGTAAAGAGCTTTGCAAGAATCCACAGAGCTAACCTCATCAACGCAGGTATCCTTCCCCTTACTTTCGTTAACGAGGCTGATTATGACAGCATTTCCGAAGGCGATAAGCTTGTTATCGAGGGTGTAAGACAGTCCGTTATCAACGGCGTTACCGAGCTTAAGGTAGTAAACAAGACAAACGGCAAGGAAATCCCCGTACTCTGCGAGCTTACAGGCAGAACAAAGGATATTATGCTTGCAGGCGGTCTTTTAGACTATACAAGAGAATCTCTCAAGTAATGAAAATATAAGGAGAAACGAAAAAATGGCTGATAAAATTCAGATGACCACACCCATCGTTGAGATGGACGGCGACGAGATGACCAGAATAATCTGGAAGATGATAAAGGACGTTCTTATCTGTCCTTACGTTGATTTAAAGTCAGATTATTACGATTTAGGTCTTGTACACAGAAACGAAACAAACGACCAGGTTACAATAGACTCTGCAAACGCCACAAAGAAGTACGGCGTTGCAGTAAAGTGCGCTACAATCACACCTAACGCACAGAGAATGACAGAATACGATTTAAAGGAAATGTGGAAGTCACCCAACGGAACTATCCGTGCAATCCTTGACGGTACGGTATTCAGAGCTCCTATCATTGTAAAGGGTATCACTCCCCTTCTTCCCGGCTGGAAGAAGCCTATAACAATTGCCCGTCACGCTTACGGCGACGTTTACAAGAACTCTGAAATGAAGGTTGCCGACGGATGCAAGGCTGAGCTTGTTGTAACAGACAAGGATGGCAACGAAACAAGACAGCTCATCCACACCTTTAACGGCTCTGACGGTATCATTCAGGGACTTCACAACATAAACGGAAGTATCGCTTCCTTTGCAAGAGCATGCTTCAACTTTGCTCTTGATACAAAGCAGGATTTATGGTTTGCTACAAAGGATACTATTTCCAAGAAGTACGACCACACCTTCAAGGATATTTTCCAGGAAATATTCGATGCAGAATACAAGGAAAAGTTTGACAATGCAGGTATCGAATACTTCTACACTCTCATCGACGATGCAGTAGCAAGAGTTGTACGTTCTGACGGCGGCTACATCTGGGCTTGCAAGAACTATGACGGCGACGTTATGTCCGATATGGTAGCTACAGCCTTCGGTAGCCTTGGTATGATGACCTCCGTGCTTGTATCTCCTGATGGTGTATACGAATACGAAGCCGCCCACGGCACAGTAACACGTCACTACTATAAGCACTTAAAGGGCGAAGAGACTTCAACAAACTCCGTTGCTACTATCTTTGCATGGACAGGTGCATTAAAGAAGCGTGGTGAGCTTGACGGCAACGCAGAGCTTTCTGCTTTTGCCGAAAAGCTTGAAAAGGCTACAATAAAGACTATCGAAGACGGTGTAATGACCGGTGACCTCTACATCCTTTCAAACCTTGAAAACAAGAGAAAGGTAAATACAGAGGACTTCCTTCTCGAAATCGACAAGAGACTGAAGGAAATGCTTTAATCACAAGCTTTACGTATTAAGATTATAAAGGAGGTAATGATATGCCTAAAAACAGCAATATTTCAAATCCTGTAATCAGACGCTTACCTCGATACTACAGATTTTTAGGAGAGTTAGCAAAGCAAGGTATCTCCAAGATTTCATCCCGTGAGCTTTCGGAAAAGATGAAGCTTACTGCATCACAGATAAGACAGGATTTAAACTGTTTCGGTGGATTCGGACAGCAGGGTTACGGCTACAACGTGGCGGAGCTGAGATGTGAAATCGGTAAGATACTGGGTGTTGATAAAGGCAGGAAAGCAATTCTTATCGGTGCGGGTAACCTCGGTACAGCTCTTGCTATGCATATCAATTTTGAAAAAAGCGGATGTAAGCTTGTAGGAATATTCGATTCAAATAAAAGCATTGAAAATAACCCCCTTGGAGATCTTACTATAACCGATATTTCAAAGCTGGAGGAGTTCTGCAAAAAGCATAATCCCGAAATTGCAGTACTCTGTATTCCGAAGTCAGCCACCAAGGATATAGTTGACAGACTTATAGCTCTCAACATCAGATGCTTCTGGAATTTCTCCCACTATGACATCAATATAGATTACGGCAATATTATAGTAGAAAACGTTCACCTCGGTGACAGTCTTCTGACCTTATCCTATGGTGTAAACAATCTGCTTAGTGAAGAATAATGAACTTATCCATCTCCGATAATCCATCGGAGGTGGATTTATTTTTACAACATATTAAATATTTTGCCACAAACTATTGTAATCCGACAGAAAAAATGGTAAAATAAAATAGAATATATTATATGCGAGGTAAAAAATTTGAATCAGCGGCTTGGATACCTTCGGGACAAAGCAAATAAGCTTTCATTATCCCCCGGTGTATATCTGATGAAGGATAAAACGGGAAAGATCATATACGTGGGTAAGGCAAAGGCTCTGAAAAACAGAGTAACTACTTATTTCCACGCAATTGAAAATCACAACCCCAAAACCAGAAAGCTTGTAGAAAACATCTACGATTTTGATTTTATCGTTACCCCGTCGGAGCTTGACGCTCTTGTGCTTGAATGCAGTCTTATAAAGCAGAATAATCCGAAATATAATATACTTCTGAAGGATGATAAGGGTTACAACTATATAAAGATAACAAAAGAACCCTTTCCCCGCATCAGCTATGCCCTTAACTGCAAGGATGAAAATGCAGAATATTTAGGTCCTTATACCAGTGGCTTTACTGCAAAGCAGGCTGTAGAAGAGGCAAACAAGATATTTATGCTTCCCGACTGCAGTAAGGTATTTCCGAGAGATTTCAGAAAACAGCGTCCCTGCCTTAACTTCCATATAAAAAGATGTATGGGCGTATGTACGGGCAAGATAAAAGAAGCTGAGTATCGTTCTATAATCGATTCGGCGATAGAATATATAAAAAATGGCAGTAAGCAGAGTATAGAACAGCTTACCGAAGAAATGAACGAGGCGGCAGAAAGACTCGAATTTGAAAAAGCGGCAAAGCTTCGTGACAGAATAAACGCCATTCAGAAAATGAGAAACGGGCAGGAAATAATGTCCGACAAGAGCTACGATTTCGATATAGTAGCCCTGGCGCAGAACGTTGAGCTTGCCAGCGTTGCCGTGATAAAATACCGCGACGGCAGGATCACCGACAAGGAAAACTTCTATATCGGTGACGAATACGACGCTTCGCAGATGCGCTCTGATTTTCTTGTGGAGTATTATTCAAAAAGAACCGACGAAATACCAAAGCAGATTTATATAGATTCAGAAATTGATGACAATGAGCTTTTATGCGAGTATTTCACGTCGATTGCAGGAAAAAAGATTACCATTTCCGTACCAAAACGAGGAGATGGATATTCAAAAATACTTCTTGCCAAAGCCAATGCATCGGAATATCTTTCTATGAAGGTAGGAAGAACTGTAAAGGAGCTAAATGCTCTTGAGGATCTGGCTTCCCTTCTCGGACTTAAAAAAATACCGACCGTTATAGAAAGCTATGATATATCTAACCTTGGCGAAGACAGCAGAGTCGGTGGTATGATAGTTTACCGCAACGGCAGACCGTACAAGGCAGGCTATAAGAAATTCGCAATAAAGAACGTTATCGGACAGAACGACTACGCCTGTATGCAGGAGGTCATCGAAAGACGTATAAAGCGTTATCTTGATGGCGACGAAGCCTTTGCTCCCCTGCCCGACCTGATTTTACTGGACGGTGGCAAGGGACACGTAAACGCAGTACAGCTGGTTTTAGACAGACTTAACGTCAGCATTCCGCTGTACGGTCTTGTAAAGGATGATAAGCACCGCACAAGAGCAATTGCGCAAAGCGGAGGAGAAATTCAGGTAAACGCCAATAAAAAGCTTTTTGCATTACTTACTAACATACAGGACGAGGTGCATCGTTTTTCACTCTCCTTCCAGCAGCAAAAGCACAAGAAGAAAACCTACGAACTGGAGCTGACGAAAATCAGAGGTATCGGTGAAGCGAAGGCTCTTGCTCTGATAAAGCATTTTAAGACAAAGCAGGGACTGAAGGATGCGGACGTATCCGAAATCGCATCAGTAGCAAAGATAAGCACAGAAAAAGCTATCGAAGTAGCAAAATATATAGAAGAGAATTTTTAAAAGAAAGGGATAAACAATGAGAGTTATAACAGGAAGTGCCAGAGGAAGAAAGCTGAAAGCTCCCGAAGGCTATGACGTAAGACCTACAAGCGATGGCGTAAAGGAAGCGATATTCAGCGCCATACAGTTTGAAATAGAAGGCAGAACCGTTCTCGATTTATTTGCAGGCTCAGGTCAGCTGGGTATAGAAGCTATCAGCAGAGGTGCAAAAAAAGCGGTATTCGTTGACAGCAGTCAGACATCAATAAAGTTAATAAAGGAAAATATCGAGCACGTGGGCTTTGAAAAGCAATCCGAAGTCATCAATATGCCCAATACAGCCTTTTTAAGAACCACAAAGGAAACCTTTGATATTGCATTACTCGATCCACCCTATGACAGAAAGCTCATACAGAAGTCACTCCCTGCTCTTACAAGCATAATGTCTGACGAGGGCGTAATCGTGTGCGAACACGAAATAGAATGCAGACTTCCCGAAGAGGTCAACGGCTTTGTGATTGTAAAATCGAAAAAGCACGGCAAAACCGGTCTTACGATTTACAGAAAGCCTGATCAGGAAAACGAAGAATAAAACAGAAAGGAAAACAGCAAAATGAAGCTTGCGATTTATCCCGGTAGCTTTGACCCTGTTACCTACGGACATTTAGAAATTATTTCAAGAGCATCAAAGCTTTTTGACAAGCTGATTGTTCTTGTATCGGTAAATCCCTCAAAGCCTTCCGCCTTTTCTATAGAGGAAAGAAAAGAGCTTTTAGAAGAGGTAGTAAAAGCAGAAGGACTTGCAAACGTAGAAATAGACAGTCACGAAGGACTGCTTATAGATTATTTCAACAGCAGAAATGCGGACGTAATCGTAAAGGGCTTACGTGCCTTATCGGACTTTGAATACGAATTCCAGATGGCTCAGGCAAACAGAAAGCTTTGCTATAAGGCGGAGACTATCTTCCTTACAGCGAAAAGCGAAAACACCTATCTGTCATCCAGTATGGTAAAGCAGATAGCGATGTTCGGCGGTGACGTCAGTGACTTTGTTCCCGAATGCATACTTGACAGAATAACCCAACGACTCAAAAAAGACTGAAATCAGAAAAGAAAGGACAAAAACTTATGAACAGCATTGAAGAAATTTTAGACGCAATGGATGAAGACCTTGATCACGCAACAAAGCTTCCCTTCTCAAAGAGAGGCTTATCAGGAATTGATGCAGATAAATTCAGGGAGTACGTCAGACAAATAAGACTCAACCTTCCTTCTGAAATCAGACAGGCTCAGCATCTTGTAAGCGACCGCAAGAGCATTATAAACGAAGCTAAGGCAGAGGCTGAGGTTATTCTCAAAAGAGCAAGAGAAAAGGAACAGGAGCTTATCAACGAAGCATCCATCACAAAGCAGGCTCAGCAGGTAGCAAGTGATATAACAGCAAATGCAAATGCAAACTCCAAGAAAATGACCAAGGCAACCGACGCATACGTTGACAAGACGTTGTCAAATCTTGAGGAGCTTCTTACGGCAAACATTGTTGAAGTAAGAAAGATGCTCAACACACTCAGAAACAAAAAGAGCTAAGCACGGAGGTTAGCTTTGAGTTATAAAACGATAAGAAACCGTTGCGAAGCGTCCTTTATAGAGAAAAAATCTGAGTTTATAGGATACCTATGCCCTGTCACTACCGAGCAGGAGGCTATAGATTTTATAAACGAGATAAGAGCAATGCACCGCAAGGCAACCCATAACTGCTATGCGTATATCCTCAGGGACAACAATACCGCAAGGCACAGCGATGACGGTGAGCCCGGTGGCACTGCAGGCATTCCTATTTACGACGTACTCAACAAAACGGGCGTTACAGATATTGCCTGCGTTGTAACAAGATATTTCGGCGGTATTATGCTTGGTGCAGGCGGACTTGTAAGAGCCTACTCCAAGGGAGCTTCCATTGCTCTTGATGCCGCTGATATTATGACTATGGAAATTGCCGATAGTCTGAAAATTACGGCAGACTATAGCTTTTATGGTAATATCACAGCAATAGCCACAGAATACGAAGCTATAATCAGGAATACCGAATATACAGACAGCGTAAGCGTTTTCCTTGACGTAAAAAGCGAGCTTTCCGAAAAGCTCAGGAATAAGCTTATAGACAAATGCAACGGAAAAGTAAAGATAGAATTTCTTGATAAGGGATATAAGGAATTTTAAAAAAGGATTTTTTTCATAGCTACAAGTATATATGTACAGAAGATTCGCAAGTGATTGTTTTACAGCTAAATTTTCACTTGCGATAACTGTTTTTAAAAAGCAAAAAGGAGTGGTTCAGTTGAGCAAGCTTCCAAGAGAAATCACAGAAGAGATCGAAAATATGACTTTATCTGACTTTGCCTGCAAAAGCACACAGACTAAAGGCAGAAAGGTTTACGAAAAGCCCTGCGACATCCGTACAGAGTTCCAGAGGGATCGTGACAGGATAATCCACTCCAATGCATTCAGACGTCTCAAGCATAAGACTCAGGTGTTCCTGATACCAAAATCCGATCATTACAGAACCAGACTCACCCATACGCTTGAGGTATCACAGATTGCAAGAACCATCGCAAGAGCGTTAAGACTGAACGAGGACCTTACGGAGGCTATCGCTTTAGGTCACGACCTGGGACATACCCCCTTCGGTCACGATGGCGAAAGGGTGCTTGACGCCCTTTATCCTGGTGGCTTCAAGCACTATCTTCAGAGCAAAAGAGTAGTTGAGGTCATCGAGAAGAATGGTGAAGGTCTCAATCTTACGGAAGAGGTTATAGACGGTATAATCTGCCACACCAACGCCGTAGCTCAGACTCTTGAAGGACAGATAGTAAAGTTCAGCGACAAAATTGCATACATAAATCACGATATTGAGGATTCGATAAGAGGCGGTGTCATAAGGCAGGAGGATCTCCCCGATACGCCCGTAAGAGTGCTCGGCGCTACCAAGAGTCAGAGAATAACCACGCTTATAAGCTCTATCATAAATAACAGTACAGACATTATACAGTACGATAGTGAAACGCAGAAGGCACACGACGAGCTGAGAGCATTCATGTTTGAAAGAGTATATTTTGCTCCCACTACAAACGAAGAAAAAGGCAAGGCACGTATTATTGTCGAGTATCTGTACAATTATTTTCTGAAATCACCCGAGGCGCTCCCTCCCCTGTTTCAGAAAATTGCGGCAGAAAACGGTAAGGAGCTTGCGATATGCGATTTCATAAGCGGTATGACCGACGATTTTGCCGTTGACTATTTTAAAGAAATATGTATTCCGAAAAGTTGGTCTTATTAAGAAAGGAAGATAAATGAAGCTATCAGAGGATTTTCTCTCAAGAATAAAGGACAGCAACGATATATATGACGTTATCTCAAATTACGTACCGCTGAAGAAGACCGGTACGGATTACGTCTGCAACTGTCCTTTCCATTCAGAAAAAACTCCCTCCTGCCATATTTATATGGCAACACAGAGCTTTTACTGTTTTGGTTGCGGTGCGGCAGGAGACGTAATAAACTTTATCCGTTTATATGAACATCTCGGGTACGTGGAGGCTGTACGTTTTCTCGCACAGCGAGCAGGAATACCGATGCCCGACGATGGCGGTGAGGACGGAGCGAGAATAAGGGCAAGAATCCTTGAAATGAACAGAGAAGCAGGCAAATTCTATCACAAGCTTCTTTTTTCTCCCCAGGGAAAAGAAGGTCTTGACTATCTTTTAGGGAGAGGCCTTACTATTCATACCATAAGACTTTATGGACTGGGCTATGCACCTAACGACTGGTCACTGCTCAGAAATCACCTCAGTTCTCTCGGATTCAGCGACGATGAAATCGTCGAAGCGTCACTTGGCGTAAAATCACAAAAAAATAACAACACCTACGATTTTTTCAGATACAGAGTAATGTTTCCTTTTTTTGATACAAGAGGAAATATTGTTGGCTTTTCAGGACGTATAATCGGTGGCGATGATTCAAGAAAATACCTTAATACAAAGGCAACGCCTGTATATAATAAAAGCACGTACCTGTACAGCATGAACCACGCAAAGAATTCAGGCAAATCAAGTCTTATAATGTGCGAAGGCAACCTTGACGTTATCTCAATGTTTCAGGCAGGCTTTACAAACGCTGTTGCGACCTGCGGTACAGCGATAACGGACAGTCACGCAAGAGCAATAGCGAATCAGAATTTCAAGGAAGTAATTCTTGCCTATGACAGCGATGACGCCGGAAAAAAAGCTACCGCAAGAGCTATAAACATTCTTGATAAGGTAGGAATAATCACAAAGATATTACAGATAAAGGGTGCTAAGGACCCGGATGAATTTATAAAAAAATTCGGTAGCGACGCCTTTTCCCTGCAGATAGACAAATCTGTTCCGGCTATGGAATTTGAGCTTGAAAAGATAAAGGCAGAATCGGATATTACAAATCCGCAGGGCAAGGCAGAATTTCTGAAGCGGTGTGTTGCCTTTATATCAACAGTTCACAGTCCCATCGACAGAGCGGTATATATAGCCGACGTATCCGCCTACTGCGATATAGGCAGAGCTACTATAGAGACCTCCGTTGAGCAGACAATAAAAAGGCAGAACAGAGCAAGGCAGAATGATATGCAGCAAGGAATAATCTCAGGTGCATACAAAAAGGATAAAGTCAATCCCGACGCCTCCAAATACCCTGCAGAGGTAGAGGCGGAAAGAGGAATAATCGCTTATCTTTTCCACTCTCCCGATTTTCTAAAAAAAATCACCGATAAAATTACACCCGATGATTTTCCTACAGAATTCAACCGAGGACTGTTCACCGAGCTTTGTATTCTTATCGAAGGCGGAGAAGGTACAGATTTATCTGTACTTGGTGAAAGTCACGAGCCTGACGAAATATCCGCTATAGCAAGAATAATCAGGGATGGCAATACTCTACCGTATAGTATTGACCGACTTAACGATTATATAACAAATCTTTTGAAATTCAGGGAAAAGAAGTCTCAGAAGCAGGTAAAGGATATGTCTGCGGCAGAGCTTTTAGCTTATGCAAACAAAATGAAGGAAAATAAATAAAACAAAAAGTAAATATTAATGACAGCTAAAAACACATAC
>JAFTVY010000056.1 GCA_017465545.1 Ruminiclostridium sp.
GGAAGCACTTCTGCTCTTAAGAGCAAGACCTGTTACTGCTGATGCCTGAGTGTTTGCTGTCAGAGTTTCCGTCTTGTCGCCATAGATAGTATCGCCGTACTTTGTAACAGAATAAGCCTTCATTCTGAACTTGTAGGCTGTGCCTGACTTGAGTCCCGTTACCTTGTAGGTGGTTGTTGCCTTATCTGTAATATCGGCGATCTGTACCCACGCAGAGCCGTTGAACTGCTCGATAACGTAGCCGTCAGCGTTTGCATTCCTTGTCCAGTTAAGACGGATTGCAGAGGTTGACTGGCTGGGACTTGTAAAGCCCTTTACAGCGGTCATCATGGTGTTTGCTGTGAGTGTGGACGTATATTTGCTGTACGCCTTGGAGCTACTGCTTGAAACGTACGCCTTTACTCTGAATTTGTATGCTGTGCCGGGAGTAAGTCCTGTTACCTTATAGGTAACTGTTGCTTTATCTGTAATAGTAGCAATCTGTTCCCAGCTGGAGCCGTTGAACTGTTCAACGATATAGCCGGATGCATTACTGTTCTTTGTCCAGGAAAGTCTGATAGCTGTAGTAGACTTGCTGGGAGAGGTAAAACCAGATACTGCAGAAAGTATCTTCTTATCCGTATAGGTGTTATTGTAGCTGTATGAACATACAGAACAAGTGTGACGGGTGTAGCCCTGTGCAAAATACGTAGGAGCTACAACCTTATTTGTGTAGCTGTGACTTGTCTTAGGAATAGCAGTCACGTCAGTTTTTGCTGTACAGCCTGAGGTTGTACAATGTCTTGACTTGCTGCCTTCAGCAGAGCAGGTAGCCGCCTTGTCAACTGTGTAGCTTGAAGAATAGCTGTGAGAAGTCTTAGCAATTGTTTCTGTGTAGCTGTCGCCACAAGCAGAGCAGGTGTAGGTTCTGATACCGGTTGCAAGGCAGGTAGCCGCCTTTGTGACCTTGGAAGTGTAGCTGTGACTTGTCTTAGGAATAGCAGTCACGTCAGTCTTAGCTGTACAGCCTGAGGTTGTACAGTGTCTTGACTTGCTACCTTCAGCAGTGCAGGTAGCCGCCTTGTCAACTGTATAGCTTGAAGAATAGCTATGAGAAGTCTTAGCAATTGTTTCTGTGTAGCTGTCGCCGCAAGCAGAGCAGGTGTAGGTTCTGATACCGGTTGCAAGGCAGGTAGCCGCCTTTGTGACCTTGGAAGTATATGAGTGACTGCATTCAGCCTCGTTGACTTGGAAGGTTGTGGTGTAAGTGCCAGTCAAGCCACCGGATAACGTAACCTTAAAAGTGTATGTACCCGGAGTATTTAATGTGTATCTTATCCAGTTTCGATCAGAATTAGTGTATTCACATGTACCTAATGAAGTTCCATTTGGATTGATAAGCTCAAGTGTTGCAGTAGTACTGAAGAGATTTGTTACTTCGTACATCAATGCATCTGTTTCGTTATGGCGTAAATCGTACCAGAAGTAGTATAAATTCCCAGTTTCGCCTTCATCGAGCTTGTTACTGTTTACATCGGGACTTGTTGTGACCCATCTTGAAATGTGTGTAGGACAGTTGAAATCTGACCATGCTAATTTATGATATGAGTCCGTTGGATAAAAATACTGTACACATCCGTCAGATGCAACCATATAGCATACATCGTCTTTGTACATTTCACCGTATATAGTTGCTTTATCACTTCTTGTATATGTAGTCTGATTTGATTGAGGTATGTAATAGTAGTTGAGTTTAAGTGATGGATTTCCTACAAAGTTGGAAAGCGGTGTATACGCTGTTTTGGTTTCCTCGGGTGATATGGGATATTTTACTTTGCACCAGCCATTCGTATATACTTCAAGTATGGTGCACTCATCACTGCCCCAGATTTCTCCGCCTGTTGTTGTTGAACAATCGGAATAACAAGGATATACGGTCGAGTTATTTAAAAGATACGCTTTAAAGGGCGTTACTGGAGAATAGTCGGTATCAACAATCAGATCGTCTTTAATGATAATATCTCCGCTAAACTTGTCGTAATATTTCTGTGCCAAAGACGCTCTGTAATTTTTTACTTTATCGGATTGATCTGCAGGTCTCTCGAACTGTGTTAAAATGCAATCAGAGGCTTCTTTGATTGAAGTGGCGTTTTTCAGAGTACTGTAAACCTTGGAATAACTGTTTGCAAGTTCACTTACAAGAAATTCAAGTTGCATCTGCATATCTGCTATAGATACATTTTTACTTTTTGCATAATTAAGCAGATTTTGTTTTCTGCTGTAATATGTCCATTGAGCCAATCCATAACCCGCGTCATCGTGTACGAAATTGGTGTATGTACCATTATCAACAGCTACAGTATATGAACTATCAGTGAAGCCGAGAGCCGATTCGTAACTGTTCTGAAGATTATTTGAACGTAAAGCTGACTCTGCTTCGAGATTTCCTAATAAAGCGGCAACACCGTAAGCATTACCTATTCGGGAGAAAAGATAATCCCACATATCTTCTGCATCATCTGCTGTGCTTATTTTACCATATGTAGTATTAGTTGGCGGGGAAGATGAAGAAACTGGATAATCGGGATTACAATAGCCCCAGATCGTACTATCGGTTAATTTTTTCTGGCTGTATTCAACCCTGCCGGATGTGTATTTTGTGTTGTTTCCGTCAATATAGTAAACATATTCGCCATCCTGATAATCGACCAAGCCTATGTGATCAGGACCGTCATTATAATTTTCTGCCTCTATTAATATAAAGTCGCCTTGCTGTGGAACATAGTTTGTATCTGCGAGTCCTGTATCATTAAAGGTTTTACTTTCTGTCCATCCATTACTTCTTATTCTGTGCCATCTGCCTATATTTGCATAGTATTTGACGTAACTTGTTACGATACCAATACCGCTCTGCGGAATAACGTCTTTACTTATCCCTGCTTCTTTGGCACACCATGCAATAAATACCGAACACCATGCGTAATCGGCTCCACTTACATATCTTCCATAATACCAATCGTTGTATTTTATGTCGTTGTTACCTGTGCGTTCGGCTGTGCCGATTTCATTAGCGGCAATTTTCACTATACCAAGTGCAGTAGCTTCTGCCCCCGCTTTAACACTTTCCCCTGCGAATCCTACAATTTCGCTTACAGGCGACAAGAAAATCGTGTAGATCATCGCAAGTGCCGTCAGGATCGACAGGAATCTTTTTGAGAATTTCTTCATGAAATTACCTCCTTAATGCTTTTTTATTTTTATGATAATACCTGCAGTAATTGCACCCACAGCTATTATCGAAGTAGCTACAGCAACAGGAATAAGAGGAGATTGATTGGATGGTTCAGTATTTTGTCCGTTTTCCTGATTACCTGTATTACTTTCAGTATAACTGTTATCGGTTTTGCTGTTTACGTTGGCTACAGAATCGCTGCTGTTGTCAAGAACACTGTTTTCTGTTATTATTTCATAATTAAATCCAAATTTTTCTGCATATTGAACTGCATAACTATTTTTAACACACTTTATTAAAAGATTGTCATTTTTCTTCCTGGCGTTATCAAATCCAATAGAATAATCTGTTATAAGAGATTTAGTTAATATTGTGATGATATTTGTATTATTACAACCTTGAAACGTGTTATCTGAGATTTTCTCTACTGCTTCAGGTATAATTATATTGTTAAGGGAGGAACATTCTTTGAATGCTCCCGCCCCGATTGTTGTCAGCTTCGTTGGTAAATTTATTGTTTCGAGATTGACACAACCATAAAATGCGTCTTCATCTATGTGAACGACCTGTTCAGGTAAATTTATAGCTTCTAGGTTAGCACAGCCATAAAATGCCTCATCACCTATGTAGTTGATTTGTTCGGGTAATTCAATGTTTGTTAATGAAACACAATCCTGAAATACTGATCCTGGTATATACGTTAACGAGTCAGGCAAGGTTATAGATTTTAACAGTTTGCAGTTCTGAAATGCGCCTTCTCCGATAGCGGTTGTGTTTTGCGGGATAACAATATCTGTGAATGATGAACAATTATAAAAGCTCATATAACCGAGTGATTCTAATTTATCGGGTAAAACCACATTCGGCAGGCTTGTGCATGATAAAAATGCCGATTCACCTATGCTGGATAAATTCTGAGGGAGATTTATTTCTTCAAGAGCAAAGCATGCTCTGAATGCTTCTTTACCTATTTCACATATGCTGTCCGGTAAGTAAACAGATTTAAGATTCTGACAATCTGCGAAAGTTGCCCAACTAATTCGTTCTATGCCATCTGGGATTTTCACAGATTTTAAATTTTCACATCCTAAAAAGGCACGTGGTTCAATCTGCTGTACTGTGAGAGGTATATCTATTGTTTCAATTTTTCGGTTGTCTCTGAAAGCCGAGTCTGAGATTTTTTTTACTATCATTCCATTCATTTCTGATGGAATAACTACATCCGCTTCCCATCCTAGGTATTCTTTTATCGCCAAAGTGCCGTCCAGTAAAATGTTACATACAAAACTTCCTATAGTTACTTTTTCTATTTTAGTTACTGCCCCCGCCTTAACACTTTCCCCTGCGAATCCTACAATTTCGCTTACAGGCGACAAGAAAATCGTGTAGATCATCGCAAGCGCTGTCAGGATTGACAGGAATCTTTTTGAGAATTTCTTCATGAAATTACCTCCCTGATTATTTATATAATTACAGCCTCCGTCCTGCTGTAACTGATGCCGTTCTTTTAATTAAATTATAAATCGCTGTCAGATCAAGGTCAATAAAGTTGACAAAATCAGGCTTTTTTTTGACAAAATCAGAATATAATTTACATATAATAGTAGCAGAGTTATGTATGGATTAAAAAAATAAAACAAGTTTTTATTTAATTATAGCGGATTTTCCGCTAAAAGTCAATATATCACTGTGAAATAAATTATTATAATAATGGTGATGAAAATGCGGATATATGAAAGAATACGAAATCTCAGAGAAGATGCAGATTTAAAACAAAGGGAACTTGCGGAAATACTCAGCTGTAGTCAGAGAGTGTACAGCAATTATGAGAGAGGCGACCTTGATATTCCTACCGAAATCCTTATAAAGCTTGCAGAACACTATAACACAAGCGTGGATTATATCCTGGGCCTTACCGACGAAGCAAAGCCCTATAAAAGAAAACCAAAAGATTAAGCGTCCCGTTCATTTCTGAAGGAGACGCTTTTGCTGTTTACTTTTTCAGGTTCTTAATAGCTTCGAAGCTTTCTTCACTTATAACGTGCTCGATACGGCAGGCATCCTCAGCGGCTGTCTTTTCGTCTACGCCGATTGAAATGAGCCAGTCGGTGAGCAGGGTGTGACGTTCAAACATCTTTTCTGCAATGGCAAGACCTTTTTCCGTGAGAGAAATATAACCCTTGCCGTCCATCTCAATATATTCATCCTCACGCAGATTTTTCATTGCAACGCTTATGCTGGGCTTTGAATAATCAAAATAATTTACTATATCTATTGAACGCACGTTTCCGAGCTTGTTTTTAAGTATCAGTATGCTTTCGAGGTAGTCTTCAGCGGATTCTTTTATTTTCAATGCGTATCATTCCTTTCGGCTGTTATACTATATAGTATAGCAGAATCTGAAAAAAATTTCAAGAGTATTTGCACATCATATTGAATATTGCGGCGTAATATGTTAAAATATGTACATACGACTGAAAGGAACAGACAATATGAGTATAGTAAATTACGAGTACATAAAGAGGAATAAAGATATACAGACCTATATAGACCATGCGGATGCGGCACTGTCAAGTATCGGTTATACCGAGCATTCCAACGCCCACGTTGAAAGATCCGCAAGTATAGCTTATATGGTGCTGTCTACTCTCGGCTACGACGAAAGACAATGCGAGCTTGCCCGTATAGCCGCCTATATGCACGATATAGGCAACGTGGTAAATCGTACCGACCACGCCCATTCGGGGGCACTTATGGCGTTCCGTCTGCTTGATAAGCTGGGAATGCCGGCGGAAGAGATAGCTGTTATAGTTTCGGCTATCGGCAATCACGATGAAAAAACAGCCGCACCGGTAAATCCCGTAGCGGCGGCGGTAATAATAGCTGATAAATCCGATGTCCGCCGTTCAAGAGTGAGATTCGCAGGAAGCGTCAGCAAGGATGAAATGATAGATAAGGACGATATTCACGACAGAGTAAATTATGCCGTTGAAAAGTCGGATATTTATTTTTCTGAGGATAAGAAAACGCTTATCCTTGACCTTGTGATAGATCTTGACATCTGCTCAATTATGGACTATTTTGAAATTTTCCTCGGCAGAATGAGTCTTTGCAGAAATTCAGCAAAAACTCTCGGAGTGGATTTCAGCGTAGTTATCAACGGCAGTAAGATACTTTAAAAGATTTATTTCATATATGAACAACGCCCGTGAGGATGCTCACGGGCGTTTACTATTTATAAAGGGATTATATCATGCTGTCTTCCCAGCAATCGGGTGCTGTAAGACCGAACATCTTTACAACTGTGGGAGCAACGTTTGCAAGACCGTAGCTGCCTTCCTTTATTTCAAACTTTGTATCCTTATCGTAGATGATAAAGGGAACGGGGTTTAAGGAATGAGCTGTTCTTACGTTAACTTCGCCCTTCTTGTTCTTTTCGAGCATTTCGTCTGCATTGCCGTGGTCAGCTGTGATGAGCATTGTAACACCATATTCATCACATACGTCCTTTAAGCGGGCAAGACCGATATCAACGGATTCAACACCGATCATAGTAGCCTGCATAGAGCCTGTGTGACCTACCATGTCGCCGTTGGGGAAGTTACAACGTAAGAAGTCGTACTTCTTTGACTTGATAGCTTCGATAAGAGCGTCAACGATTTCTGCAGACTTCATCCAGGGGCGCTGGTCAAAGCTTACGTTATCGGAAGGAATTTCAACGTATTCCTCTGATTCTTCGCTGAACTTACCGCTCTTGTTACCGTTCCAGAAATATGTTACGTGACCGTACTTCTGTGTTTCGGAAATGGCGTACTGCTTAAGTCCTGCATTTACAAATACTTCAGATAAGGTATTTGTGATTTCGGGAGGATTTACAAGGAAACGAGCGGGGAGCTTTAAGTCGCCGTCGTACTGTAACATACCTGCATAGCATACGTCAGGCTTTGCACCTCTGTCGAAGTAGTTGAATTCGTCTAAATCAAATGCCATAGACATTTCGATAGCTCTGTCGCCACGGAAGTTGAAGAGGATAACGCTGTCGCCGTCAACGATCTTGCCTACAGGCTCACCGTTTTCAGCGATAACGAATGCAGGGAGATCCTGGTCACTTGCAACGCCTGTTTCGGATACGAGTGTATCAAAGGCTTCTGTAGCGGATGCGAACTGTCTGCCTTCGCCCTTAACGTGTGTATTCCAGCCGCGTTCTACCATAGGCCAGTCTGCCTGGTAACGGTCCATTGTTATCTTCATTCTGCCACCGCCGGAAGCAATTCTTGCATCAAAGGTAGCGTCGTTGAGCTCTGCGAATACGTCCTCAAGCTGCTTTATGAACTGACCGCCTGTTAAGGGAGGAACGTCACGACCGTCAAGGAGAGCGTGAACTCTTACCTTGCTGATGCCGTCAGCCTTTGCACGCTTAACCATATTGATAAGGTGGCTGATGTTGGAGTGTACGTTACCGTCGGATAAAAGACCGATAAAGTGCATTGTGCTGTTCTTGCTCTTTGCATTTTCAGCAAGCTCCTGCCAAGCGGGAGAATCGTACATCTTGCCGCTTTCGATGGACTCGTTTACGAGCTTTGCACCCTGAGAATAAATCTGACCGCAACCAAGTGCGTTGTGACCTACCTCGGAGTTGCCCATATCGTCGTCTGTAGGAAGACCTACTGCGTCACCGTGTGCCTTGAGCTTTGTCATAGGGCAGTTAGCCATAAGCCAGTCAAGAGTGGGTGTGTATGCTTCGGTTACAGCGTCGCCAAGACCTGTCTTGGAAAAGCCGATACCGTCCATTACTACTAATAATACGGGTTTAGCCATATTTGTATCTCCTTGTTAATTTTACGATGTTTTTTAAATTTAATGTTGTTATTCGGGGCGTCGTGGAACATGCCCTGAAGGGCGCCGCCTTTATTCGGGGCGTCGGGGACATGACCTGAAGGTCGTCGCAATTCTGCTCGCCGCCCCCTACAATTCCGAATTGCGCTATATTTATTTCTCGCCGTTCATCTTTCTACATATAAGTATAAGATTTTTAAAAGGCGAGAACCGTCAGCGGCAACCTGCCGCTTAGCCAACTTCTGCGGCGTTGATGATTGTTGTGAAATCAGTTTCTTGCGAAACAGGTCGCCCTTCATAATTGATATATCGCAATGTATTGCTCCAGCCGTTCACGTTTCTATAGAATTAGTATAGGGTTTTAAAAGGCTGGAACTGCCCGAGGCGGCACGCCTCAGCCAACTTCTGCGGCGCTGATGATTGTTGTGAAATCAGTTTCTTACGAAACATGTCGCCCCTACGTTTTGATATATTGCAATTGTTTGTTCCCGGCCGTTCTCCTTGTTATGAATCGGTACAAGTTTTTAAAAGGCCGGAATTGTCAGCGGCAACCTGCCGCTTAGCCGTTTTCTGCGGCGTTGATGATTGTTGTGAAGTCAGCAGCCTTTAAGGAAGCACCACCGATAAGACCACCGTCAACGTTTGTCTTGGAAACGAGTTCAGCGGCATTTGCGGCGTTCATAGAACCACCGTACTGGATTGTAACTGCTTCAGCAACCTCTGCGCTGTAGAGCTTTGCAAGTGTAGCACGGATGAATGCGCAAACCTCTTCAGCCTGGTCAGCAGTAGCCGTCTTGCCTGTACCGATAGCCCAGACGGGTTCGTAAGCGATGATGCACTTCTTTAAATCATCAGCACTGATGCCGAAGAAGTCAAGCTTGATCTGACGAGCGATAACTTCTTCTGTGATGTTGCATTCTCTTTCCCAGAGAAGCTCACCAACGCAAACGATAGGCTTTAAGCCTGCGGCTAAAGCGGCAATTGTTCTCTTGTTAACTGTTTCGTCTGTTTCAGCAAAGTACTGTCTTCTTTCGCTGTGACCGAGAACTACGTATTCAACGCCCATTTCAGCGAGCATATCAGCGGAGATTTCGCCTGTGAATGCACCGGACTTTTCAAAGTGGCAGTTTTCAGCACCGATCTTGATGTTTGTGCCTTCTGTTACAGCTAAAGCTGTTTCAAGGTTTGTGAAGGGTACGCAAGCTACAACTTCAACGTTCTTGATGTCTGCTACCATGGGCTTTAATTCTTCTAAAAGTGCCTTTGCTTCAGGTCTTGTCTTGTTCATCTTCCAGTTACCTGCGATAACTGCTTTTCTTACGTTCTTGTTCATTTTTTTATTTTCCTTTCGGTATGTTATTTACATATTTAAGGGCGGATATGGACTAACCGCTTATCCGCCCTTTGTTTTATTTACTTATTACTTATCCTGGATAACTGCGATACCGGGAAGAACCTTACCTTCGAGGTATTCGAGAGATGCGCCGCCGCCTGTGGAGATGTGGCTCATCTTGTCAGCAAAGCCGAGCTGTACAACTGCTGCTGCAGAGTCGCCACCGCCGATGATTGTTGTAGCGTCTGTCTCAGCAAGAGCCTTTGCTACTGCGATTGTACCCTTTGCGAGGATGGGGTTTTCAAATACGCCCATAGGACCGTTCCATACAACTGTCTTTGCAGACTTAACAGCATCTGCGAAGAGCTCCTGTGTCTTTGTGCCGATGTCAAGACCCATCATATCAGCAGGGATCTTGTCAGCGTCAACAACTGTGATTTCTACTTCAGCGTCGATAGGATCGGGGAAGGACTTTGTGATTGTTGTATCGATGGGAAGTAAGAGCTTCTTGCCGAGCTTTTCAGCCTTTTCAAGCATTTCCTTGCAGTAGTCGATCTTTTCGTCGTCAACGAGAGATGTACCTACTTCGTAGCCCTTAGCCTTTAAGAATGTGTAAGCCATACCGCCACCGATGATAAGTGTATCGCACTTTTCAAGGAGGTTGGAAATAACGTTGAGCTTGTCTGCAACCTTTGCGCCGCCGAGGATAGCAACGAAGGGTCTTACAGGGCTTTCAACAGCGTTGCCTAAGAATTCGATTTCCTTGTTCATAAGGTAACCAACTGCTGTTTCCTTAACGAAGCTTGTAACGCCTGCTGTAGAAGCGTGTGCTCTGTGAGCAGAACCGAAAGCGTCCATAACGAACATTTCGCCGTCAACGAGATCAGCGAGTTCCTTAGCGAATGCTTCGCCGTTCTTTGTTTCTTCAGCGCCACGGAAACGTGTGTTTTCGAGAACTACGATTTCGCCCTCGTTCATTTCTGCAACTGCCTTCTTAGCGTTTTCGCCTACTACTGTATCATCCTTAGCGAAGATAACCTTTGTGTCAACGAGCTGTGCAAGTCTTTCTGCAGCAGCCTTTAAGGAGAACTTGTCCTCAGGACCGTTCTTGGGCTTGCCAAGGTGTGAGCAAAGAACAATCTTTGCACCGTTTTCTACTAACTTCTTGATTGTGGGAAGAGCCGCAACGATTCTGTTATCGTTTGTGATAACGCCTTCCTTCATAGGTACGTTGAAGTCAACACGTACAAGAACCTTCTTGCCCTTTACCTGTAAGTCTTCAACATTCTTCTTGTTTAATTTGCTCATGGGTCTTATTTCCTTTCGCTTTTTCATTATTTGTATGAGGATACCCTCAAATTATACTGTATTTCTACGTCTATTATTTTACCAAATTATTCGCATTTTTGCAAGTACTTTTTTAAATAATAATCCGCATTGTTAAAAAATCCACAATTTTAACATATGAAGGCTTTTGAAACCCACCGTGTTAATATATTTGCACAAGAAAAAAGGGATGTAAAAACAAAGTTTTTACATCCCCGGTACAAATCAATATTTTCTCATCTTCTGTACACACAGCATTACGAGCGTTGTAAAAAGTCCGTACAGAGTGAGCGCTGTAGGTGTTATTAAAGCAGTCTGCTTTATCAGTACCATAATGGTTGCAAGAAAGCCGCCGAGTAAGGCTCCGCCTAACAGTACAGCCTTTGACAGAGCAAAATCCCTGACAAGATTCTTTGCGGCAAGAATACCCTTTGTAAAGGAGGAGAAGGTGCCGTCACAGGAGATTGCACCGCTTCCACGGGAGGTATATCTTGTGCATTCGTTATATTCCTCGTGTGCCTCGTGGGGAAGAACTCTTATATACTTGGGATTAACGTCAAACAGTCTTGAAATATTATCTACGCTTACAAGTGAGTCGGTAGCGTGGACAAGCACGGTTATTCCCTCGCTTGTAACCGCCTTCAGCTGCTCTTTTATTTCCGTATTTGCGCTGAGAGTGATTACGAATAAGGCTACTATTTCTCCGCTTACAGCGAGGTATACAGCTTCGCAGTCATCGGGACAGTATTTGCTTTCCTTCTTTTCTGAGGGCAGGTCGATATTGTGCGTCTGCATAAGCTGTCTGCCACCCAGCATAACACGTTTTGTACCTATCCAGCCGGTAACACCGCAGTTATCCTCGTAAATGCAGTTGTCAACGGGATATATAAGCTCCTTGTCGCCGTGCATTACGTCGTAGAAGGGGTAGGAAAGTACGCCGTCGCTGTGTATTGACAGACTTGCCGCCATAAGAATGGATTCTTCAACGCTGGTCTTAACAACGGAATTCTTCTTGTGCCACAGCTTTATCTTTGCTATCTGTACACTTCCTGCAGGGAAAAGTGACTTGGCGTCTGTCACGATAGTGTCTGTAGAGGAAAATTCCATAGCGGCGTCATAGCCGAGTATTGCGGTTCTGCTTTCCGAAAGCTTTCTTGAAGCACGGGAAAGAGGTGCGTTTACCATAAACAGCATAGAGAAGGGACAAGCCGCGGTCATAACCGCTGTAAAGGCGCTTACCGCCCAGTAGATCGTGCTTTCGCTTTCAACGTGGTTTGCGAACTGACTTCCGAAGAGGTTGAAGAATGCCGCAATCCCCACTACAAGCCCCGCAATAAGCGAGCCGTAAACTATTCTTGAGGAGAGCTTATCCGCTTCGTCGTCACAGTAGCTGGACTTCAGAAAATCGGTCAGAAATTCCGTCTTTCTCATTGCGGCTATAACGGGCATTCTGCCTGAGGTTATCTTTGTAAGCACAGAAACGCTTGCCTGATTGCTGATTATCTGTGCGTAATACTTCTGATTGTCGCTGGAAACAAACTTGAAATTGCGCTTTGCTCTCGTTATCATATACATCTTACCCACAGTATTCAGCGTGAGCGAAACAAGTGCCGTTGAAACGTAGATAAAGCAGTGTCCCAGTCTGTAGGACTGTCCGTCTACCATGCAAATAACTCCGCCTATAATCGACATAGCGGCAACGATACTGCATACCGAGTCGCAGTCGGGACAAAGCTTTATAAGCTTTATAAGACCGTTACTGATAACGGTAGAGCAGATTGCAAAGCCTAAAATACCTGCCGCAAGATAGATAAAGGTTATAGTGGTTATATCTCCGCTTCTGACGCTGAGAGCTCCGATGCCGTCGGTTATACCAAGTGCCTGGAACAGACCGAAGTCGTTCATTGCCGATATGATAAAGGTGATAGCTGTGATTATCGAAAGAAGTACCAGTCTTACCTTCAGTCCCTTGTGGCTTGCACAAAGGTCCGCCCATATCTGACCTCTGCTGTCATAGTCGTCAAATTCTTCCTCGTCCGTTTCATCAGGGAACTCATTTACGCTGTCATCCTCTAAAACGAAATCACGGAGCTGATGCTTTTTCGCCGCCTGAAGGTCAGACTGCTTCTGAGCTTCAACCACGGGATTTTCACCTGCTATAGGACCCGTTTCCTGTATTATCTTCTTTTTGTAGTCAATGTTAAGAGGAGCGGCAATGGTAGGCTTATCACGTTTTATAGGCGGTGTTGTAAGGGTTATCGTGCGATGCGCCCTTACGTTTTCGGCACGCTTTTTTGCAATGCCCTTGTTAAGTCTGCCGATAAGGTCGTCGGTGGTCTCGCCTACGGTATATTCCTTTACGTCTTCATCGTTTTCTGCATCCTGATCCTGAACGGCTTTTTTCCCGCCGAAGTCGGGAGCTATCCTGACGTCGTCCTCTAAGGCTATCGTATTGCCTGAAAGAGCGTTCAGAGCTGTGTTGACCTCCTCCTCGGACTCAGGAACAGCCATAAATACCTCTTCCTCATCCTTTACCTGACGGGACGCCTTTTCCTTTACCTCCATAGGATTTACAAGGTCAAGCATATCGTCGGGGTCGGAGTTTTCTCTTTCCTTTTCCAGCATAAGACGGCGGTGTTCTTCCTGTGCAAGTTCTCGCTGACGGATGACCTCGGGATCCTCGGGAGTCTCCTTCTCGTCGGGAACGTTCTTTTCCTCCGCCATCTTCATGACTATTTCGGTCTTGTCCTCAGGACGGTCAAAGGCGTCGGTCTCGAAAAGCACCTTGTCTATATCTGTAATCGTGCCGGTTATAGCGTCAATTTCTGTAGTGATGTCTGCTCTTGTACTGCCTTTGTCAAAATATTCAGGCTTCTCACCCTCGGCTACTACTGTTTCAGCAGGGGATGGCGAATTATCCGACGCTACCACACTACCGAGTATTGCGGTGGTGCTTATGGTGTCTGTTTTCTTGGTCTCAGCAGGAGCTTTTTCTTCTGCGGGTTGGGGTGGCTCCCTTAGAGCTTCCTGCTTTTTCGGGGCAGGCTTACCGCTGTTTTTGGCGTCAAGCTCCGCTAAAATATCATCTATAGAATATCCTGCCATATAGCTTTCCTTTCTTTAATCTCTGTATCTTAATACTTCGTATATAAGAATGCCTGCACTAACTGAAGCATTCAGCGAATTTACCTTTCCGTGCATGGGTAAGGATAACACCTCGTCACAGCTTTCTCTTACCAGTCTGCCCAGTCCGAAACCCTCTGAACCTATGACTAATGCCACAGCTCCTGAAAGATTCGCCTTTGCTACGGGAGTTCCGTCAGCCTCGGCGCCGTATACCCATATATTCTGCTTTTTGAGCTGATTTATCGTATCTGCAAGATTTGATACCTTGGCAATCTTTATCCATGCCGCCGCACCTGCTGACGTCTTGAATACGGTGGAATTTACCACGGCGCTCCTTCTCTTCGGAATAATAACGCCGTCAGCTCCAGCCGCTTCTGCGGTACGGATTATCGCACCTAAGTTGTGAGGGTCCTGTATCTCGTCACAGATTATAATAAAGGGAGGCTTTCCCTTTTCCTTTGCATTATCAAGAATATCCTGAACCGTGCTGTAGGTAATGGAGCAGAGGGTGGCCGCTACGCCGCCGTGCTTTTCGCAGGACATACTGCGGAGCTTTTCGTCAGACACCTCTTTTATTACTATGCCCTGCTTTTTTGCAAGAGCTATTATCTTATCCATCCCTTGCGCATTTTTCTGTATAAATACGGTATCTATGGATTTTTCAGCCTTCAATGCCTCAGTAACGGCATTTTTTCCGTAAATTATTTCTTCGCCCTGTAGGTTCTGCACAATATCTCCCTTTCTATTTCAAACTGAAATTTCTATATATCTATTCAGTATAATTATATCACATTTTGTAGTATTTTGCAAGAGCAGAAGTACATTTGTATTATTATAGAAAAATCTCTTCCGGGTTATCGGAAGAGATTTCAGCGTGTAGACAAAGTATTTGTCTACACGCTGTCAGACGATGAAAAACGCACGCAGACGAGGAAAAATCCCCGATAGGCATATATAAATATGTTGAGGGGATTTTGACAAAGTAAGCAAAAATGCTTTAGGGAAGCCATTTTCGGCTTCCCTAAACTTTCGTATCAACGTTTTTTATGCTCACAAGATAAGTACAAAATTTTACGCATTTTTGCGGTGCGTGAGTTTGTCTTCAGTCTGAAATCTCTTCCGGGCTATCGGAAGAGATTTCTTATCAATATAATTTTTTATCGGGTATTTCGGTATATGCCTTAAACAGCTTCAGGCATTCTTCTCTTTCGGCTTCGTCGTAGGTAATGCCCATATCTTCGCTGTGGAGCATTTTGTAGAATACCTCGTCACGAAAACCGATATTTTCAGTATCCTTTGTGTTACAGCCGTAATATACCGCCTTTATTCCTGCCCAGAGAATTGCGCCCATGCACATAGGACAGGGTTCTGCTGTGGTATAAATATCACAGCCTGATAAATCGTGGGTATCAAGAGCTCTGCAGGCGTCGGATATTGCCATCATTTCACCGTGCAGAGTGGGGTTCTTACCGCTTATGACACAGTTGTGACCACGGCCTATTATTACTCCATCCTTCACGATGACAGCACCGAAGGGGCCGCCGTCTCCGTTTTCTATACCCTTGTAGGCTTCATTGAGAGCCTCTTTCATAAACTGATTCATTACTGAATTTCTCCTCTGAACCATTTTCTTATCCAGATTGCACCCTCGTTCATTTCGCTTTCAGTCCAGTTTCCGTTGGGATGAGTTGATTCCTTGAAGGCGGAAGAGCTTTCGTTCTTATTTGCGAGGTTCCAGTTGCAGTAGCTGATTCCTAATCTGTCAAGAAGTGACAGCCATTCCTTGGTCTGCTGGAAGTTGTTACCGCCGTTACCTGACGCATCACAGCAACCAAACTCAGAAACAAAGATAGGCAGACCGTTGTTTGCACAGTTTTCAGCTCTCTGTCTCAGCCAGTCGGTATGGGTTGCCGCATAGAAGTGAAGGGCGTACATAACGTTATCGAAGGGCAGGGGATTGTTCATAGCCTTGTCTATATCCTGACTCCAGGTAGGTGTACCTACGATAATTACAGAATCGGGATCGTTCTTTCTGATAACGGGAATAACCTCTTCTGCATAGGGCTTTATATCGTTATCCCACTGTGAATAGCCGTTAGGCTCGTTGCAGATTTCGTAAATGATGTTGGGGCAGTCCGCATATTCCTTTGATATTTCATCAAAGAAGCGGATAGCGTCCTTCTTTCTGACGCTGGGTGACTGATCGGCAAGTACGTGCCAGTCAACAATAACGTACATATCAAGGGCAATACAGATATTGATTCCCTTTCTTACCAGAGCCTCGTGCTGAAGCATTGCAGAGCCGGTATAGCCTTCGCTTGCGCCTGTGTACATTGCAAGTCTTACTACGTTTGTGTTCCAGTCGTCACGGAGAGTCCTGAAAGCTCCCTCGTTTACAAAGGCAGGGAACCAGCCGATACCATGGGTACTCATACCCTTCAGCTGATAAGCGTTGCCGTTCTTGTCAACAAGCTGTGAGCCCTTTACCGATAACTGTCCGTGAACCGATACGGGTGTAGAGCCGTCGGGATCAGCGGGTGCAGGGGGTACAGTCTCAACGGGCTTTGTCGTTGTAGTGGTCTGGGTATTATTGTTGCCGTTATTGTCGGGAGCGTCAACTATGGGTGTACTGCTTCCGTTGAATTTTACGTCCTTCGGGGTAAACTCTGAGGGTGAGCTGTAGTTAAAGCCAAAGCTTACAGTACCGCCGTTTGCAACGCTTCCGTTGTAGCTTTCGTTAGTTACCGTAAGAGTTGAGCCGTTAACCTTATATTGTGCATTCCAGCCTGAAATTATTTCAAAGCCGTCAGGTACTGTGACTGTTACAGTCCAGCTTTCTACCTGTTTACCTGAATTGTTGTTTACTACTACCTCGTAGCCACCGCAGTAGTTTCCACCGTCCTGCCAGGTATTGCTGAGAGTCCAGCTTGCAGAAAAATCGCTGTCTGGAGCAGGCTTTTCTGTTTCGGGAGCTTTAGTTGATTCGGGTGCGGAGGCTTCTGCATCGGAGCTTTCTGCCTCTGATTCGCTACTGCTTGTCTCAGCCTCGGAGCTTTCGGGCTTTTCGGCTTCGGAAGAGCTTTCTTCCTTTGAAGAACCTTCATCAGAGCTTTCGCTGTTTTCCGTGCTGCTCTGGGTTATGCTTACGTTACTGCTGTTATCAGCAGAGCTTGTATCTGCAGGCGAATTGTTACAGCCTGAAAAAAGCATAGCGCAGGCAAGCACAAGCGCTGTTATTCTTGCTTTATTTCTCATTACGTGTCCTTTCAATGTGGATAGATTTTGAATTACATATTTATAATATACCGATAAAAGAAATTTGTCAAGGAAAATAAGAAAATTATGTTGCATCTCAGGGGATTTGGGGTTATAATTATAGATAAGGCTATAGCCAAAAATAAAAAGGATGGTAAGAAAAATGACAGAATTCAGATACGACACACAGCTTTTAATTGAGGGTGAGGGACTTGACGAGGATGAAATCTACGATTATTTCGTAGAAAACTTCAAGGGTGACAGTCTCCTTGCAGTAGGCGACGATGATCTTATCAAGATTCACTATCACACAAACGAACCCTGGAAGGTGCTTGAATACTGCGCTACCCTCGGCGAGATATTCGATATTGTTGTAGAGGATATGGACAGACAGTCAAGAGGATTAAAGGGATAATCCCGAAAATATGCATAACAAAAAGTGACCACGTAGAGGCACACTCCGTAAGGAAGTGTGCCTCAGTTATATTCGCCTTGCGGCGAGTGATATTGCTTCGCAGTGATATGTTGCTTCGCATCGTGATATTGTCCTTCGGACCGTTTTGGAGGCGAATATAATATCACTGAAACTAAAAAGTTTCAATATCACTCTTTAGAAATATCTCGCCTTTGGCGAGGTATTCTAAAGAATATCACTGTGAGACCTGTCTCACAATATCACTTGTTGTTCTTATCTTTGAGATAGGTTAATTTTAATATTTTCGTTACGCACCTTTGAAAGTGCGTAACCCACTATGACACTTTCAATTTGGAAGTGTCAATTTTTATGTAAAAAGAAAGTAGGGAGAACACTTCTTTACGAAGTGTCTCCCTAATATGGTCGCTTTAATTTTTACTCCGAAATTGTGCTGATTGTAAGAGCAGGACAAGTACCAACTATCTCACCGTCGGGTGTGATGCCCTCGTTTGTGCCGTCCCACATAGCGATTTTCTTTTCCCAGTCAACCGTAGTGGTAGCTTCAAGCTTGCCGTTTTCGTCAAAATCAGTTTCGAGCATTGCCACTGACGTTCCGGCGTCGTTGAAATATGCCGCCTTTACGTATCCGCCTGACACTGCAAACCAGCCGTAGCCGTTTCTTATATCAGGAAAATATTTCATAAGCTCTATGGAAATAAGATTCTGGGGCTTGTCGATATTTTCTATGTTGGTGTCATCAGTTGACATTGCAGTTCCGGGTATCGTCCAGTCGAAATCAGTATCGCTTAAAAAATTGTCCGTATCGGAAACAGTTGTCTTCCAGGTAGTCTTGCCTGATGAAGAAGAAACCTCCACTCTTATTATAGAGGTCGCCGTATGTGTAGCAAGCATTCCCTTTCCCGCTGTATCGTATTTTGTAAGCGTCTGTGCGAGCGCCTCGCCTATTTCGTTAGCTGATTTGTTGGCGCTGGTTATTCTGGAGCTTGTTACAAAGCCCAGCATAACAGGGATAAGAACTGCCGCAAGTACTCCTATTATTGCTATTACAACAATAATCTCTACTAAAGTAAAGCCCTTTTTGTTATAGATTTTTTTCATAATTTCCTCCGTCAGAAAGTTTTGATAACTTAATAAGTTTATAATAGCATAATATGTAAGAAAATGCAATAGTTTTTTTAAAAAACGGCAAAATAAAACCCCCGACCTTGCAGTCGGGGGAAACGTTATACATTTTTTGGTTAACAGCTTAAAGCGTTAATTACGTTGTAGGAGCTGCGGGAGCACCGAGTGCAAGTGCAGGAGCTGTACCGATTGTGAAACCTTCGGGAGAGATACCAGCTGTTGAGCCATCCCAACCAGAGATCTTCTTTTCCCAGTCAACGCCGCCCTTGTTGTTAGCGTCGCATGCAACGGACACGAGCTTGCCGGATGTTGCATTGTATGTAGCTGTTGCAATTGTACCAAGGTTAGCAACTACATCTGTATCAGCAGAGTAAACAACTGCTTCAACGTGACCAGCCTTAGCATATGCTACGATAGCAGCCTGCTTGAGGTCGGGGAAGAGGTTCATAAGCTTGATGGAAAGAAGGTTTAAGGGAACGTTAGCCTGAGCTGCTGCGGGTGAGCCGGGAGCCATTGCTGTACCAGCTGTTGCCCAAGAAGGACCGCCTGTAACGTTCTTGAAGGAACCGCCTGTAGCTGCTGCGCCTGCTGCACCTGCTGTAGGAGCACCTGCTGCAAGAGTTGTTGTCCAGCTACCGTTTGTTACTGTGATGTTGAAGATAGCTGTGGATGTTGTACCCTGAAGCATACCATAGTTCTTTGTATCGCAGTCTGTTAAGAACTGTTCGATCTGATCCTGGATGGATGCTGCAGTGGAGTTAGCTGATGTTACTCTTGAAGATGTAACAAAGCCCATCATTGTAGGAACTAAGATTGCTGCTAATACGCCGATGATAGCGATAACAACGATAAGTTCTACGAGTGTAAAGCCTTTCTTGGCCTTAAGCTGCTGTAATTTCTTTATCATGGAAATTACCTCCTTAAAAAATAGAATAAAAATTTGTTTATGTTTAACAGTCTACGCTGTTAAATCCTTGTCAATGTAGCATACATCCTAATTTGTATACTTGCTGTAACTATAGAATACCATATGCAAAAGAAAAATGCAATAGTTTTTGCTAAAAATTTGTTAATTTTTTTAAAATTAGTGAAAAGTATATAGTCACAATTTCTACAAAATGTGCATTTTGCATAATTTGTGTAACGGTTTACATAAAAAATTCAGCTAATCTTGTATATAGATAGCTTCTGTCTTCCATTAATACCCTGTAAAAGGGAAAACAGCCTTTGTTGTAAAGACTGTTTTCTCGTATCATTTGATTTCCGGACTATCCTCGTTGAAGATGAATATTTTAAGCCCACGTTCCTTCGCAAGCTTTAGTATATAGCAGTCGTCCTTTGCGCTTCCGAAATACAGCAATGCGTCGCTGTCGTTTATCATATATTCGTCAGCACGTCTGTAGCAGCCCTCTTCAAAATGAGTGTCCAGCATTATAACGTCCTCGGATTTTTCGTGAACGGAATAGTACGTATCTCTCTGGGGCTCGGGCCAGGCTGTAGTCTGTTCTTCGTAGGGAATTACCGCATAGAATTTTATCTCATTGAAGATTTCCAGAGCGGTAACGGTAGCACCTGCCCACAGGGGAACGCCTATTTCCGTGTTCGAGTAGAACTCGTCGTAGCCCATGTTGAATAGCTTCCATATATTATTGCGGAGTGCCGCCTTTATTGATATAACAGGCTCTTCGCTTTCGTTGAGAACGCCTGAAGCAAATTCTTTTCCGTTGCTGGCAATTGCACAAATCATAATTTTTTTCCTTTCTGAATTTTGTAACATATATTGTAACATATATTATAACATATAATATACCCAAATTGCAATATATAATTATGTTAAACGTATTTTTATTTTTTGAAAGGCGGATATAATATGAGTGAAAAATTGAGACTTACAAAAAGAGATAATCTCAAGGGTGAGGATGGCTACAAGGTGTTTTCCGTCCGTATAAAGGAAAATACGGTACAACAGCTTGACGATATATGTGCAAGAACCAACCGTTCAAGAAACGAGATAATCGGCATTATGCTGCAATACGGTATTGATAATTGCATAATCGAAGAATAAACCGGAATCACCGTGAAAACGGTGATTCCCTTTATTTATATAGAAACTTCCTTCAGCTTATCCGTTTCAAAGTTGAAAATTGCCGTTCTTACAGCTTCTATTTTCGCCTTTGTCTCTTCGTCCTCATAGCTGTAGCTGTCAAGTCTTGCAGAAAGCTCGTCCAGTACGTCAACGTCCAGTACTGCGGCGGCTTTTCTTATTTCTTCAAAGATTTCTCTTATGACAGCCATATCCGCCTTTTCCTTATCCGACTCATTGACGCCGATAAGCTCCGATAAAGGTTTTTTGAAGGATAGCCAGCTATCCGCAAATACGGGGTGGAGTGACGTTATGGTGTCCTTGTCGCCCTCTGCCGCCGCCTGCTCAAGTCTCATTGCCATACCCGAAAGGGATATTATACCGATAAGCAGAGCAGAGCTTTTCATACTATGCACCTTTACACGATAGCTCTTTATCGCTTCTTCCGTATCAGAACCCTGGGCTATATCGTTATAATAGCCGTTCAGCTCGTCAATATCAGAGCCTATGGCAGGTACGAACATTTTTACCGTGCCGAGTACAGCCTCGTTGTCACCGAGACTAAGCTTTGCCACACGCCAGTCGATGCCGTTTATTATCGGCAGATCTTCTTCTGCTGTGACGGTTTCTTCACTCTTCATCTCAGCCTGCTTTATATAGGTAGGTGGTAACAGGGTAAGGATCTTCTTTTCAAGCTTTGATGGGTTAAGAGGCTTTGTCAGTAAGCTCTTGAAGCCCGCCTTTCTGTAGATTTCACTTGCACCGCTCATGGCGTTTGCCGTGAGCATTACCACAGGTGCATCCTTTGACATATTGTCCGGCATAGCCTTCATTATCTCAAAGGTTTCTACACCGTCCAACTCAGGCATCATATGATCCATAAATATGATGTCGTAGCGGTTCTTTTTTACAAGCTCAATACACGCCTTGCCGCTGTCAGCCTCGGTTATCTTCATCTGCATAGGCTTCAGCAGATTTATGAATACCTTGCGGTTTATCGCATTGTCGTCAACAAGAAGTATTTTCGCTTCCGGTGCAACAAAGGCGTTGACAAATTCCTTATAGACGTGTCCGTAAGCGCTGGGATCGTATTTTCCGATAGGGGTATTGTCGGAGACCTTCTGCTTTAACGTAAAGTAGAATTCCGAACCTACTCCGTATTCGCTCTTTACCTTAAGCTCGCTGTTCTGTAGCCTTAAAAGGGAAGCGGTGATATTAAGACCAAGACCTGTACCCTCGATATGCCTGTTCTTTTCCTCGTCCATTCTTGCAAAGGAGTCGAAAAGCATAGCTATATTTTCAGGCTTTATTCCTATACCCGTATCCTTTACGCTGAAGCGGAAGGTGTCGTCTCCTTCTCTTCTTACAATAAAGGTAACTGTGCCTGTGTGGGTATATTTTATGGCGTTGGTCATCAGGTTTACAAGTATCTGCTTCAGCCGTACGTCGTCACCGATAAGCTCCGTAGGGAGGTTATCCTCAATATCAAGTACAAGCTCAAGCTTTTTCGATTCCGCCCTGAATTTTATAAGATTGTAGATATCGGTTATAAGCGCCGCTAAGCTGTACCTTACTTCAATCAGCTTTATTTTGCGCTCCTCTATCTTTGTTATGTCCAGAATATCGTTTACGATACCAAGCAGAGATTCTGCCGCTGATTTTGTTTCAATGGCATATTCCTTTATCTGCTTGTCCTTGCTGTCTCTGAGTATAGTTTCATTCATACCCATAATGGCGTTGATGGGAGTTCTTATCTCGTGGGACATAGTGGCAAGGAAAACGCTCTTTGCCTTGGTCGCCGCTCTTGCGTCCTCACATTTTGCCTCTACCAGTGTCAGCATATCGTCAAGGCTTCGCTCCTGCTCGGCATATTGCCTGTTTTTGAAAACTATCATATTTATCATACCGACAAATACCCAGTTTGCAACCGTATTTGCGAAGATGCCGATATTCATTTCCAGTATGGACTGACCAGATTTAAGGATTACGTATACACCGATAAGGCATACAACCTGGAAGATGAATGAATGTATTGCGTGGAATTTCATCAGCTTTTCATCGATAAAGGTAAACAGAATAACTGACGAAAGTATCATCGAGTAGATCATTACCTGTGCCGAGTCTATAGCAAAGCCCACAAACAGATCCACTATGACAAATGCTACTGATTGCAGTCTCTTGTGCGCCTTTTCGGACAGCTTATTTTTCTTTACACCAATCCATATGATAAGAGTCAGACCGATGAGCAAGGTGCCGATAGCCGCAATCAGGAGAGGATTATATATTCCCTTGATAAGACCTGTGATTATGACCGCCAGACTCTTTATCATAAAGAATATAAGGTTCATCCAGAAGCCGAGTTTATAAGTAGCTCTCACAGTCTTACCCCCTTTGGCACAACAAAGTGGAGTCCCTGCTTTACTATACGTCCCTTGCAGGAGGTAACGCCGTGTATAAGCTCGCCATCCTGGTTTATAGTAAAGGGCTTGCCGTCTGTACGCTTTATTTCTATAGTCTTTGACAGACCGAATATCATCTTCTTGCTTACCTTTGCAAACTTCTTGTTCATAAGATTAAGAAGTATCATTGCAAGAGGAAAACCACGCTGTTTTACCGTGGCGATTCTCGTAATACCAAGACCGTCTGTAGCACAGGCGTTATCCGCAAAGAAGATATTTCCACCCAGTACGTGACCGTTTCCGAAGTATATCTCGGAAAAATAGCCGCTGTGGGTATCGTTGTCAAGCTTTATTTCGTATTCTCTTGTCTTTGATACGAACAGAGAGTAGACTACCGCTAACATATACGGGAGCATATCGCCCACAAAACGAAGCACTCTGAACTCGTTCATCTTTGTCTGACAGTTACTGTCAAGACCTGTGGAAAGGGTGTTGAGAGCAACCCCGTGTTCCGTCTTTATATAGTCTATGTCGATAACGTCGCCGTTTATAAGCTCGTCAATGTTATGGAATTTTTCCTCGCTCTTGCCGAATACCTTTAAAAAGTCATTGGTAAGTCCGCAGGGGTAGAAGGCTATCTCCACGTCGGATAAATCGTCAAAGCCGCTGAGCATATGGCGCATAGTACCTGAACCACCGCAACAGTAGAAGCGGAGCTTTTCTCCTTCGAATACGCTCTGGATCTTCTTCACAAGCTCTGCTTCATATCCCTCGTATCTTGTATTGAATACGAAGTAGTCGAGATGCTCGTAGGTACTCAGCCTTGCACGAAGGTTATCGGCAAAGGTCTGATGCCCCGCAAAGGGGTTTATTATAAATATATGTACCATTTTTTATTCCTCAGGCAAGGGCCTGCCGAGAGTCTTTTCTATAAGTGCAACAAGCTTTGATTTGCTGGGAGGCTTTAACATATAGCCGTCGGGCTTTAAGGATAAAAGCTTTGAAACGGTTTCGAGGTCAGAGCTTCCGGTAAAGAATATAATCGGAATGTTTGCAAGAGCCTTGTCGCTTCTGAACTTCTTGAACAGCTCTCCGCCGTTCTGATAAGGCATCTCGTAGTCAAGGAGTATAAGATCGGGTAGCTTGATGGCAATCTGATCGTATGCCTGACTTCCCGACGTGGCGATAGCTACGCTGTAGCTTCCGTAAAGCATTTCCTTTACGGTACGTAAAAGCATCGGGTTATCGTCTATAACAAGTATTTTCGTGAGCTTTTTTGCCGGTTCCATTGTTTTCAGTCCTTTCACGTGTTTTATAAAAATTGCCTTGAAATCAGTTCATTCGTTAATATATTATCATTGTAGCACAATTTAATCGAAAAATCAACATATATGTGCTAAAAACCGAACATTTTTTACAGCAATTTCCGACAAATTCCGACAAGGCGTAAACGTAGAAAAAGAGACTGTTCAGGGACAAGCGTCCACAAACAGTCTCTTGACTTTTTATGCAAATTTCATCAGCATTACGAATAATCCGAATATCAGAACAGGACAGAATACCGTCATCAGCTTTTCCTTCTTGTCCTCTCCCGTGACTGGCTTCAGCCTTGCGATTCCGCACATAGCAAATACAATCATCACAACCGGCATGGCAAAATAAGCTATAAACGTGATAATTCCGGCTACTGTGCTTACAGCGATTATAACGGCGTCCACAATCTTGTTTCCTGTCAGCAGTATCTGCTCGTATACCGACACGCTGACTAAAAGATTGTTTGCAACGTGTAGCAGGATGGTAGGTACTATGCTCTTGTATCTTACCGCAATTACGCCGAATACAAGACCGCTGAGTGCGGCATAGGCGAACTGATCGAAGTTGCCGTGTGCAAGACCGAAGATAAGAGAGGATACCAGTATTGCAGGCGTATCTCCCATAGGTCGCATAGAGCCGAGCAACAGCTTTCTGTAAATAAGCTCCTCGCATATCGGTGCTACAATAGCCGAGAAGAAGAGCATTACAAGTCCCGACGAGCTGTCCGAAGGCGCAGTCTGTTCCATAACGTCCGGAATTGCGCCCGTGCCGAAGAGTAACTGAAAGATACTGCTTATAAGCTCCGTTATCTGCGAGCCGCACATTCCGAAGGAGAAGGTGGCAAGCAGCATTATAGCGGGAAAAGAGGGCAGATTGGTATAGGTCGGCAGAAGGTGACCGAGCTTTTTGTATTTCCGATAAAGAACGTAGAATGCGATAAACTTAGGCGTATAGGATACAATGCTTGCGTAAAAGTAGGTTATAGCGGTGGATACCACCGGTGTAGGATCGCTGAAGAATATATTGACTATCAGAGACATCAGATATAGTGCAACGTTTTTCAGAATTATTTCAAGAAAGGCGAGAAATACAAGCGATACGCCCACGTCAAAGCACAGTCGCCTTAAATCCGACGCTCTCAGCATATCAAGGCTTTCCACTCTGCTTAAATTATACTGGGTGTAGCGTTCTTTGATTCTGTCTATAATATTTGTTTCCTGCATAGTTTTCCTTTTCCGCTTATATAAAGATTATCGCTATCATAAATGCAACGCTTAAAATACAGCTTATAATAAATACGGGATCCTTTATAAGTGCCGTCAGCTTTTCAGCCTTGGTCATTGTAGGATAGTTGTTTACAGGGCGGTAAAGACGGTTGTTTTTCAGTCTTGAGATTGCATTTATCATTCCTGCAAACATGAATATAAACACTATTATTACAAATACGCAGAGTATGACGACCATAGTATTTTCAACGTTGTTAAGCTCTGCACCCTGCTGAAGCTTTGTAATAGCTGATATGACGGGGTCGCTTGAGGCAATCAGCGTTATGATTGCCGCTATTGAGTTTAAGATAAAATGTATTATCGTCGTCGGTATGATGCTGTCGGTAGCGTATCGTACGTAGCCGAGCGCAATGCCTATTACAAAGGTAAAGCAGAACTGATGCACGTTGCCGTGAGCAAAGCCGAAAATCAGTGCAGATACCATTATAGAAAAGCCGTGACCGTACTTTGAAAGCTCCGTCTGTATCATGCCTCTTACCCAGAATTCTTCAAAAATCGGAGCAATTACAATCATTTGTATTACAAGGAATATTATAGTTATAAAGGAGGTTGCTTCTCCGCCGGTTATAGGAGCATAAGTATCCTGCACCGCTCCCTTGTTATTTGCAAGCAGGAAGGAGATGGCAAGAACCGTGATATTTATCAGCTGTCCTGCACCATAGGAGGGGAGCACCCAGGCTACAGCCTTGCCCAGTCGTTTACACTTTTTATAATACAGCTTGTTGTTGTCCCATTTGTAACCTAATATGAAGGCTGTTGATACGATCATACCGCCGTAGAGCAGTACAACCGAAACAGCCCAGGATATAACGTAGCTTACCGTTGGGTCGGCACCTTCGAGGAGCTTTGCCAGCAGAAGGGATACGCCTTCGGTCACAAGTCTCGATAAAAGTATCGCACCAAGAATAAGACCGATCTTTCGGCAGGCGAATTTGAATTCGTTTGTTATCGTCATTTCGTCTCCTTAAATTATGTCGGGCGTGCCCTTTTCAATCATTTCCCTGACGTAGCTTGGCAGAGCAAAACAGCCCTTGTGAAGCTCCGTATTGTAGTATCTTGTCCTGATACCAAGACTGTTCCAGTAGTTCTCGTCAAGATCCTTTAAGGGATCGAGTCCCTTACTTGCAAAGCCGAACAGCCAGTGTCCGCTGGCATAGGTGGGAATATGCGCCTGATACACTCTGTGTAAAGGAAATACCGAGCTCAGTCTTTCGTGAGCCGCACACATTGCCTTGGCGTCGTTTTTATAGAAGGGGCTTTCGTGCTGATTTACAAGCACTCCGTTTTCTGTGAGGGCATTGTAGCAATTGCCGTAGAATTCCTTTGTGAATAGTCCTTCACCGGGACCGAAGGGATCGGTAGAGTCAACTATTATGAGATCGTATTCATTCATCTTACGTCTTACAAAGCGAAGTCCGTCGGTAAAATGAATATCTACTCTCTTATCGTCAAGGGATTCTGTCATTGACGGGAAGTATTCTCTGCATACCTTTACTACCATCTCGTCAATTTCTACCAAATCGATATGCTCTATAGTATCATAGCGGCAAAGCTCTCTTACCGTACCGCCGTCCCCCGCACCGATGACAAGTACGTTTTTAATATCCTTCTTCACCGCCATAGGAACGTGTACTATCATATCGTGATAGATGAATTCATCCTTTTCCGTTATCATTACGTAGCCGTCAAGGGCAAGGAGCTTTCCGAATTCCAAAGAATTGAACACGTCTATTCTCTGATAGTCGCTTTCCGTAGTATATAAATGCTCATCTACCCTTATTGAAAATCTTACGCTGTCGCTGTGATTTTCAGTAAACCATAATTCCATTTTTTCGCCTTTCTAATTTTCAAGAATCATTATATTCTTTATCTCAAGATCCTCTGTACCGGTAAGAAAACAGCCCTTTTCTCCCGCATAGTCTATATAGGCAAGTATTTCCTCGGTTATCTGCTCGCCCGGGGCAAGTATCGGAATACCCGGCGGATAGCACATTACGAATTCACCGCTTATCTTACCCGCACTTTCCTTTATAGGTACGGACCTCTTATTGCCGTAGAACGCCTCCTGAGGTGACATCCTTACGATGGGATTTATATATTCGTGATCCAGCATACCCGTCTTATCCTTCTGATAGATACGCTTGATATCGTTTAAAGCACCTATAAGACGGTCAAGATAAAGCTCTCTGTCACCTATCGAAACGTAGGCTAAAATATTGCCTATATCACCGAATTCTATCTGTATGCCGTAGCTGTCACGGAGTATATCGTATACCTCGATTCCTGCAAGACCTATATCTCTTGTATGGATTGAGAGCTTTGTCACGTCAAAGTCATAGAATGCACCACCGTCGCACAGCTCCTTTGAAAAGGCGTAATATCCGCCTATATCGTTTATCTCACTACGCATATATTCTGCATAGCTCTTTACCTTTTCAAAAATCTCCTTGCCGTGAAGGGCAAGATTCCTTCTTGATATATCAAGGCTGGACATCAGAAGATAACTGCCGCTGGTAGTCTGCATAAGGTTTATTATCTGTCTTATGTAGCCCTCATTTACCGCATCGCTCGTCAGCAGAAAGCTGCTCTGCGTCAGCGAGCCACCGCTTTTATGCATACTTACTGCCGCCATATCTGCACCTGCGTGCATACCTGCGACGGGCATTCCGTCGGCAAAATAGAAATGTGTGCCGTGTGCCTCGTCGGCAAGCAGGTACATCCCGTTTTCGTGGGCAAGGTCGGCAATACGCTTTATATCCGAGCATACGCCGTAATAGGTGGGATTATTCACAAATACCGCCTTGGCGTCGGGATTTTCCTTTATCGCCCTTTCCACGTCCTCGTATCTCATACCAAGAGGAATACCCAGCTCCTTGTTGACTCCGGGGTTTACGTATACCGGTACTGCACCGCCTAAAATCAGGGCGTTGATGGCGCTACGATGAACGTTTCTCGGCATTATTATCTTTTCGCCACGCTTGGCAACTGCAAGAACCATCGCCTGTACCGCTGCAGTTGTGCCGTTTACTATAAAGAATGCGTTCTTACAGCCGAAGGCTTCAGCGGCAATCTGCTCCGCTTCCTTTATCACGGAAACGGGATGACAGAGATTATCAAGCGGCTTTGAGGAATTGACGTCTGCCGTCATACATTCCTTGCCTAAAAATTCCGTCAGCTCAGGATTGCCTCTTCCCATCTTGTGTCCGGGTACGTCAAAGGGTACTATTCTTTTTTGCTTGTATTGATTCAGCGCCTCGTAAATGGGTGCTTTTGTCTGATTGGTCATATAGTTGTTCCTTACATTAAAATCCATCCGCCGAAGGCGGATACCTTAACTTTTGCCGAAGGCAAAAATATCACATCGCCAAAGGCGATATATCACTCCGTGCATAGCACGGAATATCACCAAAGCCCAAGGCTTTGATATCACATTGAAATTCGGCGCCGCCGAATTTCAATATATATTCATTCCTGAATATATCTCTATCATCTCACGGCGCAGGCTCTCGGTAATACGGAGTCTTTCCTTGGGTGGTATATCGTAGATGTCCGAATTGAAAAGATAATTCTTTAAATCCATTTCTCTTATCATAAGCCTTGTATGGAATATATTCGCCTGATATACGTTTATATCCGTTGCGTCGTATTTTGTAAGGGTATAGTCGTTTATAAAATCCTGAATGGAGGTTATATCGTGGTCAAGATACAGCTTGTGTCCGCCCATATCCCTTGTAAAGCCTCTTACACGGTAGTCTATCGTGATAATGTCCGAATCAAAGCTACCTATAAGATAATCAAGAGCGTTAAGCGGCGAAATCTCTCCACAGGTGGAAACGTCTATATCCACACGGAAGGTGGATATGCTGTTGTTGGGATGATATTCGGGATAGGTATGTACGGTTACGTGGGATTTATCAAGATGCGCCACAACCGTTTCACTCTTTTTCTGCATACGGGGGTTCAAAGGCTCGCCCTTTACCAGTCCCTTGTTACAGCTGGGATCTATCTCGGTACCCTCAGTTGCTTTTTCAGAAATCAGCAGAGTAACGCTTGCTCCCTGTGGATCGTAGTCCTGCTTTGAAATATTCAGCACGTTGGCACCTATTATATCTGTAACGTCACAGAGTATACCGGTAAGTCGCTCAGAATTGTACTGCTCGTCTATATAGTCTATATAATCCCTCTGCTCCCTTGCTGTTTTTGCATAGCAAACGTCATAGATGTTGAAGCTGAGCGTTTTTGTCAGATTGTTGAAGCCGTAAAGCTTTAACCTTTTATCCAAATATCACCACTGCCTTTCATATAAGAATACAAATATAATAATATAATAAACCGGAGCATTTGTCAATAAAATTTAAGCTTACCTTTTTATCGTCCTCAAAAAATTTTTAAAATTTTTTCAAAAACCCCTTGACAAATCATTGTAAAGTGATTATACTGTATATATAACACATAAACAGTTACAAACACCGTATATACACTTTAATGAAAAAGGAGTTTTTTATTATGAGAAAAATAATTCTTATCGTAGCACTTGCCTGGTCGGCAATCAATCTTACAATCGGTCTTATAAACGGAGTCGATTTAAGCACACCCTCCATAGTAATGCCGATATTATTGGCATTAGTTATGGGACTTAAAAAGGTTACAAGAAAAGCAGGATGATAACGAAAGGAGTAAGGTATGAAGATTCTACAGAATTCAGACGTTCCTATCTACAAGCAGATAGCGACACAGTTCAAGGAGCAGATCATGAACGCAGAAATCAAGGAGGGCGAATATCTCCCCTCGATAAGAGGACTTGCAAAGGATCTTAAAATAAGCGTCATCACCACGATGAAGGCTTATGAGGAGCTGGAAGGCGAAGGACTTATCAAGGCAGTCCAGGGAAAGGGATATATAGTAAACGCCCAGGATACCGAGATGATAAAGGAACAGCATATGCGACTTTTAGAACAGCATCTGCAGAACGCCATAGACAGCTCAAAGCTGGCAGGTGCATCTCTTGACGAAATGATTTCAATGCTCAAGGTCTTATATACAATGGAATAAGGAGACAGAAAAATGACTAACGTTATAGAAACAAAGGGACTTACCAAAACCTATGGTAAGGATTTTAAGATGGGCGGTCTTGATTTAGGCTTCCCCAAGGGTTTTGCAACAGCACTTATCGGTGCTAACGGCGCAGGTAAGACAACTCTAATGGATATACTCTGCGGCATCACCGCAAAGACAGAAGGCGAGGTAAAGTACTTCGGCAAGGCGACAGACGTTGATGATGAAAACGTAAAGGACAGAATCGGTTACTGCTCTTCTCAGGGCTTATTCCCTCCCAACTGGACGATAAAGGATATAATCTCCTCTATGAGCTGTGCCTTTGATGACTTTGACAAGGACAGATTCATAAAGCTTCTTGAAGAGATGAACGTAGAGCTTGGCAAGAAGAATAAAAAGGCTTTATACAAATTATCCGACGGTAACAAGATGAGAGTATATTTAGCCTCCGTCTTTGCAAGAAGAACGAATCTGCTTGTACTTGACGAGCCCGGTTCTTCTCTCGATCCTCTGATGCGTGACAGACTCTGCGACCGCTTCCGTGATTATCTTGATGCAGGCGACGGAGAAAACAGCATCATCTTCTCAACTCACAACATTGCCGATATGGAATACGCCGCTGACTACGCTATCTTTATGGATAAGGGACAGGTAATCGAGCAGGGCTTTATCGAGCAGTTAAAGGAAAAATATATAATCGTCAGCGCAGATGCAGAGGATAAGGGTAAGATTGCAGGACTTATGCTGACGGTTCATAGCTCACGTAGTACTGTAACAGGACTTGCTCTTGCGGAAAATCGTGAAAAGCTGACTGCCGCAGGTGCGGTATGCGAAAACCCCACACTCCAGCAGTTAAGCGTTGAGCTGCTCAAGATGGCGGAAGAATAATGGCAGGTGAAATATATGAAAAGCTTTAAAATATTTTCAGGCAGATACATACTGCGTATGCTGATCATTCTGCCTTTAGTATGGTGTTTATGCTATGGTACGGGCTTTGTTATCGGTACTGTAGCGGGCAATATGGAGCCTGATACCGAGTCCTCGGTGACGGAAGAAATTGAAACCGAAGAAGAGGACGAGGGCTTTATAGAAGGCTTTATGAACGGTGCCTTTGCGATGATGGGCGGAATCACGGTAATAGCTACCACCGGCATTATTGCAAACTTTATGTTCAGAATTGACGGCAGTAAGTACGTAAGAACAATAAGAAACAGTCACAAGCATTATGCAAAGGCATACGGCATTACCGCGGTAGCTTCATTATTCAGCGCAGTTATCGGTTGTTTTGCACTGTGTCTTATCTCTAATGTTATACTGGGGCTTCCCTTATTCACAGAACAGCTTATGAGCATAGTATTATGCACGGTTATTTCTTCCGCTCTTGCCAATATTATTATTTCCTTTATGTTCTTTGTAAAGAGCACTACAGTAAGAGGTATCTTTATAGTTGTAACTATGATGTCAACAATGATAATAAGCCGTATTATATCAGAAAACGTAGCTCTGAATTTTATTGTGGTGATTACCGCTGTGGCACTGGTGCTTTTTATAGCGGCGCTTATTGTGGCAACGAAAAGAATTCAGCGCAGATGGTTATTTGATTAAGGAGGACGTATGACTAAAAAAGAAAGAACAAAAAAGGCGATCGGCTTTTGCCTTAAAAAGGCCTTTAAAATATGTTTTGGCCTTTTTCTGTGGGCTGTGATATACCTTTTCTTTGTACTCTTATCAGGTCTTATCCGTGAACCGATAGGACACGAGGATTATTTTCTAAGCTCGGTGTTCACAACAATAGGAACAGGCATCCCCATTATGGCGGCAAGTATTACGATGACAGACGTACATATTTCAAAATACATCCGTGTAAGCCCCTGCTACAAGGAGATATACACTATAGGAAAGCCTTTCGCTTTAGCACTTTCCGGCGTGCTTGCAATGATGGGAGTTGTGATAGTAAACATCATCTCTCTTGCAATAGGCAATATAGATATGGCGTCCTTTAACGATATTCTGATATTCGGTGCGGCAGGCGTTGCGGTATCACTTATACTTGCAGGTATACATTATAGCGGAGCATATATGTTGTTCCTCGGTTTCTCACTTGCGATGTTCATATCAATATTCAATCCCGACTTTTTAAGATACGGCTTCGGCTTTGATACGACAATAAGCTGTCTTATAGCAATAGGATTACTTGCGGTATCGATCATATTCTGCTTTGTTATGGCGAAGATCTCCTACGGCAGAAGAGATTCAAGGCCTATAAATTCGATGGCAAAGACAATGCAGGTATATAATACAAGCTGGGGTGCAACAAAGCATTGATCACGAGCTGATTCTGATTTTTCAGAATCAGCTTTTTTAATAAAATTTTACTTGCTTTTTTCTTGTAATTATGCGATAATTAAATATGTATGTAAAATATTGAATAAATCGTATTATAATATAGAAAGAAAAGAGGTCAAAAATGGCAGAATTTCTTAATTTTAAAGGAGATTACAAAGGGCTTACCGAGGAAAAAGCGGCACAGAATCTCAGTATGTACGGAGAAAACAGCTTTTCTGAAACCGAGGATAAAAGCTTTAAGGCGCATCATATATTGCTCAATATAGTAGTGCTTCTGGTGTTCTTATCAGGTATTATCGAAATAGTTTTTGCAGGGCAGGTGGCAATGGGAATAGCCTGCATAGGTCTTGCCATTGTCGGTGCAGTCCTTCTTGCAGTCTATTGCAACGATTGTAACGAAAAGACCGAAGCACTCATATCAGCGGCAAAAACCAAATACAGAATAATAAGAGACGAAAAGATAGAGCTTATTCCTGCGGCATATATCGTACCCGATGATATACTTATTCTTCAGGGCGGTGAAATGGTACCCGCAGACGCTCATATACTTGAATGTACGGATTTCACCTGCGAAGAAAGCAGATTCACAGGCAATAGAGCTCCGGTAGTAAAGAATGCAGGAGTTGACGCCACACCCGACGCAAAGCTGAAATCCAGCTGTATCTATGCAGGAACGAGAGTTCTCACGGGCGGCGTTGTGGCAAGAGTAGTAGGTACGGGCGAGGATGCCTACCGTATGAGAACGATGAAGGACAGAAAAAAACAGCCCGATCCCAACTTCTCTGAATATGAAAGGGCGGTAAGCAGATTACGTCTGCCTCTTGTACTGATTGCCTTCGGCGTCAGCGCATTGTTCTTTGCTCTTGATATGCTTCAGATAACCGACAGCTCCGCCGTTATGCTGAACCTTACGGAAAAGATAGCCTTTCTGATATGCCTTATACCTACCTATGCCGAGCTTTTTATAAGAATCTACACGTCACGTACAGCTCTGCATTGTCAGGAAAAGGGTGTAGCAATAAAGAATCTCAGCGTTCTGAGAAAGCTGACGGGACTTACTACACTTGTTATAGACAAATCCTCTGTAGTAATGCCCAATATGCTGGAGGTAGCGAATATCTACAGCAAGAGCGACAGCCTTATGATGACTGTAACGATACTTGCAGGCGACAGCGAAAACCCCACTCTTACCGAGCAGGCGTTTTTACTGAATGCGGCACTTTCAGGTGCGGATATAGACAAGATAAAGTCAAACGAGCTTGTGGCAAGCTTCCCCTATAACGAAAACGATCGTATCGGCGGTAACGTCTACAGAATAGACGATAAGTACCTGCTTGCGGTAAAGGGTGCCGTTGAAAAGATAATCTGCCTTTGCGATATTGATACCGAAAAGCTGGTCGAAATAAGACAGAAGGCGGTAGCAATCTCAAAAAGAGGTCTTGAGGTATGGGCAAGTGCCTATCTGATATTTGACAGTCAGGACGAAATACCGGGCAGTCTTTACGGTGTAAAATACACGTATATGGGTATGGTTTCCTTTATGACCTCTACAAGGGATATGATTCCCCTTGCGGTACAGAGCTGTAAGAAGGCGGGTATAAAGCTTGTGCTGACAAGCTCCGACAGTGCGGAAACAGCCGCTTCTATGGGCAAGAAAATCGGTCTTGCCTGCGACACTATGATAACCGGCGACGAAATGAGAGAGGCGGTAAGAAGTGGGGTACAGCTTGATTATACCCATGCCGAGATTTTCAGCAATATAACCTCCGCCCAGAGAACCGGGATTGTTGAAATTCTGCAGGAAAAGGGCGAAATAGTAGCGGCTGTAGGATATACGGATGAGGATTATGAGCTGATTACAAAAAGCGACCTTGGTATAACCACCCTACAGAAGACCACAGGCAGTATATACGAGGCAAGCGGTCTTGTAACCAGCGAGGACAGTATCCTTCAGATAGTAGAAATTGCAAAGGAAGCAAGACAGCTCCACAGAAATATAAAGAAGTGCATCAGTCTTTGCTTCAGTACCTTTTTAAGCCTTGCGATTATCGTCCTGATAGTAGGCTTTACGGGTTTATTCACTATAACTCCCGCCTTTGCAGGAATTATGGCGGTGGCAGTTATTCCCGTCTGCGCTATGTGCTACTGCGGATGTACGGCAGAGCTTAAAAGCAATATGACTCCTTCAGGTTATATCGGAAGGGGAAGACTTGACAAGCGTTTTCTTGCCGATGCAGTGATAAGCGGCGGAATTACGGGACTTCTTGCTCTGATTGTGGCAATCATCTGTTCGGGACTTATGACGGATGCCCAGACGCTGGCAACGTTATTTGTAATGCTCAGCATAAGCTTTGCTTCGCTGACTCTTGCAAACGTTTCAAAAAGACACAGTATACTGACTATCCTGAGACATAATGCAGTCAGAAAAAAAGCGGTTATTGCGGTAGTGCTTACAGCAATATGCTCAGCTGTTATTACCTATATTCCCTTTATAAATTCCGTTTTCGGCTTTGATATGCCTCACCCTGTGGCGCTTATCGCCGCAGTAGTAACGGGACTTGTTCCGGGAATAATAAAAGAGATAATGAAAAGATTATAAAAGAATCATAAAATGAAAAAAGAAAGGCAGATATTATGTTGCAGTATTTATTAGCCGTTGTTTACGGCATAGTTTTCGGTGTGGCGAATATCATACCCGGCGTCAGCGGTGGCACGATGCTGGTTGTATTCGGTTGCTATGATAAGGTGTGCGGAGCGCTTACCCTTAACCTGAAGGAAATAAAGAAGAATATCAGCTTTCTTATTTTCTTTGGCATAGGTGCGGTTATCGGTATAGTAGGCTTTGCCTTTGTTATAACCTTCCTCTTTACAAATTTCCCCGTACAGACAAATATGTTCTTTATGGGACTTATAATAGGTAGTGTACCGCTTATCATCCGAAATGCAACGGTAAAGGAAAAGTTTAAACCTATTTGTATTCTGCCCTTTGTTATAGGTCTTGCGGCAGTTGTGGGACTTGCTCTTCTTGAAAACGGCAGTACAAACCCCTACCGTTATGAAATGAAGGATAACGGGATTTCCACAACAATAACCATCTATAACGACAGCAACAGAACCGTAAACGGCTGGACGATAGAATTCGAGGACGAGGCTGTTCAGCTTGACGAAACTACGGAAGGCGACGCAGTAGCGGTATATGATTATTCCACTATTGACAAGATAAAGGGAATATTCGGTGTAAAGCTCCCTGCAAATACTCCCAATACCTTTACAAATAAAGAGGGCGCAGTTATCGAAGCCGGCAAAAGCATGACCTTCATCTATCACGACGTTTTAAAGGTTGACAGCGGTAAAACGTCACTGAACGTCAGCTACGCTATGGACGTACCCTTCTTCCTTACTATGATGGTATCTCTCTTCGTAGCGGCAATAGCAATGATTATCCCCGGTGTATCAGGCTCCTTCGTTATGATGACTCTCGGTGTGTACTCTACGGTAATAGCCGCTGTCAAGGGCTTTGACTTTGCAATAATCATCCCTTGTGCAATCGGTGTTATAGCAGGTCTTGTACTGGGTGCAAGACTTATCACCTTCCTTATGAAAAAGTGGAGCCTTATGGTCTACAGCGTGATTTTAGGTCTTGTGGCAGGCTCGGTATACGTGATATTCCCTGCAGGCTTCGGCTTTAATATAGCAACCCTTACAGGCTTTGCGGCACTTATCGTAGGCGGAATCATAGCCGTTCTTGTAGGCAAGAATACCAAGGTAGAAGCAGAATAAAAATATCAGGAGACATAGTCTCTTAAAAGGAGGTCTTGAAATGGCATTACCCGATTTTAAAAAAACAACTCAGGATAAGAAGGCTGTTCCCGAATGGGCAAAATATCTTTCTGAGGGTGAATTTATAAGCTACGAAAATACCTATAAGACAAGACAGTATTTAGGTCTTTTTGATAAATATATCTACCCCTGCGAGCAGACGGGTGATATAAGATATTACGTCTATGATCCCGTAAAGCACGGAGCTGATAAGAATAAAAAATACCCCGTTATGATGTGGCTTCACGGAGCGAGCAACTCCCTTATGGAGGAGGCTTGCATAATGTGTTGCGGAGCAGAGCAGTACGCCTCTGCGAAATATCAGCAAAAAATGGGCGGCGCATATATCATAGTCCCTCTTGCCAACGAAGAAAGGACGGAGGAGGGCTGGATAAAAGGCACCTGGGATAAGATCCACAGCAAGCCGATAAAGGCGATTTTCGATAAGGTCTGCGAAGAAAACAAGGACAACGTAAGCAAGAAATTCGTTATGGGTGCGTCCTCGGGCGGATATTTCACCTGGCAGTTACTTGAAGATTACGTAGGCTTTTTTGACGGTGCTATCCCGATAGCTTCAGGCTACCTTCCCAAAATAAACAAGATAAAGGAAATCATAAGCGGCGGTACAAAGCTTATTATCGCCCACGGCAGGCATGACGAAATGGCTGATTTTGATGAATGCATAGCACCCTTTGAAAAGGAACTGAATGCTCTACCTGATACTATCTGCTTCTTCCCGAAGTGGGTATATAACGGTGACGGAGGCGTTTCTTCGGTGTTCTACGGCTTTGAGATGGGCCAGCATTGTATGATAAACTGGATACAGCACGATCTTATGTTTGACGACGGCAGACCTGCCGATGAAAGACTTAAAAACGGTATCACTGGATGGGTAAAAAGTATAGCTGAATAAAAAATAAGGAGCTGTAAAATAAATTTACAGCTCCTTTGCTTTATCTTATTTCGCTTTTGCGCTTTGCCTTATTCTTATACATATTTTCGTCAGCCTCCTTGAACAGAGTCTGATAATCAGTTCTGTCACCCACAAGGCAGTAGCCCATTGAGAATCTCATCGGCACGGTCAGTCCCTTTTCAAGGGTTGCCATACTGTTGTTCTGGATATATTCCAGCGTTGCTATTGCACGGAGAAGCTCATCGTCGCTGTCATAGCCGTAAAGGAACAGTACGAATTCGTCTCCGCCCTGCCTTGCGGCAATGCTGTTCTTTATACCATAGTTGTTGATGACCTTGGCTATCTTTTTAAGATATACGTCGCCCTTTTCGTGTCCGTAGGTGTCGTTTATCTTTTTCAGCCCGTCGGCGTCAATCATTATAACGGCGCTGCGACCAAGCTCCTCACGGTCTGCAAAGACCTCTGTCAGCTTGTTGTCAAGACCACGGCGGTTATATATTTCCGTAAGAACGTCTATATCTCTTTCAAGCTCTATTTTGCGGCGCTTGTTTACGCTTTCGGTAACGTCCAGCACTACGCCGAATATATTTCCGTCCTCCTCAGTCTCCTCCAGCCTGATATAGCGGTCACCGAGTCTGAAGGTGCTGTTTTCGTCGGGGACAGCGTCTTTACAAATTTCATCTATAAATTCTCTGAATCTGTCCGAATCTGCGGAAATCTTCTTCATATTCTCTTCATCAGTTCCGAGAATTTCAGGAAGAAGCTCCGTATATACTACGTTTCTTCGCTTATCGTCATATTCAAATATACCAATGTGCAGTTCCGTCTTGCTGAGCACGTAGGACATCTGCTTGTTGTTTTTCAGCAGACTCTTTTTCATCGCATTGATATAGTCGGAAAGCTCTGCAAGCTCAGAGCTGTTTCTTACGTCTACCGTAGTCATAAGGTCGCCCGCAGAAATTGCCTGTAGACTTTTGTTGACGCTTCGTATTCCCTTTACCACGTAATTATCCATATAGTAGACTACTATTTTTGCAAGGAGAAAAGCAATTACCAGCAGACTGAGTGTTGTCCAGAAGGCTGTGGTAGGTACACGCTGATAAAGAATGCTGGAGGAAACGATTCTTCCTATGTATATGCCTTCCGATTCCTTGAATATGCAGAAGGAATGACTACCGTCCACAGTTGCATGGAATCCGTCGGGATCGTTCTTTATTTTTTTCATATCAAGACCGATAGCCGATGCGTCCTGACCGACCGCCTCAGTCTTTGTAGAGCCTACTACCTTGTGTGTGTCGCCGTCAATCGCATAGTAATTTGCATCCACGCTCACTCTGAACAGCGAGAAAATATAGGATAGCTCATTCTTCTGCGTTACCTTCAGTACGTTGACAGGCTCCATACCTATCTGTACGATATATTCCTTATTCTTGCTCCATACGGCAGAATACTGCATAGGCTTTTCCTCTGCGGTATTGGGAGTAACGTCCTGTACCAGCTTCATACTTTTATCATTCAGCATAGGCTTGAAGAAAGCCATCTGCTCGCCTGAGTCAAAGGTAAGTCCGTAATACTGCGGATGAGTACCCGAATATATCTTTCCTGATTTATCGAAGATGTGTATTTCATCTATCTCGATCATTTCCGCAACCTTTTTGAGCATATCAATGTTGTTCAGATAGTCGGGATTTCCGTCAAGTATCTCAGCTACTGCGTCAGAATTGTTTATACAGGTATTGCGGTATTCCGCTTCAATTTCAGAAAGCTCCGTCCGGTTCTCCTCAAGAACGTGTTCGATCTGGTGCAGGGTAAGATGAGAGCTGTCTACGGCTCGTCTTTGCTCGGTGAAAAGCTGAATAGCCGTAAGAACTATAACTATCGCCACCACAAGAACAAAGGTAGTGAGATACATATATTTGCTTATTATTTTCTTTAAGGGCTTCATATTGCCTCCGATTAAAGAGTGGTTTGTTATATATTATTATTTTAGCACATTTTGTCCTATAATACAATATATATCATTATTTTAGCACATTTTGTCGTATAATGCAATATATATCAGGAAAAATTGTTAAATATTAAACGAATTACTTGTTAAAAAAGTAAAAAAGCTATCAGACTCTACGCCTGATAGCTTTTTGGACTTGTTCTATTAGCCTTCTGTTGTATCGTGGATAGTTCTGTTTTCAGCGATTGCACCCTTTAAAACACGGATCTTTGTTCTGTCGCTGCCTGTTTCGATAAGAACTGTATCCTCCTTAACGCTTACAACTCTGCCGATGATACCGCCGGTTGTAACTACCTCGTCAGCTACCTCAAGGTTATTAAGCATTTCCTTCATCTTCTTGGAACGCTTCTTTTCAGGTCTGATGATAAGGAAGTAGAAGATAACTATCATTGCTACAAGAGGAATAAGCATTGTGAGCATTGTTGCGGGATTTGAGGCTGCGTCTCCTGTGCCTGTAGCTGTCTGTGCGAGAAGTGTAAATAAATCTGTCATTTTGATTTTCCTTTCTTTTGTCCGTTTATTGTATTATTGTCAGAACTGTGCCTGACACGTAATAAACACCATATTCAATTATACCTTATTACCGTGATAAATGCAAGACTTTTTTTCTTACGTCAGTACAATATTTTTGTAGCCGAGCTTTTTAAAGGCGTTTTCTACGTCCTTTTTCTGTGCGGCGGTAAGCTTTTCAGAACCGCTTATACCTACGGCAATTTCGGTATTTCCTGCAAGCTGTCTTACTCTTCCGAATACCGAGGCTACAGCCTTTGTAATATCCTTGTCAACCTTAAGGGTTTCGCTGTCGGATATTGTGAGTGTGGTACCAAGAGTATTGACGTCAAGCGTTACCAGTAATCCTGATTTTGAAAGATTTGATCTGTATTTCCATATTTCCGCCGTTCCCTTATATACCGACTTGTTTACGGTAAGTAGCTGGGCGGCGTCAATATTGACTGTTGTATGGGACTTATCTGCTGAAGCAGAGCATTTGTTTATCAGGGATACAAGCTTTTCCGCTCTGTTGCTTTCTTTAAGATAAGCAGGGAGGAGGGAATAGTCGTAGTTGCCGAATTTCGGGAATTTTACTCCGTTTAAAATAATTCCTTCAAAGCCCGCTTTTGATAATTCCTTCGATATATCGGATAGATAGCTTACAGCTTCTTCGGAATAGGGAGTTGCCCAGGGCTTGCCACCCTTTTCGGGAGAAGCGTCCAGCCAGCCCCAGTTTCCCGTGGTGGTGTAGCCGGCTTCACCGACAACCGTTGAAATGAGGTGATCCTCAAGTGTATTGATAAAGGCTACGGGAGTTATCCCTGCAGTTTTTGAAATGCTTACTATCTGTGCGGCGGTCAGCTTGCCGGTTACGATATTATTGTTATCCTTTACCGTGCTTACCGTCGATTTATAAAGCAGGCGACCCGTATCGTCCTTCAGGTTGAAAATAACCGTAGTATAGCCCGCTTTTTTGACACCTTCGAGATAGCTGTTCAGAGCCGTTGTGCCTGAAAGAGCAGTAGAGGGTGCCGTTACTGCATTTCCGCTTAAAAGCACAGGCTTTTCTTCCGGCTTCTCGGTAGTTGTCGGAGGTGTGGTAGTTGTTACACTTTCAGACTGTGTTGTGGTGGTTTCGGGCGGAGTCCATACAGGCTCGCTTGTCGACGAGGTGTTGCCCTCTCCGGAAAGAAATTTTATCAGAGGCGGAGCTACCGAGTATCCGATAAATATAAGTGCCGCTATCAGCAGGATTATAAGGATTACCTCGAGTATCTTCCGACCGGTGCTTTTTCTTTTTTTATAGAAGCTCCTGCGACGACGCTTGACCTTCATGCCTTTATTTTTCATATCTCAATATCCCTTTTTAAATTATATTTTATGCTATCGCTCCTGTGTTATAACCTGTAAGCGCATAGAATGCCAGCGACATTATTCCTACGAATACCATCATAATGGGCATACCCCTGAAGGCTTCGGGAATAAGCGGAGAGTTAAGTCTCTCGTTTGCAATATGAAGGAAGAAAACCGCAATGAAAAAGCCTGCGGAAATACCTACGCCAAAGGCTATATATTGCAGAAGATCGGTATGATATACCGTATTTAAGAACAATGCGCCTAAAACCGCCGCATTGAATACCGACAGATGAACGTATTTCTTTATATTTCTGAAGAGCTTCGGGAGGAATCTCCAGATAATAAGCAGACTTGCCGTATAGATTATTGATACGATAAGAGTGTATATCAGCGGCATTATCACGTAGTAGTATTCCCAGTTATAAAGCCATGCGTCAAACCAGAAGGTAACAAAGCTTGATAGCACCGTTACGTAGGTTATGCCAAGACCGAGACCGATTATGCTTTCTTTTTTTCGTGAGGCATAAAAGGCAACGCTGGTACCCAGCGCTCTGCTGAAAATCGCATTTTCCACGAACATGGCAAGCATAGCTGTATTGATAAATAGTAAAAGCTTATCCATTGTTTATTCCTTTTCGTTCTGAGGCAGTTGCTTCGGCTCATCTGCTATATCCCTTGCGAGCTGTTCTGCCTTTTCTTTTTCTATAGCTTCCGCTTTTGCAAGCTCCTCATTCTGCTTTATTCTTCTGTTACGCAGATAGTAGTATAACGCCCTGAAGGTACCTGCCATTATACCAAGAAGAATAAATCCGCCGAAGGGTGCCTCAAAGGCGGGAATGCTGAAATCGGTAAGCTTTATTCCTGCAAAGGAACCGAAGCATATCATTTCTCTGAAGCTGCCCGTGAGTACGCAGATTACGGAAAAGCCCGCAATAAATACTATTACGTCTATCACCATTTTAGGCTTGGATTCCAGATAAAATCTGCTTTCCGTCTTCGAAAATATCAGCGCATTGGTAATTATAAGCGGCATATATATGCCGATAAGCTCAACCGTCAGCGGGAAAACTTTTTCCAGCAGTAACACCGTCGGGATATAATAAACCGAGCCTACTATAGCATATATAATTACACGTAGCGTGTAGACGATTTTTTTAGGGACAAAGGAGCAGGTGAGTATAGTAAGAAAGGATATTACCGCAAAGGCAAGCGCAATTACCACACCCTTTTTAAAGGAGGTTGCGGCAATGATTACCGGGGCGGTGACAATACCCGTCATAAGCACCACGTTCTGCTTTGCAAGACCGTCAAGAAGATCCCTTGTAAACCTGAAATCAGTCTTCTTTTTTATCTTTTCCGGCTTTATCTGTTTTGCTGTTGCCATGACTGACCTCCGTTTTATTTGTCTGTTTCTTTTTCTTTGTGAAAAGATCTGCGATGCTATCCTTTATTTCGGCAAAACCTAACTTTTTCTTGCGTTTTACCTTTGTAACTTTATTGTCTATAGCGGGCATATTATAATTTACAGGCTGGATTATGATTTCCTGGGTGTCTGCCAGAGAATGAGTCTTGCCCTGCTTTGCATCCCTTGACATACGCTCAAAGGAGCCTAAGTTGTTTTTAAGATAGGTGAATGCCTGCTTTATAAGTCTCTTTATATCAAACCAGAGTCTGTCAAGGTAAAGGGACAGAGCATTGGTTATAAGCAATGCAAATACGAATACGCCCTCGATGCTTGCGCTGTTTCTGAAAATTGTAGCGGTAGTGCCAAGAGCAAGTCCGTATAAGAATCTGCCACCGCCTGTTACGGGGAGCGTCTGCGGATCGCTGGCAAGGAATATAAAGCCGAACAGTACAAAGCCGCTTATAAAACGGAATACTACTATATCGGCAGAGCCGGTCAGCATAAAGCTTATAAGTGCCATACTGCCCATACCGCCAAGGGTAGCCGCAAAGGATATGCTTTTTCTGAACAGTAGACAGATACCGCTGACTAAAAGCACCAGTATATGCGTAGTTCCCATCGGGCCTGAGAAATTGCCCATAATTACTTCCAGTACAGAAAGATTTGGTATAGCACCATTTTTAATAAAGTTACTTTCGATACTGTTTACGTGAGGTACGTCTATTGCTCCGAATACAGGAAGCTCCGCACCAAGCTCAGGATAGGTCAGCACCTGCTGAGGATAACAGATTATCAGGAATGCAATTGCAACTGCGGCAGGGTTGAAGATGTAATTATCCTTACCGCCGAAGATGTGCTTTACCGTTATGGCAAGCACGGCTCCGATTGCTACTATATGATATTCTACGCAGGCGGGGAGCATAAGCGCAACCGCCATACCGTAGGCTACGTTTGAAAGATCCTTGAAGCTGTATTCCTTCTTGCACAGAAAACAGCCTATCATATCGGTTATCGCACAGCATGATACCGAGCAGATGCACACCGCCAGGGAGCGGAAACCGTATATATAGATTGCAAGCACCATCACAGCGAGCATAAGGAGTATCTGGTCACCATATACGCTACGTGGCTTGCGTAATTTTTTTCTTGCCGCATCCATTGTCATAAGGAGCGGAGCGTCGTCGATCTTCCGTAGAAGCTCTTCTCTTGTTGGACTACTCATCAGAGATATAATACCTTTCAGATAATTGGTTGATTTTTTTAAAATGGGGGAATGAATATGCAGATCGATACACTTGCAGGAGGTACCGTCAGAATAACACTCGCCCTGTCGGATATGTACAGCTATAATATCCGCTATGAGGATATATCAGGTCATTCCCGTCAGACAAGACTTGCACTTTCAAAGCTGATTGCCTCTATAAGGGAAAGGGAGGGCTTGTCCCTTTCGGGAGACAGATTGCTGATTGAAGCCTTTCCCACAAAGGACGGAGGCTGTATGCTCTATCTGTCCTGCCTTGGCCGTGCCGATTGCAGGCAGAATGAAAAATCAGGCTACCGCAAGGGCAGATATATTTTAGCTGAAAGCGACTGCCTTGACGATATGATAGCACTATGCCGTGTACTGAAGATAAACTGCGGAAACGTATGCTCGGTACTGTATTACCTTGACGGATGCTACCGACTTATAATTCCCGCCTTTTTAAAAGCAACGCTGATAGAAACCATATCAAGGGAATATGCCGAGGTGTCGCTGTGCGAGAGCAATATCAAATGTGAAACAGCCGAGCATTACAGACTTGTATGCTATAACGCCGTAGACAGACTGTCTGCACTTTACTGATTATCTTATAAGTTCTGCGGCTTTTTTTATATCCTCTGCTTTGAAAAGATACGTGCCTGCCACAAGAACGTTTGCACCTGCCGCCTTTACAATACCGGCTGTATCGGCGTTTATTCCGCCGTCAACCTGAATATCCATTTCTATATTGTTTTCGTTGCAGTAATCACGCAGTACCTTTACCTTATCGGCACAGAAGGGGATAAAGCCCTGACCGCCGTAACCGGGTTCTACCGTCATAACCAGCACCATATCGCAAAGAGGAAGATAGGGATAAACCTCCTCTATCGGTGTGCCGGGTTTTACGGCAAGTCCCGATTTCATACCGTGATTTCTGATTGCTTTCAGATTCTCGGCTGTATCGCCGCCACTTTCAAGGTGGATAGTCAGCATATCGCTGCCCGCCTTTGCAAAGAGCGGTATGAGTCTTGTGGGATCCGTTACCATAAGATGGGTATCAAAGAATATTTCACTTTTACCTCTTATAGCGGCTACTACGTTGTTGCCATAGGTTATATTGTCAACAAAAACGCCGTCCATAACGTCTATATGAAGCCATTCTATTTCAGCGGCCTCGCATCTTTTTATTTCGTCTGCGATGGCAGAAAGGTCGCTTGCAAGCATTGAAGCTGAAAGTCTGATTGTCATTTTTTGTTACCTTTTTAGTTATTTTTATCTTTTGTGAGATATACTTCACACAATTATACATTATAATGATATACTATAATTATTCCTAAGTCAAGAGAAAATTATCGAAAATCTGTGAATTTCCTCATTTTGACTAATTTTTTAGCTTTTTCTTTAGCGCCAGTGCAAAAATCCGTGACTGTTTTCCACAAACTTCGCTATCTACGGGCGTTTCGGGACAAGCTTTCCTTTTGTTCTTTGAATGGCGTTTTTAATATGGTTTCTGTACGAAAGTTTTTATTCCTGCCGTTTTATAGTTGCAGAATTAATCGTTTCTTATAAAAGGCGGGAATTGCCGAGGGGGCACCCCTTTTTCTGTGTCTGCCAAGCAGATTTTTTGTCCCCTGCCGTTTCGCATTTGTCGGAATTAATAGTTTCTTATAAAAGGCAGGAATTGCCTGAGGGGGCACCCCTTTTCTGTGTCTGCCAAGCAGATTTTTTGTCCCCTGCCGTTTCGCATTTGTCGGAATTAATAGTTTCTTATAAAAGGCAGGAATTGCCTGAGGGGGCACC